>JANXSF010000002.1 GCA_025352795.1 Acidobacteriota bacterium
CCTTTTTCAGGGCCACCAATCGGTCTCGATCGGTTTGCGTCATCAGTAGCGTTCCTTGGATTTCCAATCTCCAGGATCAATCCAGTCAATAGGACATTTCTACTTTGCTCAAATAGGACATTCTCATATTGCCGCGACACAATTCTTCCTTGGCCTTGATGCCAGGGCGCAAAGCTTATATACTCCTTTGAGACATTTCTACTTCAGAGGAACTCCCCATGCCCCGCCTACCATTCCACCAATTGCTGATTTGCTGCCTTTCCGTAGCATCACTCTTCGCCCAATTCGACACCGGTACCATTGCCGGTTCAGTTAAAGACAGTTCGGGAGCCGTCATTGCCGGGGCGGCTGTAACCGTTACTAACGATGCTACAGGTGCTGCGCAGCACTTGCTTTCTAACCACGAAGGTTATTTTTCAGCGCCATTGCTGCAAATTGGCACCTACCGCATTGCCGTAGAGGCTCCAGGCTTTAAGCGATTCATCCAGACAGGCATTATTCTGAACTCCTCCGGCAAAGTGAACATTGATGCCGAACTTACCGTAGGTCAGGTTACAGAATCTGTGGAAGTGCGGTCTTCCGCAGCGCAAGTGCAGACGGAATCGGCACAGGTTGGACGCGTGGTGGAATCGAAACAGATTCAGGATCTGACGTTGAATGGTCGAAACCCAATCTATCTGGCTCTATTGAAGCCAGGGGTGCGTGGTGGAAGCATGAACACGTTTGACCCTGATTCCGTATCAAATGGCGGCTTCAACATCAACGGCAGCCGTGCCGATGAATATGTGGTGATGGTGGATGGCGCGGTAGCCACACGCACCCGGTCATCCGGTTCCATGCTGGGATCGCTGGACGTAGATACAGTGCAGGAAGTCCAGATCCTGACGGCGAATTATTCGGCAGAGTACGGACGTTCCTCTGGTGGGCAAATCCGTTTCGTAACAAAGAGCGGCACCCGTGAGTTCCACGGCGATCTGGTTGAAAATTTTCGCAACTCGGCATTGGATGCCAATCAATGGCAGCGCAACAAAAGTCCCGACCCAGCCCAAAGTTCCGGTGCCGCTCCGTTCCGATTCAACCAGTTTGGCTTCGATGTTGGCGGCCCCGTGTTCATCCCCAAAAAGTTCAATAACGACCGTAGTAAGCTGTTCGTTTTTTATGCTGAAGAATGGGTGAAGCGGCGGTACGAAAACACTAACACCGGCATTGTTCCCACGGTGGCCATGCGCAATGGTGACTTAAGCAGCTTGCTTGTGCCGACGAACTCATACTTTGGTAGGGCGCGCACTGTCACCGATCCCGATTCCAAGCAGCCATTTCCTCTGAACATCATTCCGCCGTCGCGCATAAGCGCCAATGGTCGCGCGTTGTTGCGCGTCTTCCCCGAACCAATCGCCGGATTCCAGCAAGGGGCCAGCAACTGGATTGGAACCGGACATACCGAATCCAACATGCGCAAAGATACATTCAAGATCGATTGGAATCTCAATGACAAAAACCGCGTATCGTTCCGTGGCACTCATAACCCATGGATCTTCAACGTTCCATTCAGCGATACTTTTGGGCGTATGCAGGAATCGTGGTCGCGTCCCAATCGCACCGGCGCGGCCAGTCTTACAAGCACAGTAACGCCAACGTTTATCAATGAGCTTACTGTGTCAGCAAATTCCGACGGGCTGGGTGATATCGGCTGGCGTGACTGCCCCACTTGCCGACGCAGTGCTTACGGTGTGAACTACCCATTCCTGTTCCCTGGAACCAAAGCCGCACCTGAAAAAGTGCCGACCATCCGCGTGCAAGGTCTAACCACGTTGGACGCCGGTCCATACCCTGGAGCGTGGGCCGGATACGTGTATGGCTTCGCCAATAACGCCACCAAAATTTGGAATAAACATACATTCAAATTTGGCGCTTATCTGGAACGATCCGGCCAAAACGACTACATTCAAGGCACCACCGCCGGACCAGGCACCACCAACAATCAGAATGGCGATTTCACTTTTGCCGATTCCGGTGGCCACCCACTGACCACTGGCTTGGCCATGGGCAACGCGTTGCTCGGCAACTTTGACAGCTATTCGGAATTCGGCACCAAAGCCTACACCCCCTACGCATCCACGTCCATTGACTTCTTCGCCCAGGATTCCTGGAAGGTGTCAAAAAAGTTGACGTTCGAATATGGGGTCCGCTATTCACTGTGGCCGCAATGGTCCAGCCGATGGGGCAATATTTCTGAATTCCTGCCGCAGTTTTTCGACAAGTCAAAAGCAGCCATCGTCGATAAAGCCGCTGGCTTCATCGTCAGTGGAGATCGTTACAACGGGATTGTTTTCCCAGGCAATGGCGTGCCCGGTGCTGAAGGAAATCGCATTGCCCAATTGCATTCGGGACAATACGCAAACCTGTATCACAACTTACCAGACGGGCTATCGCCCACACGTAAGAACTTATGGCAGCCTCGTCTGGGCTTGGCTTATGCGTTCAATACCAAGACTGCGTTGCGCGCCGGGTTCGGCAGTTTTTATAATCGCACGGCGATTAATCGCGATACCGCGTTGGGGTCCAACCCGCCGTTCCAACTGCAGCAAGGTGTTTTCAATGGCAGTGTAGACGCCCCTGGCGGTGCCACAAAACGTGACTTTCCCTTTGTGATGACCATTCAAGATCCAATCTTCAAAGTGCCCATTGCCTACATGTGGAACATTACTTTTGAACGTGAACTGCCGGGGTCGTTGCGTATGGAAATCGGCTATGTTGCGCGGCGCGGGTTACACAATCAACGGAAGCGCAACATCAATCAATTGCAGATTGGCGATGTCCAAAACAATCCCGGCGTGAACCCCAACTATCTGCGTCCGTATCAAGGTTATGGGATTATTGGAATCTCTGAAAATTCCGGCAAGTCCATGTATAACGGCCTGCAAATGAGTTTGGAACGCCGATTTTCAAAAGGGATCCAATTCGGAGTTGCCTATACTTTGTCCCGCACCAATGACGATGCATCCAGTCTGACGGAAGTTCTGCCCAATGCCTTTGATGGTAAAGGCTACTACGGTATTTCTGACAACGACCGTCCTCATGTGCTGATCCTCAATTACATTTACGAAATCCCGTTCTTCAACAAGAGCTCCAATCGACTTACTAAGTCGATGCTCGGAGGTTGGGAGCTATCCGGAGTGAATCAATGGCAATCCGGTGGACCGCTCTCCATCCGCGAGGGCGTCGATTATGCCGGTGTTGGGCCGGGTTCGGGAACGCAATTCTGGAAAGTCACGGGCGATCCGAACTCAGTCACCCGCACAGAATTCAGCAGCTTCGCAGTGTGGTTTAATAAGGACGCTTTTGCCAAGCCTGATATACGT
>JANXSF010000053.1 GCA_025352795.1 Acidobacteriota bacterium
TCCAGCTTGCACCGCAGACGCAGTGGCTGGTTGGGACGTCTACTAATTTTGGGGATGATACGGAAAGAGATCCAGACTATTTGTTTGAGCAGGCCAAGAATCCCACTTTGGCGACACCGCAGAATGGCGGTTTGTCGATCAGCACCCCAGGATTTGTTACTGGCTCACAGGCAGTAACGGTGACGTCGCGCGATTTTGGTGGGGCGGGGCGATTGAGGGCGTCGGCAACATTTCAGGATAGTGGGTTGACGTTTGATGCCGATATTGTGGATACGGAGAAACCTGGGAGTCCGCAGGTGCTGGCTCCTTCGGGTGCTTGTGGATCTGCGTTTGCGCAGAATCCGTTTGCCAGTCTGCCGTTGGATCAGAACTGTAATAGCTTGGCGGACTCATGGGAGAAGAAATATCCACGGCCTGGTAATTTGCCATTGTGCGGAGACCGGGAAGATTGTCACAGGGCCGATAATGAGGTTGGTTTCGGCGCTCCCAGGCAGGGCCAATTCTTAGGGGATGGATTTTCGGCTTTTGATGAGTATAGGGGATTTCATGTGGTCGATCCGACTGCTGCCATTCGCACCCCTAGCGTGAAAACCTGGATCGATACCGATCCATTAAATGTCAAGGATGTATTCTTTATTACTTCGCTTGCAGCTAACTCACCTGATGCTGCTTTGAGATTCAAGAACGCAGTTTCCGGACTTCTTGCCACAGCTACTCAAGGTGGAAACCTTGCTAGACCCGTTTTTCAGTACCATGAATTAGACCCAAGCTTAGTTTCGAGGATTCGATCTGATGGGAGAGGCAATTTTAGAGTCGAAAACCGAGTTAACCGGAAGTCTGATGCTCCGGTAAGTGTAAGTGGGTTTCCGTTGCTCTTTCACAACCGTTCAGACATCCCGGAAGGTGACGCCAGCATAGCGGCACCTTCGCTCTACAGAATTCTGGGTAAGTCATGGGGTTTCAGGAACGATGGCACTTCGATATCTTTGGACTTGAGTGCAATCGAAGGGTTGACCTGCAATGCCCCAGGCGATCATAATCTGCAGAGCACGCTCGCGCATGAAGTTGGTCACAAATTTGGCGCAACTCACCCAACAAGAGAAGGATGTTGTTCCTACTCCACGTTACAAAGCCCGAATCTAAGCAGGATCACGGTGGGGCAATACGCCATTGGGAAGATACGGAGCAATGACGCAGAGTTCTTTGTGCGGCTGGCCCAAGCAGACAGTTGCGGTTCCTCAAAAGTGATTGATGACTTTCGCTACCTTGGGTCAAAGGATCCAACCGCCCGCACGGTAGTCCGGAATACGGGCGGCCCTCCTACGCTGTTCAAGGTCGTTTTGCCAGTGACCATACCGAATCCTCGCCAAAATTCTTATCCAGAGGGGTTGGTGCAAATTGGCAGCCCGGACCTCATGTCGTGGACAAGAGATGAAAGTATCCCAGCAATAGTTCAAAGATTCTCGGCTTTAAGCCTGTCTATACTGAACCCAAATAGTGTGCTGCGGAATCTGGAAAACCAGCAGTAGAAGGTGAAGGATCATGTCCAAATTTACTATTTCATTAGCTCCCTGTTTCTTGATGACCCTGGCTATTGGCGCTCCCCAAGAGGATCCCCGTCAAGCACGATTCGATAAGATCATGGAAGACTCAGCCCTGGTCAGCCTATCCATGCGGACGGATAGGGAAGATTACCTTCCTGGTGAAGCTGCGACGATTTCAATCGTGGCGAGAAATAACACAAATGAAACTTTGGAAATTCTCAAACCCTTCTCTGATTTGAACTACTTTATCCCGTACCAGATCGGCCCCACCGGTAAACGGATCGCTTTAATGCCCGACCCCTCTGTGTCGGCTTTGCCACCGGAATTCACCGCGCCCCCACCTAACTTCAATATCAAAACGATTAAACTTGCGCCTAGACAGGAGGACATACAGAAGGTGGATTCCTTTGAAGGGGCGACTTTGGGAGGGGGGGAGCAAGTACAGGAGGACCCCGGCGACTACGAGATCGAGTATAGATATGGAATGTCCGGCAGAAGTGTGGCGGCCAGATATCGAGTGGTACCGGCGAGACTAGGTGCGGCTAGTCTTGCGGTGAAGATGCCTCGCAACACAACCTATCTACCGAACGGCAAGAAAAGTGAAAGGGCCGAAACTTTGTACACCTATCGCCAAGCGTTTGAACTCATATCCGGGACAACAACGTATCTATGCGTAAATCCGATGGACATGGGGCTCATTAGCGAAATCAAATCTCTCAAGGAAGCAAGTCTCGGCATTGGCGACAGAAAGTTTGTCTTCATCCGAGTCGCCGAATCGCCGATCGGCTTCAAAGAACTCACTTTTGCGGTTAGGCCTAATGAAGATCTCGTCCTCACCTGGAAGGATGCTCAGCAGCAACTACAGACGCTGACGCTGGATAAGAATGCACTGAAGAAACAATAATCCAGCCAGCGTGCGTGCAATTGGTGCAAGCAAGGGTATACCGCCTGCATTTGCAATTTAACTAAGGATCGAATCGTGCAACCTAGTCGGCAAACCACGAAAGTAATTCCCCTGCCCCCTGCGCTGACCAGCAACGGCCCGGCGCAGATCACAGTCAGTTCGCAGCAAGTTGGCGGACAACCTTTATTGGGTAGCCTGATCATGATGACCGCTGGTTTCTATGGGGATACGCATTTCATCATGAATCAAACGTCCAGCACTTTCCGTCCAAGGGATGCACGGGATGCGGCGGCCAAATGCGGAGAGGTGGCAGCGGTTCAACTCGGGGTGACTCATATAATGTCATGGACTCGGACCCGGACTGTACCCATTGCAGACCAGACGTTCATTTTGAATGATTTGAAGAAACTAAATCCAAATAGTGTCATGCGAACAACCAGCAATTAA
>JANXSF010000078.1 GCA_025352795.1 Acidobacteriota bacterium
TCCTAAGTGATAGGGAATTGAGGTCTTTGACCCCCCTGGGCGGAACGCTTCGATCAGATTTTCCCTTTCGACGCGGCTTGTCATTTTCCACCTAACGCATTCTGAAGATCCAATATTATCTTTTGGACCATGATCGCTTAGGTATAAGAAAGAGTTTCCATACCTACAAGAATTAGCACTTGTACAGATTGTTGTCACTGGTGCAACGCGAACCAGTCCACCACTCTTCGTTCAAACTCTTTCGGCGATGCCGAAAACGCCTGAACATGATCCACCCCTGGCATTTCCCAAAACCCAGAGCCTTCAACTGCTTCCCTAAATAATTCCTTGGAATGACGCTCGTCGATGTTGTGATCAGCAGTCCCTGCGATAAACAGAATTGGAGTTTTGGTCTGGCGCACTGCGGCTGATGGGGATGCCAGTTTCAAATTCACTCCATGACGCAGGCGAGCATACAGGAAGGAAGGCTCCAGCATTGGCCATGGAACCAATGTTCCCAATCCGACTTGCTTCACCCGCTCGTACCCAACCTCCTCGAATGTGTGAAACGACGCCTCCGCTACTGCTGCCTTAATCCGTGGTTCCTCGGGCAGCGATTGAATCAGAATCGCGGCACCCATTGACTCGCCTAATCCGTACACATTTTTGGGATGCACAGTGGCATCCAGCCATGCTACCCAAGCCTTGTTATCCTTGCGCTCCAACACGCCGTAGGTGATGAAGTCCCCACCGCTGATTCCGTGACCTCGACTATCTGGCGTCAACACCATATAGCCATGGCGCACAAGCATCCGCGCAAGACCCAGCACACCGCGGCGCGTGTCGCCCACGCCATGCAGCGCAATCACAGCATGACCGTTCCCTTGCTTCGGCGTAAATAACCAGCCCGATAGCAGTGTCCCATCGAAGCTGCGTGTTTCCGCTTTTCGCCATTGTCCGCCAGTGGATTGGGCGATGCTATCGGCAGGTTCTTCTGGCGTGGGGGATCGCAGTCCGGGGTGAACGCGCGTTGCCACTTCTCCCAGTTCAATGCAAATCACCAGCACGCAAACGGTGTAAGTTACAATGAGAATCCGTAAGAGCTTGAACAGTGTCACGCTTAAGTATACGGAGGGAATTCCCATGCGGTTCATCCTGGCGGCGATTCTTTTGGTCGCCCAATTACCAGCCCAAGCGCCAGCCGATGCCAAGCCCTACATCGGCAACTGGAACGCCATGTGGGAAGGCAAGCCCTTCATGCAACTTGCAATCCGCAACACCAATCCACTGACAGGCCACATTAAAACCGGAGACATTTCCGTGAACGGTGCTGGCCAGTTGATCTCCGTACAAGAAGGCGAAAACGATGAGTATGATCTATTCGACGTCAAGATTTCCAACGGCAACCTGAGCTTCCGCACGCGCGGAGAGGACGGCGAACTTGCCTTGTATGAAATGAAGCTAACCCCCAATGGCAAGGCTACGCTGACCATTATCCTAGAAGGCGTGGCCATTCAGCCACTGGTGCTGGCGCGGCCTAGGGCATAAGATATACAGCAGGAGGTCTGCCTTGGAATACCAACCCACCAGACGACATTTTTTCATTGGTTCACTTTTTGCGGGCGCGGTTCCGGCTGCTGGGTTTGGCAGCTCACCCTCCCTCAAAATGTTAGGTTACAAATCGCCTAACGAGAAACTGAACATCGCCGCCATTGGAGCTGGCGGCAAAGCCAATAGCGACATTGAAGGCTGCGCGTCGGAAAACATTGTCGCCCTTTGCGATGTGGACGAAAAGCAGGCAGCCGGTAAGTTTAAGCAGTATGAATCGGCACCGAAGTATAAAGACTTCCGCAAGATGCTGGATAAAGAAGCCAAGGGAATTGACGCCGTCATCATCACCATTCCAGACGTGATGCACGCCACCGCCGCCATGTGGTGCATGGAGCGAGGCAAGCATGTTTACGTGCAAAAGCCGCTGGTACGCACCATTTGGGAAGCACGGCAGTTGCGCGATGCGGCCAACAAATACGGCGTCGCCACGCAAATGGGCAATCAGGGATATTCCAACGAAGGCACGCGTCAAGCGGCGGAAATGATTTGGGCTGGTGAGATCGGAAATGTAACGGAAGTGCACGCCTGGACGGATCGTCCCATTTGGCCGCAGGGCTTGACGTCTATCCCCTCGCAAGACGCTGTGCCCAGCACGCTGGATTGGGATATGTGGCTGGGCATTTCTGACAATCGACCCTTCACAGTTGGCGGTGCTGGTTACCCGAATCGCGGCAATTTTTATCAACCGTTCAACTGGCGCGGCTTTTACGATTTCGGTTGTGGCGCACTGGGAGACATGGCTTGTCACATTTTGGGCGCACCCAACCTTGCCTTGAAACTGGGCGCACCTACCAGCGTGGAATGCGTAATGAAAGAGGGCGTCAGCGACTTCATGTTCCCCAAGAAGTCCATCATCCGCTTTGATTTTCCGGCCCGCGGCAGCATGCCTGCGTTGAAGTTGTTCTGGTATGACGGCTTGAAGGAGACGCCAAAGATTGAAGGTGTTCCGGCTGGGGAACTGTTGGGCGATCTGCCCGGTCGTCGTGGGCAACGTCGTCCAGCAGGGGCGCAAACAGGGGCTGCGGCAGCACCGCCTCCACGACCTTCAGGATACGTCGGACGGGTGTTTGATTGGGATACGTACATGGCCGTAAAGGCCGATGAAAATCCCCAAATTCCAAGTCCCGATGGAAGCTTGTTCATCGGCGATAAGGGCATGATCACCACCGGCACTTACGGGGAACAGACGCGCCTGTTACCAGTGGATAAGATGCGTGATTACAAAATGCCTGGGCAGTTACTAACTCGCTCACCAGGGCATTACCGCGATTGGATTCGCGCCGCAAAAGGCGGTGACCCGGCATGTTCCAACTTCAATGTATCGGCACCGTTTGTGGAATGGATGTTACTGGGCGTGATCGCACTGCGCACAGAAGGCAAGATTGAATACGATGCATCGAAAATGCGGATCACCAACAATGTGGCGGCCAATAAGTATTTGAAGCCAACATTCCGCAAGGGTTGGTCGTTCGTTTAGTAGTTGGCGATTGCAATCGTCATGCAGCGATTTGAAAACCCGCTTGTTCAAACTTGAGCAAGCGGTCCCGGCTTTTGTTACGATAGCGGAACTTATGAAGCATATACTGCTGTTGACCGTCGCTTTGTCCAGCCTGGCCTTCTCTGAAACAAAAGTCTTCTCCGGGTTCACATTAATTGATGGCGCAGGCGGAACTCCCGTTGCCAACGCCGCCATGATTGTGACCAACGGCAAGATCAACTGGATTGGCACCAAGGCAAATCTGAAATCCCCAACAGGTGCCGAAGTGGTTGACCTGACGGGTAAGTTCGTCATGCCCGGCATTATCAATCTGCACGGGCATCTGGGGATGACCAAGGGCCTTGTTCAGGACGCTAAAAATTTCACTCGAGAAAATCTGCAAGCCAACTTGGCCACCTATGCAGCTTACGGAGTGACCAGCGTTTTAAGCATGGGCTCAGACCAGCCGCTGGTGTTCGATGTCCGTGCTGAGCAACGCGCCGGACGTCCTGTCGTTGCCCGAATCTTCACCGCTGGCCGAGGCTTCACCGGCAAAGAAGGCTATCCTACCAAGGCCGCTGGAATGAAAGGTGTGCCCTATGAAATCACCGAAGAAAAACAGGCCACTCAGTTCGTATCGGAGCAGGCCGCAAAAGGTGTCGACATCATCAAGATCTGGGTGGACGACCATTTGGGCAAGGAACCCAAAATCCAACTGAACCTATCGAAGGCCATTATTGAGGCTGCGCAAAAACGTGGACTGCGCGTAGCCGCCCATATCTTTTATTTGAAAGACGCCAAAGATCTGGTAGGCGCGGGGCTCAGCGGGCTGGCCCATTCGGTGCGGGATCAGGATGTGGATCAGGAGTTGATTGACCTGATGAAGAAAAAGGGTGCCTGGCAAATGGCCGCCACATTCACCCGCGAGCTTTCCGTTTTCGCCTATACAAAGGACGCTCCGTTCCTGCACGATGCCTTCTTCACAAAAGGTGTGACACCGGCAGTTTTGGCAACTCTAGCCAGCAAAGAGTTCCAAGGAAAACAGGATCATGAAGCCGAACTGTATCGCGGATTTTTGAAGACAGCACAACGGAATCTGAAGAAGCTAGCCGATGCCGGAGTCAAGTGGGGCTTCGGGACAGACACCGGCCCTCCTGGCAGATTCCCCGGGTTCTTTGAGCATCTGGAAATGGAATTGATGGCCGAAGCCGGGTTCACTCCAATGCAGATCATTAGTGCTTTTTCCAAACAGAACGCGGAGTATTTAGGAGTGGAGAAAACGCAAGGCACACTAACATCGGGTAAGTGGGCAGATATGGTGGTACTTACTAAGAGTCCGCTGGTGGATATCCGGAACTCCCGGTCGATTGATAGCGTGTGGATTAGTGGCGGACGGGTGATGCGCCAGTAAGTGGGCTGGCAAAAGGTTTTGCTTCGCTCCAACACTTGAAGCTGTCCAATTGCGGAAAACTAAGTGGCACAATTCCCGGTCTAGGGATAGTCTAGTGATAGTAAGTAATGGTTCAGTGAATGTGGGGAAGGCGATTCCGACTGCCCGCTCGCTTGCGAGCGCGAAGTTTTCATTCCAATTCCAAGAAACTACATCTCATTGGGCATCCCCGCCCCGCATTCAGACTTAGAGCAGGAGGGGCCAAGAGGCCCATCCTACTAACACTTGAGTTACCTAATTACCTGGAGAGTCGAGTAAGTGGGCAGTGGGAACAGTTACTACCGGTTTGGGCTTCCTCACCAACTTTCCTGGCTCCGTCCCAACGGGAATCACAAAATCGACAAACCCGGCTAACATTTCTTCCCAACTCTGATCACCCCAGTACACTGTGGCAGTCGGGTCGGGATTATATTTGTTGTTCGATGAGTTGTCATACCAGGCAGTAACTTCCAACTGCGTCCCCTTAGGTAGCACCACGGGTTCGGCCAGTTGGTAAGTCATCTGCCAGTTGAAATCGTACTTTGGCACGCTCAACAGAACTTTCGTTTCACCATCAGGAAACTTCGCCCGATATTCCATGGCCTTACCACGCAAGTGCATGTGTGGGAAGAATGCCTGAACGCGCGTATCTTCTTGCAAGGTTACTCGCGAATCTACCCGGTGCTCCGCTGCGTTGGGAGGAATCACTAGATTGCGATTGGAAAGGAACGAATTCACCACCCGTTCCGTCGGTGGTTCCTTGGCGAAGATAAAGCCCAGTTGACTGCGATCCTGCGCTTCCGTTCCGTTGGCTGTGTAGTGCATTTGAAAAATAATGTCGCTGCCTGCGGGGATCAGCCTCGCCTGACCGGGGCGGGTCACATAGGGATCGCCTCCAGGAACATAAGTGGCGATCACTTCCACTCCACCCTGATCCAGACCTTCCGCCACGCCAGCGCCTGTATCTGGTTTTCGAGGATAATCTTTCTTCACCGCAAAATAGGGGACGCCAAATTTTGCATCCTTCAACATGGACGACCCTGGAGGACGACTCTCCACGACAATGTGATGGACAACGCTGCGCGCGCCCGGTCTTGCCTCAATCTTTTCCACCCATTTATCTTCTGTGAACCCGGAAGGAACCACGAAGTAAACGTAATCAATCGTCCCCTTGGCCGGAACTGTATAGCTTGCACCCATGTCGATCACTACATCCGGTTTGCCCATCGCGAAACCTTCGGCAAATGTGACCGGCGCAGGAGCATCCTTCACTTGGCCTTCCTTTGCACCGGTTCGGCTCCAAGCTATCAGCGTGTCCTTTTCCGGTTGCGTCAATCGACGTTCATTGCTGAACTTACCAGCATGCGGATCAGCGTGCCAAGGTGGCATTTTTCCAGATTGCACAGCCTCACGAATAGCGGCTGCGTATGGGCGAGCCTCTTTGTAAGTAATCAAAGACATCGGTGCAGCCTCACCAGCACGATGGCAACTTTGGCATCGCTTTTGGAGAACCGGCACAACATCTTTATGGAAGGTGATCTCTGCGGCAGGCAGCAAATTGACGATTGTTAGGAACAATACGAAGCACATGGGGGTAAGTCCTTGTATCTTAAATTTTGCGGTAGCCGTTCAGCGAACAGCTACCAATTTCTTATGATACTCCAGGGGTCCGACCCACGCTCCTGCCCCGCGCACCTTGTCTTTATGGACGCGGTGGGTTGGGCTGAGTCGATATCAGACGGGCGACGATGGGTGCCAGCGTTTCTACGAACATGCTACGCAGCCGAGCCCAACGGCCTGGGTAAGGCAGATGAATCATCACACCATGCCAATTGGATCTTGCAGCGGCATTGATCACGTTGCCTTCAATGGAGCGCACCACCGTCACAATCATCACGGGATGCAGACGGGCAATCGTTCTGGATAACGATGCCTCGCTATCTGCGCAAGCGGCTCGCCTCGATTTAGTATCCAGGTGATCCACGGGCTCTGGACACAGATCCACGAAGTAGCAGCCCGAGTCACGAAATGTCGCTAGAAACGATTCGTCAGAGGTAGACGGATCGACGAACTGGAACGCCTCCCGCATGGCGCGATAGAGTCCGGAGTCACTGTAGTGGACCCCATTTTTTGGACAGAAAAAAGAGGTTTCTTAGATGGTGTGAAGGGATAGAAAATAAGGAGAGCCAATGCCCAGCACCAGAAAGAATCACCCGCCTTCGTTGAA
>JANXSF010000110.1 GCA_025352795.1 Acidobacteriota bacterium
GCGGCTTTGTTCTTCCTGAATTCGGCCCAGGGAAACAAGGAAAGACACAGATCGATGGTGGTCGAATCCAAGGCATACAACGCGTGATCCAACTCAACACCAATGTCTTGGCAGGAGTACAAAGGGCGTGCGATCCGTATCAGGACTTGCGCGAAGTCGGCATAGATCCGCCAGTCGTGGGTATCGTTAGCGTCGGCCAGGGTAGCTCGTGACACGCGGCCATGAAAACCCATATGGTAGAGTTTGCCGCCCAACGCTCGCAGGCATGCTTCTATGTCGCGCAGCCCGTCCCTGTAAGTGAGTTGGGCGAAGGCCATCGCCAGATATTGATCCCAGCAGGAGAAGCCTCTTGAACGGGTATCGCCACCATAACGGGAGACGCAGCGTCGAAATTCACGGTCAGGCAAAAAGCCCAATAACTGGGAGAAGATGGTTCGGCCTTGGTTCACTCACCATTGTGGCTCCAGCCGTCTTTTCTCGATTCTCGCCGCCGGTTTTGCTTCTAGCAAATTCAAATCGCGGCAACCTAAATCTGTGCTTAACTTGAACTAAAGACATCACATGCCAACACTGAATTCTTCGTTAGCCGGACACTACTGATTCAACTTCATGAATACGAGGGTTTGCTTTTCAGCGATCCACAGGCTTTTGCAAACGGCATAAACAAGGCCAATCTCGCGGCCACTTTTAAAGGTGTGAGAGACGACTTCGATACGCCAGAACACATCAATGACGCCCCGGAGACGGCTCCATCAAAGCGCATCAAGGCCGTCTGCACCTATTCGAAGGTCATCGACGGGACGAAAGCTGCGAAGGCGGTAGGACTTCGGCGCATGAGGACCGAATGCCCACACTTCCATGAATGGGTGGGCATGTTGGAGACGCTTCCAAAGCTTTAAGAAGCGTGGGACTATTCAGGAAAGTTTGTGCCGGGTATCAGCTTGGGAAAATCGGTCGGAATGTGGCCGTAAAGGTCGAGCGCGTCGCGCAGGTCCCTGAGTGCCTTCTCATGGATCACATTCACTCGCAATCTACGCGGTGAACTCGGACGGCACAATGTCAGATGTCCCCAATTCGAAGATTTACTGGCCGCCTCTCAAAGAGCCCCTGCCCAAACGGTAATTCGTAACACGATTTCGCGGCAAATGCCGTGATGCGATCGCCCGGTCACGTCACTCGCTGCCCGTTGAGCCCTGGCGACGGACGGGTTTTCCGCTGACTGGTTTCAAAACATTTCAAATGCTTCCATTCAAGACTACCGTAGCAGTATTTGCGATGTTGTTCTCACATGGAATTATCAAGACGTCCAAAATCCGTCCAGTTGAAAACATTTATCCGTTCCCGTTTTCCTGTCAGGCTCTTCTTGTGTGAGAATCGACCTCCGCTCCAGGCTCTTCTTGCATGAGACAAGACTGTACCAAGCAAACAACAAAGGGTTCTTGTTATCCTGCGGAGTAAACACTGTTTTGGAAGTGACTGAGTTACACCAGGAAGGGCGTAAGCGCATTACTGCCGATGCCTTCTGGAACGGCCAGCACCCAACTGATCACGCAACACTTGGAGGCTAGTTTGTTCCCTCTGCCCATAGGCTATCGCTATGCAGCCGCCCACGCAGGCATCCGCAAGGATAAGCGTCATGACCTTGCTTTGATTGTTTCCGATGCCACTGCATCCGCTGCTGGAGTGTTCACCAAGAACCTTGTTCAAGCTGCGCCGGTTCTGCTATCGAAGGCCAATTTGAAGGCGTCCCGTGGAAAGGCCAGCGTCATTGTGGTGAATGCCGGAAATGCAAATTGCGCGACACGCACTGGGGCCAAGGTTGCTCTGGATACCTGTAAAGCTGTCGCGAAAGCGCTGCGTATTCCTGTGGAACATGTACTGCCTGCGTCCACTGGTGTGATCGGGGTCGAAATGGATGGTTCGAAACTCACCACTGCAATGCCCTCTCTGGTGGCGTCTCTGGGTGGTGATTTTGAATCGGTTGCCAAAGCGATGCTTACCACTGACCTTGTTCCCAAGCGGGCCGCCGCACGCCTGGCAACTAAGGGCGGAACGGTCACCCTTTCCGGTATGACGAAAGGTTCCGGCATGATTCATCCGATGATGGCCACCACCCTGGGCTTCGTGATGACCGATGCTCGCCTATCGCCCACTGACTTGAAACCTATGTTGCAGAGGGCGACGGCACGTAGCTTTAATCGTTTATCAGTGGATGGGGACATGTCCACCAACGACACCATTTTTCTGCTAGCCAATGGTGCATCGGGCTCTGCATTAACGGTTAAAGAAATGCTGTTGTTTGAAGAAGCGCTAACACATCTACTGGAAGATTTGGCGATTCAAATTGCCCGTGACGGTGAAGGGGCCACTAAGTTAGTCACCATTGATGTAGCCGGGACTCGCAATGAAGCCGATGCCGAAACCATTGCCCGAGCCATAGCAAATTCGCCTCTTGTAAAAACTGCTATTTATGGAAACGATGCGAATTGGGGTCGTATTCTTGCTGCCGCAGGCTATGCTGGTGTGAAGTTTGATCCAGCTCACGTTGAAATTGACTTGCAAGGTGTGACTGTTTGTCGTAGTGGTTTGGCAGCTAAGTTTAATGAAGAGGAATTAAAGTATTTGCTGAACACGCCTGACGTTCGCATTGATTTGCGCATTCAAGGGAAAGGCAAAGGTCGTGCGCGTTTCTTCACTTGTGATTTTACGGAAGGCTATATCAAGATCAACGCAAGTTATCGGTCGTAATCAACATGCACCTGGGACGCCGCCAATTCGCTGCTGTGCTGATCGGTTCCAGCGGCATGTCCGCGCAGTCTGAAGAGGTATCGCATGAAACGCTGCTGGAAGTGTTGGGCGAATTCACTGCGGCCCTGAGTGAAGGCAACGCCGAGGCCGCCATCGGCCTAACTGACTTCGCAACTGGTACCATGGCCAGGCAACTACGCGATTTACTGGCGAGTAGCGAGATCGGCTCCGCGATCGACCCGGTGGAATGGATCGGACCACTTACTGTTCAACTGGATTGGCTTCTGGAAATTCGCTCGTCGGAAGCGGTGGGAACGGTGATTCGCAAACGTGAAAAAGTTACTTGCCGATTCGTTAGAAAAGGAAAGCGATGGAAAATTGCCTCGCTGGAACCGACCGCGTTCTTTCATAACTAAGGACAGTTACAGGCTCGGCAACCTTTGTCGAAAACAACTTTCCACTGTCCATTTGCTTCACGACGCCAGACTGAATTGAATGTTCCGGTGCGCTTGCCCGACGGGTCTTTGACAGGCCCTGAGGAAAGCGCCAGAGTGCCTGAGGCGTTCACTTCGATTCGATCTGGATCCCATGAGAATGGGGCTTGCGGACCTTCGTAAAAATCCTTCCAGTCTTTGGCGACATTGTCAGCACCGCGCAATGGCTGTGCGCCTGAAAAAAAGATGGCATCCTTAGCCAGGAAAGAAACAAAAGCGGCGTGATCGCGATCAGCCATTGATTTCGCGAATCCTCTTTCTGCCTGGCGCACCTGTTCTTGCAGTTCCCCTGGCGTGGCAACGAAGGGCGCGCACTGGCAAGTTGGACAACTATAATCCAGCACAGCCTTCCAACTGCCGTTCGATTCCAATCTCCAAATGGAGTTGAATTTGGTTCCACTTACTAACGCCAGCTTTCCTGAATCAAGAACTTCGATCTGCTGTGGCTCCCAGCCGGCACCTTTGAGTGAAAGGAAGATTGCATCGGCTGCCAGAAACTTGTTGGATGTCGTAAGCTTATCTTCGGCCATTGCTTTAGCGAATGCAGCTGCTGTTTCACGCACCTTCGCTGTAACTTCAGCGTTGGTTCCGGCCATTAATAAAAAGGCGATGGGCAAGGTCAGCATGCACTTAGTTTAACTTGTGTGCGAAGCTATCGGATGCGTGTGCGTTCCTATTTTTAGTCCTGAATTCCGTGACGATCTTGAGAAGCTCCTGGTGTGGCGGCGTGATGTCCGGCACTTTCACACAACTCCGATAGACCCTGCGCTGGTGGATAACTTGTTACGCCAGGCAATGCTTGCCCCATCGGTCGGATTTTCTCAACCATGGCGATGGGTGTTGGTGGAAGATGCGGCACGGCGTTTGACGATAAAGGAAAACTTCGCCATGGCCAATGCCAGTGCGCTTGCAAATTATCAAGGGGAGCAAGCTGCGGAATATGGTCGTCTAAAATTGGCCGGATTGCACGAAGCTCCAGTGCACATTGCTGTCTTTGCCGATGTAGAGGCAGCCACTGGTTCTGGTCTTGGACGTCAGACTATGCCGCAGACACTAACCTGGTCCGTAGTGATGGCGATTCATACGTTGTGGCTGGCCGCACAAGCGGAAGGGTTGGGCTTGGGCTGGGTTTCCATTCTGGATCCAATTGCCGCGCAAACATGCCTGGACGTCCCAAATCACTGGACATTTCTAGCCTACCTTTGTTTGGGTTGGCCAGTTGAGCCGAGTCAGGATCCACTATTGGAACGCGCTGGATGGGAACGGCGGTTAGCATTGGATCAGTTAATTTTCCGGCGATAAGTTAGTTTAAATCACAAAGTCTAATATAATTTGATAAGTACCCCAGCAGGTAAAAACTCAACGATTTAAAGGATTAGACCGAATGAAGAAGACACAGTTATTTACCATGGCTTGGACGATGGCCTGTTTACTTACCGGACCAAGTATTGGATTGTTACGTGCAGATGACGGCGGGGCAGCCCGGGCATGTCGGAATTTGCCATCGCACGCAGCCTTGAAAGCGGCATTGATTGCGGCACGAACGCAAGCCAACGGCGGGTTCAACCTGGACATGTGGGGCACCATTGTGAATCGCGATGGAGTGGTTTGCGCAGTTGCTTTCACGGGAACGGACCGTGGTCAACAGTGGCCTGGAAGTCGGGTGATTTCAGCTCAAAAAGCCAACACCGCCAATGCCTTCAGCCTTCCTGGACTGGTCCTTTCCACGGCCAATCTGTTTAGCGCCGTACAGCCTGGGGGCAGCTTATTTGGTTTGCAAGCGAGCAATCCAGTGAGCACGTCGGTAGCTTACGGAGGAAATTCAGCCGATTTTGGCCAAGCGAATGATCCGATGATGGGCAGCCGAATTGGCGGCGTGAATGTGTTTGGTGGCGGCCTGGCTCTGTACAACTCAACCCACGTTCTGATTGGAGGCCTTGGAGTAAGTGGTGATTCATCCTGTGCCGATCACAATATTGCCTGGCGAACACGTCGTAATCTGAATCTGTCGTTCGTTCCTGGTGGAGTAAGTGGCGACGCTACTCGTCCGGATAACATTGTTTACGATATTACCAATGCGCCTGGTCTGGGACTTGGAGTAAGTGCTGGTGGTTGGGGACATCCAGCATGCAGCGCTACAGCCACCGGAATTTCCGCAACATTACCCGTTAAACAGTAAGTGGCCGTCTTTGTGGGCTTTGCTTTTTTAGAGCCAAGCCCCACTAAGACATCAAATTTTCAGCCAATCCATCGGCACATCTTCTAACTCCTCAACATGACTCAACAAGGCGGGACACAAGTCTTTTCCGGGGTGGTCATATTGCAGTGTTCTGCTGGTCACTGCAAGGAGCGAGTCTGCATATAATTCCGAACAAATCAGCTTAGAGCGGGACTTGGTGCCAGCTTTCTGTGGAAGGTGTAATCCCTTATTCGACCGTAAGTAGATTTTAATCGCGCTCACAATGCCATAGGACGTGCCGATTTGCAGGGCAGCGGACACGGCAATCTTCCAGCGGGAATCGACGTCAAGGCCGGGGAAACGTCGAAACCGAACCCGATGGGCGGCTAGTGAATCCAGCAAAGAAGCCTGCTGGACGCCACTTTTAATGGTGGCCTCGCAAATATTGAACTGCCATCCCAGGTAAACGGCAGCATGAGTCCACTGGGCGTCGTCTTTATGGTAACCGCCTTTTTTCTGAGTTCTTTGAATCTTTCCCTGGAACGATGTGGGCGAAATAGGCGAAATAAGAATCAAATCGCCGGGCAGCAGCAGTTCCAGGTTGGGGAGGTGCCCAAGGTCTCGAACCGATTGCGGGAGTGAGGCTGGGACGTGCTGAAAATGCGAACAATGGCGGGGAAGGTTTTGGGGATCCAAAAATAGCTGCCCCACGTTATAGTTAGCTCGCGCCGACGGATTTTGCCGCCGCTTTTTTGGAAATATAGGTCACCCGACCATCCAAAGATGCAGTGAAGGAGAACAAGGCACCGGGCACCACGCCCAATTCTTTGAAAGATTCACCGTTAAATCCATCAACTTGGTTGAGGGAAAAGCCGATAAGTTTCATAGAGGTGGTTTCTTCGAGATAGGCTAATCCCATGGTGGGCACTATTCTCACGACTTTACCTTCTTGGCGCATTGTATTTGGATTGGAGGTGATTCGCGTGGTCAGCTTCATACAAATCCATCATAACGAAGGAAAGCGATTGTGCCGATCACCGAAGGTACTAATTTATCACAGTTGGGACTAAGTTGTTTAGCAGTCTAAACTTTCGGTACTTTTAGGTCGATAAGGTAATTGATATGCTGATCGCTACATTTGCTTCTCCCGCGCATAATGGAATTGTACTTAACAATTTCCAGGGAGACCTTATCAACTTGGCCAATAGCCTGAATTTGGAAGGAAAAATATCGCGCATCGGAATGATCCCGGGCATTTTCTACGTCGTTGAAAATACGAATCTTCGGACGTATGGAATTGATCTTGGCAAACTCGAAGGGTATCGTGGTGAGACTTTTCGCGAAATCGGTATCAAGGTTGGGGCCACAGTTCGTTTCCGCACTGGGGAAGATCCTCGCATTGTCGCTTCTGCATCGGTAGTTCGTTAGGATCTATTCGTAGCGTAGCGCTTCTACTGGGTCCAGTTGTGCTGCCTTATAGGCAGGCCAAACTCCAAAGAATAGGCCCACGGCTACAGACACCACGAATCCCAGAACTAAGGCGAACGGAGGCACTTCCGATGGCAGGGCGGTCACAAGTTTGCCGATCAATAGCGTGATCCCCACGGCAATAATTATCCCTAAGATTCCCCCTAGTCCAGTGAGCGTAACTGCCTCCATCAAAAACTGAAAAATGATGTCTGTTTTTCGCGCACCCAATGCTTTCCGAACGCCTATTTCACGCGTCCGTTCGGTAACACTTACCAGCATGATATTCATTACTCCGATTCCGCCTACTAACAGCCCCAATCCGGAAAGGGCTGTTGATACCAGCACAATCACCGCCGTCAAGCTGTTGAATCGTTCCACAATTTGATCGGGCGTAGAGATCACAAAGTCATCGGGACTGGATTGCTCCACCTTGCGTGCCCGGCGTATTACGGCTCGCACTTCTTCCAGTGCATCCGCCCGCTGGCCCTCTCGTGCCTTGGATGTAATTTGAAAGCGATCAAGCATGCCTGGATAACGCATTCTGGCCGTCTGCAAGGGAATGGTCACCATTCGATCTAAACCGTTTTCGCCGAAAAAGCCGCCTTTAGCTTCTTCGGTCACCCCGATCACTACGTAGTCGGCACCGGAGACATTCAGCGTAAGCCCCACAGGATTAACTCCTGGGAACAGTGCCTCCGATAGTTTGGGTCCGATGACGCCGACGTGCGCGCCACGGGTATCTTCCTCTTGCGTAAACACGCGGCCCCATTTCAAGTTTTTCGGCTGCGTCAACCAGCCCGACGCCGAAATTCCCATCATGGAAACTGAGTCCGATTCGTAACCCGGCACCTTTGCGATCATGGCTTGTCGACCAATAATTGGTGGGATAAACATACTTACGGAGGTTTCTTCAATGGAAGGTGCCAGACGCTTGATCGTTTCAGCATATTCAGGCTTCATGGGACGCCGTTTGGCTTCTTTAGGATTGGGACGACCGTTAGGATCGCCGTTGAACGTGCTCAGAAAAATGTTGTCGGGCCCGAACTCCTCAAAGAAAGTAACCACACCCTTGCGTAATCCAGTAAGTAGGCTTGAGACTGTAACAACAGTAGTAATCCCGATCACGATTCCCAAAATCGTAAGCATAGAACGGAAGCGATTTGTCCAAACAGAGGTAAGCGCCAACCGCACATTTTCTGTAACTGAAATTCTCATTCTGACTGCAACGCCTCCACCGGATTCAACTTTGCAGCACGACTTGCCGGGTACCAACCTGATAGGATACCCACCACCGAAGAGACCACAATCGCCAAAACTACATAGACAACAGAAACACCCAATTTGAGCCCAAAAGCAAAGGATAAAGCATACGCCACCCCGGCCCCCAAGCTTAGCCCCATCAATCCGCCCATGGCTGACATCATCACCGACTCAATCAGGAATTGCAGCATGATATCGCCACGGCGTGCCCCCAGCGCTTTACGTAAGCCGATTTCCCGCGTACGTTCTGTGACACTTACTAACATGATGTTCATTACTACGATGCCACCGACTATGAGTGAGATTGCTGTAACTGGAATGACAATCGCTTTGACTAAGCCAAGAATAGAATCGACAAACGCGCGAATTGCGTCGGGAGTGAGTGTATCGAAGGGATCTTCTGCGCCTGGTCGCGCCTTGAAGCGAGTACGCAAGGCAACACGGGACAGGTCGAGTGATTCGGCCAAGGTGAGCCCGGATTTTGCTTTGGGTCGCGCAAAGATGGAAAGGCTTTTCGGCGGTCCGTAAATGCGATTGAATACAGTGGCTGGGATGTAGAAGGAATTGTCCTGGTATCGGCCATCGGCGGAGCCAAGCTTTTCCTGAACGCCCACAACAGTGAAGATGAAACCACGAATCGTAATGGTTTGGCCGATTGGAACGACAGCGGGGAAAAGTTCAGTCACAACATCCTGGCCGATAACTGCAACCTGTTGGCGAGCCTGTTCTTCCTGTTCGGTAAAAAATCGCCCTTCAACCACTACAAGGTCGCGAATTTCGGCGATATTGGCGGAAACGCCCAGAATGCTTGCCGCTTCCATGGTTTGATTACCGTGCTTTAGATCGTCGGCCTGGTTGCGATAGGCGCTATACAGGACTTCATCGCCAGTGGAAGTTACCAGGTAGTCTAAATCTTCGTTACGAAGCTGGCGATTGCGACGAAGTTTATCAGCGCGCTCCTTGCGGGTCATCCTACCGACATTGGCTATTTGCGCGACAAGGTAGGTTTCACTACCGAATGCCTTGGAGGTGCTTTCTTCAGCGTAGTTTCCCAATCCTTCAATGGCTGCACCAACCAGGACGACGGAAGCGACACCTATGATGACACCAAGCAGGGTCAGGAAGCTGCGTAACTTATGGGCGACGAGTGACGATACTGCAAGTGCTGCAGCGGTGAAAAGCCGGTAGCGGATGGAAGACAAGATGGAGCCTTAATTCAAGGATAACGTTAATTTAATTCGAGATGCTTAGTTGACTCATTCGGATTTATTTTGTGCGGGGTGCTGTCACCAATGTATGCTGAAAGCGTCTGCGAGGTAAATATGAAACAAGTGATTCTACTGGCAGTGTTTGCGGCAGGCGCTCAGCGTGCTTTGTTTGGCCAAGCGCTGGAGTCCTTTGAAGTGGCCACTATCAAGCACAATATCTCCGGGAGCAATGCGATTGGTGGCAGCACATGTTTATCTGGCGGAAAAGTTAGCGTCAAGAATATCCCCTTGAATCTGCTCATTGAATTGGCTTTCGATGTGAAGGGATTTCAGTTGCTAGGCCGTCCCAGTTGGCTGAATTCTGAAAGGTTCGATATTGAGGCGAAGCCTTCTGCACCTGTTCCCTACAGCCAATGCAAGTTGATGTTACGGACTCTTTTGGTTGACCGGTTTAAGCTGGCGACTCACAGCGAATCGAAACAATTGCCTGTTTATAAATTGGTTGTCGCGAAAAACGGGTTGAAGATTCACCCGGTGGATGCTGCTGCTACGTTAGGAATCCGGACATTTGATACTGGCAAGGGGCAACTTGTGAGTGTGGGCATTTCTATGGCACAACTGGCAGGAATGCTGAGCCTCATTCGTGAAGTGGAAAAACAAGTGGCCGATGAAACCGGGCTTGCCGGAAACTATGAGTTCACTTTGAACTGGACACCCGATGGGCCGAGCGCGGATACTGTGTCGGGGATTTCCATTTTTTCTGCGCTTCAAGACCAACTGGGACTGAAGCTGGAGGCAGGGAAAGGGCCGGTGCAGGTTATGGTTATTGACCAAATTGAAAAAGTGCCGACAGAGAATTAGAGTCCCGTGGCTTTAATAAGCAGATGCCGCCTCGGTTGTCAGCATCTGCTTAATCGTTAAAACTGTACTCGTAGCGCAATCTGCATGACTCGTGCTGGGCGGGCGCTGGTTGGTTGGCTGAACAATGTATTGTAGTTGGAACCGGAAGTGTTATCGAATTTCAAGGTCGTATCCAAGCGGGAAAACTGCGTATGGTTCAAAGCATTGTAGCCTTCGAAGCGTAACGTTGATTTCACGCGTTCGGTCAGTTTCAGTTCTCTGTAAAAAGAAAGGTCTAAGTTAGCAGTCCCGAACCCTGTCTGTGTGTTCCTACCCAGGTTCCCCAGTTGCGGAGCAGTGCTGGTGCTGGACCAAGGAAAGGTTACCTTGACCGGCAGGCTGCGGAGGAGGGCTAAAACGCTGGGCCAAAGGTGCATTAGGATCCAATACCTGCAGCCTGGCTGTTTTAGAAGGCGAACCGGTTGGATTGGTGATGCCATTCAAAGTGCCATAAGCAAGTGTGTAAGGTGCTCCGGTATTAATGCGAGCAACTCCCGACAGCGTCCAGCCGTTGGCAATCATGCGAACAGGCCGGAAGCTTGCACGCGATTTCGGAAAATTGTAGTAGAAATTCGTATTGAAAACATGCGTGCGGTTGAAGCCGGCAGGTCCGTAATTTCGAGATCGTGCTGGAAGAAATGGATCTACCGTCTGGTTGTAGCTGTCACTGGCATCCAAAGCTTTACTCCATGTGTAGGAAGCAGCAATGTTCAGATTTCTACTCATCCGATGTTGAAAGGTAGCTTGCAGCGAGTTGTAATTTGAGGAGTTGGCAAACTCGTAAAGGAAAATATCGCCATAGCCCTGATAGGGCCGTAAGAAGTTGGGCGGCAACGCGTTGTTGGTGGTGGTTGGGTCTCTGTTTTGAGGATTTAAGTTTAAGAAATTAGCACCCAATGGAACCGGATTTATGTTGCGCTGCCACAACTGATGACGACCCAATGAGCCCGCATAGGCCACTTCCAGCACGGTTGACTTGAACAGTTGCCGTTGGATGTTCAAATTAAAGTTATAAACCGATTGCTGATGGCCAGTAGTGGCCAGCGACGTGACACTTCCCGATGGTGTTAGAAACCCGGCACTGGCGGTGGCCTGGATATCGGCAAAGGTGCCGTAGTATTGTGTGGGTGAAAAGACAGAGGGTGGGTTGGCGATCTGGCCCATTACTGGGTTGCCTTGGATACGATCAAAATATACACCACCACCACCACGAATGGCTGTTTTACCATTGCTAAACGGACCCCAGGCAAAGCCAAAGCGCGGGGCTGCAACTAATGGGAGAGTGGTGTAAAGTCCTTGAGGGACGCCGTTTTTTCCACCGATGACAGAACCATTGGTAGGGTCTCCCTGACCGGGGGCGAAGGTTCCAATCAGACCTTGTCCATATGTCTTACCAGTAACCGGATCTTGTGCCACCTTCACTCCGTTCACGGTCGTTGGGCGCAAGAGCACTGGGGCGTTGGCTTGCTTATAAGCGGCAGTAGTGAATGACGCCAATTGACCGTTAGCATCATACTGCGGTGGATCATGATAAAAGCGGATGCCATAATCTAGCGACAAGTTCTTGCGTAACCGCCAAGTGTCCTGCATGTAGAATTCAGTATGGGTGAATAGAAAATTTCCTTTGGGGCGTGCAGTAGCTTCGGCGTAAGTATCGTAGTTACCTAACAAGGCGTTGGCATAGGCGTTGTTGGTAAAGTTTAGAGTGCCGCGCGTGGATGCGTTGGCACTTTGGATTTTCTGCGTATGCTCAAAATAAAATCCAAACTTGTAAGTATGGGTCTTCGATACTTTGCTGACATTGTCCACAAAGCTCATGATGGTGTTTTGATTAAAGTAAGGCGTACCATCGCTAAGCGAAGGGTTGGCTGCGTTGTGAATGCCGCCGAAGGTCATATTGGGAATCAGATTATCAGGGTTCAGCTCGGGGTTGCGTTGCGCAATATTGATCCCTAATTTCGTCCGGTCCAGCTTGGTGGGGTCCAAAGGGAAGTAGGTCAGCGTGTTCTGGCTGTAGGCAACGGTCGCTTGGTTGAACATTGTTGGTGTCAACGTATTGGTGGAAGTCAGGGATGCGTTCTTGCCTGGCTGCTGAAAAACAATGGGAGTGCCAATGGGAAAATTCAGTGAGCCATCCACCCAAACACCATAAAGTGTGTTCTGCTTATCGGTGTTTTAACTGGCGCTAGCGAAAAGTTGCCAATTTTGTTTGGGCGAAAAATCAATGCGGCCCGAATCGGTGCGGCGTGGATAGGCACCTGTTTCTGAAGTGAAATAGTTCCATTGGTAGCGGTTGATCAAGTCTGGATCAACGTAGTTGGGCATAGGGAACAGATTCAGAATATTCTTGCCGGTTGCCGTCAATCGAGATGGTGGAATTACGCGGCCAGGGAAAAGTATTTTGTTATTCTGCGGATCATTCACCGTAAACAAAGTTCCATTGGTAGCCCTTGATTGGGAAAAGTCTCCACCGCGTTCCAGCGCTGTGGGTACTGTAACTCTTCTGACGCGTATTGAACATTCTTCCGTTGAATTTCCTGGTTGAAAAAGAAGAACAGCTTGTTGCGGTCATGGTTGAATTTGGGCAGGATCACTGGCCCACCAATGGTATAGCCGCCAATGTTGTATTTATACGGTGTCCGAGCCCTGCCCGCAGCGTTGTTGAAAAAGTCGTTGGCGTTCAGCGCGGTGTTCCGCACATACCAGGCAGCCGACCCGTGAAACTACTTCCTCCGCCTTTGGTGGTAATGGCAATGGAAGAAGGGTTCCGCCCGTTCTCGGCAGAGTAGCCAGATATCAACACTTTCACCTCTGCCACCGAATCCATTGATGGCATACTGTGGACACTGCCGTTGGAACCGGTGTCTAAGTTGGTGGCTCCGTTCACGGTCATGTTTTTTGAATCGTTGCGACCGCCCATAATATAAATGCCACCAATGCTGGTGGGCCCAGGGGCATCGCGACCGTTGGTGGTATTCACTACTCCGGCCATCAAACTAATGGCGTCAAAAATGTCGCGACCGCGCAGTGCAATCTGATCAAGTTGTTCGCCTGAAAGTGTTCCAGAACGCTCTCCGCTGGATAAATTGACGGTGATGGCTTCGGCAGTCACCGTAACGGATTCACTTGCTTGTCCCAGAACCAGTTGAATATTTTCCACTTTGCGGTCCGATGAGCCAACTTGAATGCCAGTCTTTAAGTAAGACTTGAATCCGGCGTGTTCCACTTTAATGGTGAAGGTTGCAGGCGTCACGTCAGGGTAGTTGAAGAAACCTTCTTTATTTGTAGTAACAGTTCGGATGAAGCCATTGTTTTCGCCAGTCAGCGTGACCTTTGCGTTAACAACCATGGCACCAGCAGGATCTTGAACGGTTCCGGAAAGGGAACCAGAAGTGTTTTGAGCCTGCAAAGATGCGGCAAGCAACAAGCCGAGCAGTAGTCGATTCATAGAGACCTCGTATATGTTACGAAAAAAGGGGTGTCTTGAAGTTTATAACAAACCGGATCGAAAGTGTGGAAATAACGCCTCCCATCGGCGTGACGATTGCGAATAGTGCTTTCCCAATATATACTTACGAGATGATGTATTGGAAGCAAAGTCTTCTTAGTTTGATAGCGATTCTCGCATTATTTGGAGAGGAGCCGGCCCCCAAGAAGAGTCCCATTGTGTCCGAATTGCCTGAGGACGCAGTGGAAGTACGTTCCGATGTGTACCGCCGCATGGAGAATGGCAAACCGTTCATTTACGTCAAGACGCCTTTTGGCATTACCCGTGCCGAACAAACGGAAGTGATGAGGCACATTTTAGAAGATGGTCCCCCATTCGGTATACGTGTTCGTGAAACGGCAGTCGAATATTTGTTTGATCGCGCTACTCCCTTTGGACCCGCCCGATGGACGAAAAAGAAGGACTCTAATTTGCGGTTAGACAAGCTAACTTCCGAAGAACAGGAATCAATTGATTACCATCGAAAGCTGAAGGAACCAAATCCCCAATTAAAAGCTCCCCAACCCAAAGCCGATGCGCAGACAAAGAAATAGATAAGCAAAAATTCTCCTTCGGTTGGCAATTTGATAATCACTGGCCTGCGGGTGCAAGGCATGCCCACAAGACAATCGTAATATGCTCTTAGCTAATCAGAAGTTAACGTTACTTAAAAGGAGAATATTGCAATGGTGCAATTCTTACTTAAGAAGGGCTTGGTCTTAGCCCTCATCGCTTTGACAAGTTCGCTCTATGCGCAAACCACCGGTACAGGAACCCTGGTAGGCAATGTCACCGACAGTACCGGTGCTAGTCTAGTGGGTGCAAAAATAACCGTTGTCAGTGTTGACACGGCTTTCACTTCAGCAGCCATCACCACCAATGAAGGCTCCTACTATGTGCCTTATCTGGCCCCGGGCTTTTACCGACTAACCATTGAAACAGCCGGTTTCAAGCGCCATTTACGCGAAGGCATTCAGATTCGTACTGGTGAAATTCCGCGTATCGACGTGACTATGGAAGTTGGCGCAGTCACCGACAGCATCAAGGTAGAAGGTTCGGCCTTATTGCTTGAAACGGAAACCGCCGCCGCCGGACAAGTTCTTTCCGGCGATGAACTGCTGAAGATTCCAGTCAGTCAGAAACGTGCCATCCGCATGACTTACTATTACCCTGGCACGCAGCCAGTTGACGGCTACCACGTGCTTGGCCAACGAGCACGCGCCATTGGCTATACGGTTGACGGCATCAATGGCAAGGAACCAGGCATTGGGAATATTGGTGGAACCAACGAACAAATTTCCACCACCCAGGATGCTTTTGAAGAAGTGAAAGTGCACACCACAGGGACGGCAGCAGAAATCGGGCACGCCGCGGGCGGACTCATCTCAATCGTATTTCGTAGCGGTACAAACCAGTTTCATGGATCGTTTGAGAATCGACATATTGGCCAGAGCATGGTGCATCGCGCCTATCTGGAACAATTGCCGCGTACCAATCCATTCACCTTTCACGATTCGGCATTCCTGTTCAGCGGTCCAGTAGTTTTGCCCAAATTGTACAAGGGCAAAGACAAGACCTTTTGGCTGGTTGGTTGGGAACAGCATTACGAAAATGCGGGGACTGCTGGTGCTCGCACCGCTGTTCCAACGGCAGGCATGTTAGGCGGCGACTTCTCCTTTGGCGGCCAAGCGTCTCCACGTCCTTTGACGATTTATGATCCATCCTCCACACGATTGGTTGGCACCACTTGGACTCGCGATATTTTCCCTGGCAACATCATCCCCAAGAGTCTTTTTGATCCGGCAGTCCAGAAGTTTCTTGCGCTGACCCCGTTCACGGCACCCAACCAGCCGGGCATTCCGAACGCCACCCAACCCACTGAAAATCTTGTGGCCAATCAGGTGAAACAGATACGGCGCATTCGTTGGGACATTAAACTTGACCAGCAATTTTCTGCCAATCACAAAATGAATGGCCGTTACTCGCAGGCGCATCATCGCGCATGGAAGGGCGATCATCAGGCGCAGTTCGCTTGGCTTAATATTGATCCCAACGCACAGCCCCAACCCGTGGAACATTACAACGGTGTCATTTCCGATACTTATATTCTTGGCCCAACGGTGAGCAACGAATTCCGCGCCGGATATAACCGTCGCGAAGTTCACAACGGTTCGTTATTTGAAGGTCAGAACTACTCCGAAAAATTGGGCATTCCCAACGTCGGTGGTGGCAGCTTCCCTTTCTTCAACATTGGCTACGGCCTGGCCGGGTTAAACGTATATCAGAGCATTGGTGAAGATATGACCTTCCAGGACAACATCACCAAGGTCGCTGGAAAGCATACATTCAAGGCGGGCTACGAACTGATTCGCACCCGCTACAATGGGACGGCTGGAGCTCTTTCTGGTGGGACTTATAACTTTGGCGGAACCGAGCTTCCCTTCACCCCCAACACTGGAAACAACTTTGCATCCTTCCTTCTGGGAACGGTGAGCAGTGCTACCTATACACAAGAATTCGCCAGTTGGCTCCCTCGTTGGTTTTCACACCAGGCTTACTTCCAGGATGATTGGAAACCAATGAAGAAACTTACGCTGAACCTGGGCCTGCGTTGGTCCTATGAAACACCTTTCCAAACCAAGTACGGGCAACAATCGCAATTTGATCCTACAGCGAAGGATCCGATTACCGGCTTAGCAGGTGCCATCATCCATCCCAACGGACCCCTTGCCAAGAAAGATCTGAACAACTTTGCGCCGCGACTTGGGCTGGCCTACAACTTTCATCCCAAAATGGTATTCCGCGCCTCGTTCGGCATTATTCATCAGGACATATTCGCTACCTCGAATAACATCAACTACAACGAATATTTGGCCGCCGCCACGTTCCAGTCGCCAACCGGCGACCCCCGTACGGTGTTCCGTCTTTCCCAAGGACCGCCCAGCTTTGCCTTCAATCGGCAGCCCGATGGTTCGGTTCCCTTCATCGGTTCTAACTACTCATCGCGAAATGCAACGTGGTTCGATCCAAATTTACGCATGCCCTACGTCATGAGCTGGTCTGGTGGATTGCAGTACAGCTTCAAAACGAATTGGGTGCTGGAAGGCCTGTATCAAGGGCAATCCGGCGTTGGGCTGATCAACACCTGGGACACCAACCGCATCCGACTGGATGTGTCTAAGGACCCCGCTGTGCTGAATGCCATCTTCGCTTCACCGCAGACGTACAAACCGTTTCCACAATTTGGTGCAGTGAATCTGATCTCGAATTTCGGGCACAACAGCTATCACGCGGGCACGATTCGCGCGGAAAAACGGTATTCATCCGGTTTGATTTTGAATAGCTTCTACACCTTCCAAAAAACCCTGACCGACAACGAAGGTGAAGGGGGCGTCGGCGGCGTGGACTACTACAATCGGCGCTTGGAAAAAGGAATTGCCACTTACAATTTGAAGCATCGCTTTGTGACGATTCTTTCCTACGAGCTACCGTTTGGTAGTGGTCGCCGTTGGATAAATCATAACCGTTGGGCCGATCTTGCCATTGGCGGTTGGGAACTTACCGGAACACAAACATTTCAAGCAGGTGTGCCGTTCACAGTAGGCTTTGCCAATAGCCCCAATAAGTATCTGCCCACGGGTGCGCAGCGTCCGAACATTCTGACCACCACTCAACAGGCTCAAGTGCAAAATTGGGAATTTGGAGCAGTGCGATTCCCAACCTCAGCACAGAATCCGTACTTGAATGTCGGTTCTTTTGCATACCCTGCGGCTTACACCGTTGGAACTTTGGGACGCACCACTTTCATTGGACCTGGCATCAATTGGACCCAGCTTTCCATTGCCAAATGGTGGCATATTCGGGAACGTGCCCGCGTTCAGCTCCGCTTGGATGCGAATAACTTTCCCATTAAGCAACCACAATTCAATAACCCTAACGCTACGTTCGACGCCAACAATCCTGCAGCTTTCGGAAAGATTGGTGGCACGCGCGGCGCTTTCTCCGACATTGGAACATCGAACTCAAATCTACAGATTGTTATGAAAGTTCAGTTCTAGTTTTTTGATAGAAACGGGCGGCTTCCACACAAGGAAGTCCGCCCGTTTGTATTTGTAATGTCTATGATGGTAGGGTCATGCGTGCATTCCTACTGACCCTGCTTCTTTCCAGCCTCGCTTCTTCTGCCGAGCGTCACCACTTTCAATTTGGTTCCGGTCATCTGGACCAATCCTCAACCTACACTGCCAACAGCCGACAGGGTTTCGAGGATGCCTCTGCGATTACTTGCGACGCCCACGAATGCGGCAGCGACAAACCCTTTTTCTTCTCCATTGATTTGCCCGAAGGGAATTACGACGTCACAGTGAAGCTGGGCGCGGTTACTGACATGACACTTCGCGCTGAGGCCAGGCGCTTGATTGCCAGCCACCAAAACATCCCCACAACGCTGAAGTTCACCGTCAACGTGCGTTACCCGGAAATCAGCACCGGCGGCACCGTTCGCTTGAATGATCGCGAAGTGGGTACTCGTACTTGGGACAAGCGGCTATCGCTTGAGTTCAATGGAAAGCATGCCGCTATTCAGATCTTGGACATTCAGCAGACAGATAAAGCCATCACAGTTTATTTGGCCGGTGATTCAACCGTCGTAGACCAGACCGCTGAACCTTGGGCCGCTTGGGGGCAAATGCTTCCACGATTCTTCAAGCAGGGAGTGTCCATTGCCAACCATGCCGAATCAGGGCGCGCGCTGAAAAGCTTTCTTGGCGACAAACGCTTAGATAAGATTCTTAGCACGATTGTTAAAGGCGATTACCTGTTTATCCAGTTCACTCACAATGATCAAAAGCCCGGCTCATCATACGTGGAACCCTTCACCACTTACAAAGAACACTTGAAACTCTATATTGGGGAAGCGCGTAAGCGCGGGGCAATTCCTGTGCTGGTGACCTCCATGCATCGCCGAACTTTCGACAGTTCCGGGAAGATCACAAATTCCTTAAAGGAGTATCCGGAAGCCATGCGTCAGACTGCCGTAGAAGAAAAGGTTGCCCTGATTGATTTGACGGCCATGAGCCAGTTATTTTATGAATCCATGGGTCCGGAAAGTTCTATCAAGGCCTTTGTTCACTATCCTGCCGGGACCTTTCCTGGCCAGCAGCGGGAATTGAAGGACGATACCCACTTCAACAGTTATGGTGCGTATCAATTAGCGCAGTGCATTGTGGAAGGCATGCGGTCGAATCACTTGGGATTGGTGAAGTATTTACGCTCGGATATTGCTCACTATGATGCCGCTCATCCCGATGATGTGAGTAAGTGGAATTTGCCATTGAGCCCACACAGTTCGGCACGCACGCCGTTTTAGTTTTAGTTGCGAAAGTCCGAGGCACTGCCACTTAGTTTCCCCGCATCCCTGTAGAATCTCCAACTTTTTTTGAGATAACCTGTGGCTAAAAAGACCGCTCCCTTGCGCGGTCACGGCTCGGTAACGCACTAATCCTACAGAGCCGTGACCGCGAGGGAGCGGTTTTTCAAAGGCCTGATACGCTTCGCTTCAACACTTGAAGCTGTCCGACCCAGCTTACCGGTGAGAACTTCTATAACTAAGCACTCAATTCGAAAAGAGTCCCGCGACCGAAGCGCCAATCTGGATCGAACCGCCGTTTGACAGCCTTCATCGCCTCAATCTGTTCAGCCGAATATTGAAGCGGCAGGAACTTTGCCTTGCGTTTTCCAAGACCGTGCTCTGCTGCTACCGAACCACCTAACGACACGGCTTTGCGGGCAAACATCACCAATGCATCCATGCCTGCATCGAACTCCGCTTGCGTGGTGGGCATCATATTCACATGCGGATGAGCGTCGCCGACGTGGCCGAAAATGCAGTAATGGCCGGGCATGATCAGGTCCATGTGCTGTCGATAGAACTGAAACATTTCACGGTTCTTTTCAATCGGCACAGAAAAATCGGACCCTAGCGAAGGGAAGCCGTTTTTTTGTGCAATTGCCAGTGATGTTTCGGGCAACGCATGACGAAATTTACGGAAACGTTCGCGGTCAACGTCGGTGGATCCAAACCAGCTCTTCTCTTCAAATGCACCGGTTGCGGCCAATCGAACGGCCCAACGGTCAAGGTCGGCACCCTCTTCGTCCACAATGTGCTCCATGATCAAAGCGGCCCTGGCATTGGCTGGAACATCGGGATAGCGTTGCTCAATCATGCGCAATGCCGGGTCGTCCACATACTCAAGCATGCGCAGGCCAGGCACTTCGCGCCAGGTATCCAGAGCGTCAAGCGCGGCTTCATCCGATGGGAAAAAGATGATGCCGTTGAGCAAAGCCCGGGGGTTGGGTAGCAGTTTCAACTCTGCTTCCAGCACAATGCCCAGCGTTCCTTCCGCGCCAGTGAACAAATCAATCCAGTCCATGCCGGGACGCAGCGGGTAACCACAGGAGTGCTTGCCGGCTGCTGGTTGTGGAATCAGCGGAACGTCGAACGGGATTGCATCGCCACGACGGACGTCCAGAATTTCTCCAGACGGCAGTGCCACGCGCAAACGTTCCACCCAACGTCGCGTGGCCCCATACATAAAACTACGCGACCCGCTGGAATTGCAGGCAATGGTTCCACCCACAAAAGCCATTGTCTCTGTGGGATCAGGTGGATAAAATTGTCCGGTTGATTTGGCAGCAGCGTGCAGTTCATGCAGCGTAATTCCCGCACCGGCGCTGGCTTTGCCTGTAACGATATCCAGACGGCGAAACTTTTCCATGGAGATGAGCCATCCTCCAAATGGAACGCGCCCACCGGTCAGCCCACTGCCGCCCCCAGCAATTGTCACAGGTGCTTTTTCATGGGCGGCCTGGGCAAGCATGTCCAGCAATTCAGCTTCGTCTTTGGGCACACAGATCTTGTCGGCATGACCCTTGGCACCACTGGCGTCTTCTAGATATCCCCAACTCATTTCAATCCCTTTGAGTTTACACGATGATGGGCAAGTATAATGAGGAACTAAACTATGTCTGAAGTGCGATTCAACAACCGCAGAGCCTGCCAGATTGAAAACGATCAAGTGCGCGTTAGCGTGCTTATAGAAGGCGGTCATATTGCTGAAGTTCTTCATAAAGGAACTGGCGTAAATCCTCTATGGGTTCCGCCATGGCCTTCCATTGAACCTTCCACCTGGGACCCAGCCAAGTATCCCGAATATGGCGACGATGGGGAGAGTCAACTGCTGGCTGGTATTGGCGGGCAGAATTTGTGCCTGGATATTTTCGGTGGACCGTCGGCAGGGGAGGCTTTGGCTGGATTTCCAGTGCACGGGGAGGGATCTATTGTTTGCTACCATGTGACATCGGAAGGGAATCGAATTTCCCAACAGGCCATTTTCGATTTCGCCCAAATTGACTTTCAACGCGTGTTGGAGCTGCAGGGTGCAACGGTTCGCGTCACGGAAACGGTGAAGAGTCTACTGGCATTTGATCGCCCCATTGGTTGGACGCAACACGTCACCCTGGGTCCCCCATTGCTTGAACCAGGGTTCACGCGCTTCCGTCTGAATGCGACTAAATCAAAAGTGATTGAATCCGATTTTACTCTTGGCAAAGGATATCAAAAGACGGGCGCTGAGTTCGATTGGCCCATGGTTCCACACAAGAATGGCGGCACTGTGGATTTGCGAGTTTATCCCGATTACAAGGTGTCTGGCGGCTACACCGCACACTTGATGAATCCAGCGGATGACGTCTCTTACTTTGAAGCATGGAGCCCTGTCAGCAAAACTTGGCTGCGCTACGAATGGAGCCGTGCCGATTTCCCCTGGTGCGGTATTTGGGAAGAAAATTGTGCCCGCACCCATGCGCCTTGGAATGGAAAAACCATTACGCGAGGTATGGAATTTGGCGTTTCTCCCATGCCCGAATCTCGCAGACAGATGGTTGAGCGCGGGTCAATGTTCGGCACTCCTGGCTATCGTTGGTTAGGTGCAAAGGAAACATTGCGGGCGTCGTATATGATCAGTGTCGGCATTCGTGAGGAATTTGTTTTATGAATTTCGTTTGTACCGGACGCTAATAAAATGCAGTATCTATCTGCGTTACCTTCCGTTGCTTTCACTGCGCTGCTACCGGCGTTGTTGATTGAGCTTATATTTTTTCTGGCGCATGGGTCGGCAAACGTGCGGGAATGGATTCGCCGATATCCAAAGCCCACCATTGCGGCCAGCTTGTTCGTCAGTGCCCTGATTCCTTATCTGGTTTATGCCTTGTTATCTGGCACCTTCACCGGGCAATCTTTTGCATGGTTAGTGGTCATTGCAGGCTGCTTCAGTTTCTACTATTTGTTGCTACCTGCTACGGATTGGGCGGACATTGTGTTGACGCTGCTATTCGCTGCAATTCTACTTACTGACCGGTTTGCGCTGATCTACCTGCCTGCTGCACCGAAACTTGTGGAGGGAATTTTAGGTGGACTGATGTTGGCTCGCGTTGCCGCCATCTCTCTTTTTTGTATTCGTGGCATGACAGGGATCGCGTATGGATTTCTGCCTACCAAACAAGAATTCAAGATAGGGGCGCAAGAGTTTTTATACTTTCTGCCGGTCGCAGCGGTGTTAACGTATCTAACTGAATTTGCCAAGCTGCGCCCGTTGACAGCACCACTGGACACTACCATCAAGGCCATTGGATTGGCTCTGGGGATTCACCTTTTGGTATCGCTTCGTGAGGAGTTGATGGTCCGTGGAGTGATGCAGCCAGTGTTGCAGCGATGGTTGCGATCTCCAATGGCGGGCATGGCCGTCACGTCGCTGCTGTTTGGATTGGCGCACCTCAGCTTCGGACGCAAATTTCCGAACTGGCGTTTTGTGATTTTGGCTACTGCTGCAGGTTGGTTTTATGGACGGGCGTTCATGGCATCAAACAGTGTAAGGGCGGCCATGGTGACGCACACTTTGACGGTGGTGACGTGGCGGGTATTTTTGGTTTAGCAGCCTATGAGTAATGTCAAAGGCTGCTAAATTAATCAGGTTTAGTGTCCCAATTCCTTCGCTTTATCAACTACGGCTGTACCTGCTTCGGTTACCTTATCTTTTGCAGCGTGCAACATACCACCGGCCTTTTCGGCCATGGTTGAATGAGCTGCTTCGGATGCTTTGTCTTTCATTGCGTCCACTAAGTGGCTTGCCGCCCCGCCAACTTCGCCAGCCTTATCGGCTACCGCATGGGCTGCGTCGCCTGCCAAATGTCCTACTTTCTCTGCTGCTTCGGCAGCCATATCTTTTGCTTTATCCAAGAAACTCATGGTGGTCCTTTATTTAACTACGGGGGTTGATTCAAGTCTTGGACAAGCGGGCTATCCATGTCAAGCGAATTGAGGTTACTTCATTTTAGACGGATCATTTCAGACCACACGCAATTCCGTAGGAATGCCGCCGCCAAGTAATTGCGTTACCTCTGCAAGTGAAACCCCAACATCAGACTCCTCAATCGCCCCGCAATCCACTGCTCTGCGGAAGAAATTGAGCAAGCCCAGTGCCGTTGCCACGTCGTCAAACGTCTGCCCAATTCGCGTCGCATGTGCCGATGCTTCCATGAAGTTCACCAGCCGCTTGCGATGGTGATCCAGTCCATTCAAATAAAATGCAAACACTGCCGCATGCCTGGCGGGCAACTGTGCCGGATGGAGGTCCCAGCCCTGATAGAAACCTACTTCCATGGCCTGTTGAACATTGTGAAAGTGCAAGGCCAGAGCTTCCATAGGGAAGTCGCCAAGTGGCAACTCTCGCGTTGGACCATCGGACAAATGAATCCCTGTGCGGGCGTAGGCGAACAGCATTTCCGTACGGGCTGCTGCGCAAATGGGATGCTGTAACGATTCCCGCACAGCGGCAATTCCGCAGCTTGCCAGAAAGTCGTATGGGCCAAAATGCGCCGCCGTTACGCGACCCCTGCCTGCTTGATGCAGCTCTTTCAGACAATCCAACGCCTCAGTGGTTTCAATCATCAACTCCACACCAACGTCAGCAGGAATGTTGGCAAGCAGTAACTCTACTTCCTCTGGACCAACGATTTTTGGAAGAGTCACTACAAAGTCATCGGGTACTTTTTCGACGGCTGCAAAGAAGCGATCCAATGTTCGCAACCCACGACGCTGCGTTTTGCCTCGCAGTGCCTTGATCCTCAAACCCAGGAATGGCGGTAGTAAATCACCGGTTAATTGCTTTGCCGCAGCTTCGGCATGGGTATCTTCTTCAGCATCGGAACGGGAACCGTAACCGTCTTCAAAATCGATGCGGACTTCTTCCACTGGCTCTGTCTCCAGCTTATGCCGCAAGCGCGAATACACGGCCTTAGCTAAAGAAAGCGGAATGCCGAACGCCGTTGCCAGTGGTTCGGCATTGGGCATATGGTTATCCAGAAATCGCAGTGCGATCTGTCCCATTTTTGAAGATACGTTGGATTGAAATAGATGGCCGCCGCCGTATAAGACGTGGACTGGTTGCCTGTTGCGCATGGATCTTTTTAGTTTAGGGCACCGACTAGTTTAGGGCACAGAGCTGAAACCAAATAAATTAGCCATGCGGTAGGCACTACTCATCGTTTCCACATCGTGCTGGAACCACGTGCTGAGCCACTCCTGATAGGCCTCCGCAGCAATGCAATGGTTGGCAGCGGCCAATTGTGCAGCCATCATGCCAGACATAATGGCTCGTAAAACTCCGTGCGATGAAGATGGATCCAACACCACTGCGGAATCGCCAGCCATGAACCAACCGGGTCCAGCGACCTTCTCCGCCATGCGCCAAGTGACATCAGCGCCGCGCGAAGGTTCGGCTTCCAGTGCGCCCAGGCCATCAGGAAGCCATTGTGAATCAGGCCGATTATGCGCCTCAGTTACCCTTGTCCACTGAAAGCGATTCGGTTCCACTTCGGCAATCCAAGTCCAGCCAGTTTCATCAGCACAAATCGCTGGGGCAGGACCATCGAACTTGCCATTGACATATCCGAAGCGCGCAACCAACCGAGGCGAATGCCGCACAATGGGAATCTGAAGTTGACGGGCCAACAGGTGTGACCCACCACTGCAATCAATTACGTAAGTTGCCGTAAGTGGCCCGTTGGAAGTCATCACTCCGGTAACATCACCAGAAGAATTGCACAGCACTCCGAGGGCATCGGCTTCAATTAAAGTAGCTCCGCGATGGCAGGCGCTTTCCAATAGTCGACGGTCAAAGTCCCCGCGAGTGGCCTGGAATCCCCGCCATGGTCCATCGCTATCTTCGCCGTAAGGTACGAAATGGATAGGTTCGCCCCAGGCCGACCAAACCCCTGAATGGCGGATATATTCAGCGGCATGAAGGCATTCCGCTACACCCAGTTGGTTCAGCAACGGTTCAATTCCCGGATGCAAAGTTTCCCCAGGACGATAGCGTGGAAACGGCTGGCGCTCAATGATAGTTACCGGAACTTGTACTTGTAGCAAAGTTATGGCGGCGGCCGCACCGGCTGGACCGCCACCAAGAATCACGGCATTCGTCACACCAGCGACCAGACTGTTTGATTCGCCCTTTTGCTGAACGCCTTGTTAGTTTTCGGATTGGCCAGAAATACTTGCCGATCCTGAATGGGTAGCAAGCTTCGTCGGAAATCAGTTGGGTGCGCTTGCTGCGTGGCCGAGCCTCCCAAAATCATGTCGATGCGGTATACCTCACCGTTAAAAACTGTGGAAGTGTCCAGTTGAGCTCGTTGCAGTTCCACATCACCTGCACTGAGTTTGCGGAAAGAGACGACAAAGCGAAGATTCCGATCGCCACCCACAGCACTATAGCTTTTGGCCATTGCCTGCATCCGCAGCTTGTACTCTCCGCTGGAAACTTGTGCGGTCAAACGAGGCGTAAAACGGCCTTCCAGTGCATTTTTCACGTAATCGACATGCAGAAACTTTTCACAATCAAGGAACTCCGTGCCGCCAAACGTGCTTACTTTGGGCCCAACAACACCATCCCATGGGAGCGCACCAATTTGGCCAATCTCTTCATCGGTGAGCGGCGCAACCGTTGCCCGTAATGTATCGTTGCCACTGTTTGGCGACATGGACCGCGATGCGTCAGGGGCCACCGCTGGCCAGAAGGTGCTGAGGGCAGCGCATAGCTTCGAATCCTCTGGAAATGGGCTTCCCAGGCCATATGCGGCCAAATGTTGAACCTTCACTCCAGCAATGGTTTTGCGATCCGTGCTGACGTCCCAACCAGGGGCAAACACTCCGGCGCAATCGTCAGGCAGGCAGGAATGACGTGTAGCGTCGAAGGACTGCGGGATGACTGTTCCGGAAGGTGCCGGGCCGAACAGTGCCACTATGGCGGTCATCGTCTTATCGCCTGGGGTGAATTTATTGCCGGGCATTTGCAGGTTCGCGGGCAGACGTGTGTCGCAAAGCGGAAATGGCGCAACACCCCAAAAGGCTCTGGGAACACTTTCAAATAATTCTCTTTGACCTGCTGATGGGAAAAAGTCTGGAGCAGCTACTAACGAATAACAGGGCACGGTGCCCGCAGCCAATTCAGGTTTGCCTGCAAGAGCCGGAATGCTGACATCAATTTGACCGTCGCCGGTGAAATCCACATGATGAAGTGCCTTATAATTTCCAGTGGAAACGGTGTCATTCACGTCTGGCCGGGTAGGGTCATTGTTTAGATCTATCGTTACACCATTGCGGACTTCCGTTCGTGCATGGACGTAGGCTGGCGCGGATCGGATCTCTGAACCATCGGCACTTTGACTGGCCCCTGGTTCCAACGCTGCAAATGCTTTGGGTCCATTGGGAACAATAAAGGTCAAAAGCTGACCGTTGACGGAAGCCTGTTCCACCAATCTGGGATGAGGTACGGGCATCACAATGCCTGCTCCAAGCGATGGATCTGTAGAAAGCTGTGCGATCCCCGTGGAGAATTGAAATGGTGCAGTGGTGGGGACCGCAGGCAACCCAAGAGTCACCGCACGCGTGCGACGGATCTTATCGTTGTAATGGAATGTTGAATAATCCACCTGAAGCGTCAAGCCGGAAATGCACTCCGAACCGTTAAATAGTTTGTGGATAGGAATCCAAACATCAAGAAGATCGTCACCCGTTTGGGCTCGCATAATGCTGGCTGCAATGCCTTTCTTTTGCACTGCAATAAACGCCCCGTAACGGGCTGGGCAAACCTGAAATGCAAACGGGTCATTAGCCACTTGTGATTGGAAGCCGCGGTTGGGAGCGTCATAGACAGCAGGTCGCGTACCAACGCGAGCAACACCGGTTCGCGAGAAAACCATATCTGCTTGTCGACGCGTGCAGGTATCCCGAGCTGGCCGATACTCGTAGGCAAACAGCACCACGGAAAGTCGTTGTGCAGAAGTTAAGCCAGCGCGCGTCTTCAGGCTGGCCAAGGTGGGCGGTTGAATGCCGAACACGAAATTTTCAACGATCTCAATTTCCTTCAACGTAGCAAAGCCGCTGATTCCGTTGCTGACGTTTGGGGACGCCAACGCGTGATACAGCAGACTATTGGCTGGGGATCCGGCGGTGATGGCTTTGCTGCCGTTCAAGGAAAAATCAGTGAAGCCCACGGCAGTGCGGTCAATGGCCGTAAGGGTTTTGGTCAGCTCCGTTTTAAGTGCGGCGCTGTTCGGTTTCTGGATATCGAGTTGCCCGCTGGTGATTGCCAGTAGAGCGTTGCGCCAGCCCAGGGGGGCCAGCCGGTCACAAACTGCTTTTACATCATCAATGAGTGCCATGGGGGGATCCTTTTTGCTTTTATTTACGCGGCAAATTACGGTACAGCGAACAACAGGTTACCCGTCTCGTTCAATTGTTTGAACAGCGGATTGGTTAATGCTTCTTGACGGCGGGACAGAACCACATCGAACAATCGATTCAATTCTGCTTCCCTGGTGGCAACGTTGGCCAGCGCGGCCTGCTCACGCGCCAGATATGCCTGAACCCGCTGGCGCAACACTGTCACCGGATTGGGAGCTTTGAGCAAAGCCAGGAAATCTGCTTGCGGGCTTCCAGCCACTGGCGATGTTGCCTGCAATGCCGCAATCACAGCCTTCGTTAGTTCATCGGGATGTGGCGTAGGAACGCTATCGTTGTCACGAGGACTAAAGCGGAAAGTCTTGGGGATGAATTGCAGCAAGGCTGGCGTCTTTAATGAGAAGACCGGATTTTCAACATCTACAGCAAGTACTGCAGCGGCAAACTGCTGCGTGATCACACCATTGATGATCAGACGGTCCACCATATGATTGTCCGAGTGGCTTGCTTCCGGCACAAACCAGGCAAAGCTGCTATCACCCAACCTGTTATTCAACTTGGTGGCTGCATCATTGACCAGCTTTCTGTATTCGGCGGGCTGCACAACTAATACCAATGCGAAATCGCGTGCCTGGTCAATGCCCAGTCCCTGATATTGAGTTACCTTACCTCCGGCAAACAGGTTGGCATTCAAGAAAAATGTGTCAGGCACTTTGACCACCCCGGAAGGTAATCCTGGTGCCGATCCTTGGAAGGGATGGAGTCCAGAAAAAGCATCACTACTAATGGCGTTGAACTCGGTGGTCTCAAACAGGGATCTTAGCGCCCGTTTGCCATCGAGGATGGAAGCCGTGCCATCAGCGTTCTTTTTGGTCAATTGTTCAATGCGTCGACCGTTAAACTGTTTCAGTGCAGGAAGAATAAAATCCGTTTCCATACTCTCCGCACCTTCCAGTGTTGCCAGATGGGAACCTTCTGCGATGGTCCAGTGGCCAGCACCGCCGGGCGTCAAATACAACGATTGAGATTGAAAGGAATTCCAATTGTTCCAAGGAAACGGCAGCTCTTTCATCACTGGCCCACCGTTCAGGTGACAGGCCATGCAAGTTCCATTTCGTTGCGTTTGAGTAAGCTTATCGGCATCTATACTGGAACCGCGGAACTTCCAACTAACGGTGCCGCCTTCTTTATCTAACCGGTAATAATTGTAGCGACTGAGCTTCTTGTCCCAGCCCCAGGCCTCTATAAAACCAGGCCGCACTGTGTTCGAATCAAAAATGACACTCAGCATGACGTTTGTAACCAGAACGAGCCCCTGATTTGATCCCTTGAATCCAATCACGGCGCGGCGCGATTGGCCAATGGCCGGGTCAATTATCTTTTCATCCACAACAAAAAAATGCTCCGTACCGGTGGCCCCTTTCAACAACCGAACCACTTCATCAAAGCGGATTTCGTTGGGCTTGGTTTTCAGCACCAGTCGAAATAACGGATCACCCAGTACGGACAATTCCGTGGACGTCATGGCCAATTGCGGAGCCCCATCTCGCGCCTGCTTTTTGATGGATTGCGCGGAGAGGGTAGTGAACGCTAGAACGAGCGCCAATGCTGAGAATCGGATCAACCTGCACCTCCCGCCGCTGCTACCTGATTCAACCGTACCGAAGCTTCCTGACCGATGCGCGACCATTCCGGCATATCCGCTTCCATTGCGGAAACTACCCGTGCCTGCACCCGAAGTCGACTTGCAACCTGAGCACCAGTGGTGATGCTATCGCCGTCCAATGTAAGTCCAGCAGCATTCTTCAACACACCGCGACGCCCATTGCGACTGATTGCCCAAAGGCCGCCATTGTTCAGCGAATCGTTGATGTCTATGGCTGCACCATTGCGCTCCCAGATACCGCCGAGAGTGAAAATTTCAATGCCTGCCGGATCGCGCAGACTCAAATCGCGCTTGGACCGTGCCAAATTTTGTACCGCCGTTGCTATGGAAGGATCGGAATTGCGGTTTGGCCCGCACAGGTTGTTCAGCGTGCCGCAAATTGCTCCAGCAGGCACAGAAGTATTCACTATGGCGGCTGGACCGGTCAAATTGAACAACGCACCCAGAGTGTTGAATTGCTGAGCCAGGCAAAGGATTCCCTTGTTACCGTTGTTCCACGGATTCTGCTTCGCAAAACTTCGAAAACGGGAAGCACGTCCTACTGCTGTTGATGTGGCTGGATTAAAATCAGGACCGAATAACTCAACCATTGTTGGATTGGCCCCAGGGATCACCGCCTTGATTCCAGTGATTAGTGCCGCCACGCCAACGGATGCCAGCGCCTCGTAGTATTCCAGGAATTCGGTCGTGAAAGTGATCTGCGTCACCTTGCTGTTCGCTGTGCGCTCAACCTGCCATTCCACATACTCATCCTGAAATCTGAAACGCTGTTCGTCTATCTGTGTATTGTTCCCGCTGGCCGTGATGGGAAACGCAGACCATTGAACGGCGTCCACTTGAGGAACTTTACCTGTCGGCAGTTCCTGAAATGCTTCCAGAAAAGTGAATGCTGAATTGGGATTCTTAGCATGAAAGCGGTACTGTTCATGCAGGGATTGGCGGTAGCTGGCCAGCGCCTTGCCTGGTTTCAGGGTCCCACCTGGGTCTTTGTAATTGAACATTAATTTTCTCCAATCTTATTCACACTTATGGAGCCGTACACCGTGAATAGTGTAAACCGATCCAAGATGAGGACACTAAATTTCCATATAAATAAGAGTGAAAACTGAAGCCAAACCGTTTCACGCCAGACTGGTACTTTCCTGAAAACAACTTAACCCATGGATAGCTAGTTAATTCTCGATTGGTGATGTATGCTACTGTGATATCCCTAAAGGAGGGGGTAGTATATGTTTGAAGACTTCAAAGAGTTTGCGGTCAAAGGCAATGTTTTGGACATGGCCGTTGGCGTAATTATGGGTGCTTCGTTCGGCAAAATTGTCGGAACGTTCACCGATGGAATTGTGATGCCTCCCATCGGAAAATTGTTAGGCGGAATTGATTTCAATAATATTCTTGTTAACCTGGGAGACAAGCCGGTGAACACGCTGGCAGAAGCCAAGGCTGCCGGAATTCCGGTGATGACCACCGGCGTATTGCTTTCCAATATGCTTGATTTTATTATTGTTGCGTTCGTGCTTTACCTTTTGGTGAAAGCAGTGAATCGTATGAAAAAGGAAGCGCCTGCCGCAGCACCTGCTGGTCCAACTAAAGACCAGGCATTGTTGTCGGAGATTCGTGATCTTCTCTCCAACCGTAAAAGTATTGGCGCATAAGTACTTCAACAATCCTACCCCCCTCCTTTCGAAATAAAAACTCCGGGCCTTGATTGTGGCCCGGAGTGTCCAATTGGACTTTGGTTCGAGGAAGCAGATAGCACACTACAGAATTCTGCGTGAGTCGATTAGGACCCTGACACAGACTTCTCTGTTCTACCTTCCGGCAGAGCAAAGACTTTGATTTCTACGCGACGATTCTGTTGCCGTCCATTGCGAGTATTGTTATCCGCAGTCGGAGCTTCCGTGCCTGCACCCAATACTTGAATTCTACGTAGAGGAACTTGATGAGTAATGTTCAGGTAGCGAACCACAGCATCGGCACGTTGCTTGCTGATGGCCAAATTGAAATCCTTGGGCCCAGTAGTATCGGCGAATCCGCGGACTTCCAAAACATACTTTGACTTGTTTCCCAAGGGCGCAACCAATGTATCCAGTTGGGCCTTGGCATCTTTTGAAAGATCAGTAACGTTCGATGCGAACAGTACTGCCGTTTCATTCAATTTTTGGTAATTGTCCAGGTTGGCATACAGCTTGTCCATCGATTCATTAACCGTGGTTCCAAGCTTGTCTGTCTTCGCTAAGCCATCGTTGGCCAAGCCGTGAGCAGCATCGGCACGGGATTGTGCGCCAGCTGCGGCACCTTTCGCATCAGCAGCCAACTGGTTCGCGGCTTTCGCCTGGCGTTCCACGTCGGTCAGCTTTTCGTCGCTCTTGGAGGTTTGGGCGTGCAACTGATCGATGTCGCTGCCATTCTCCTTGGTTTTCTTTTCCACGTCGCCGAGACGACCCTCAATGGGAGCAATTTTGGCCAGGACGTGTTTCTTGGTGGCACAACCAGTGGTTCCCAGCGCGAGCGTTGTACCAGCGAATATTACTAACAGTTTTTGATTCATAAGGGTGACCTCTCCTCTTGCAACCTTTCTATTGCAAGACATGGTCCAAAGCAAAGGTCTACTCAGAATCAATGACTTAGCGGTATAAGCGTTTTCGGGTACTGGTAATTATTACGATGTGGTTGTAAAAACTCCCCTCATTTGAAGGTAGCGTTTCAGCTCCCAAAAGCGTCGCGCAACAGCCTATAACTCTTAGCTACAGCCGTTTGCGGATCTTCTTTACCTTCCATTTCCAACGAAATGTAACCCGTATAGCCAGCGTTGCGGATGATCTGGGCAATGCGCTTGTAATCCAGATCAAGCGTGTACCATTCACCACCACCGTAATACGTCTTGGCTTGAATGATGTTGGCATAGGGGGCCAACTGTTCAATGCCCACGTAAGGATCCCCAGGGTAGTTGCCTGTGTCCATGTTGATGCCTAACCACTGGGAACCAACCATCTTGTGGATGCGCAACAACACGTCCACTTTGGTGGTGAGGCCCCAATGGTTTTCCAGAGCCATAATCAAGCCGTGCTTTTCTGCTGTGGGAATGCACTCTTTGATGCAATCAACGCACCAGCCAATGGCATCGGATTCTTTGAAGCCGGGCAGTGCCGGTTCATCACCTTTCACCTTCATCAAATCGTCAAAACTCTTGATGGTCTTCCAGCGGCCTGAATTCAGGCGGATGGCTGGAATCCCCAATTGCGCAGCCAATTCAATGCAGTGCTTGGTGTGGGCAACGTGCTTGGCGCGCTCTTCAGCCGAAGGGGAAACGAAATCCTGATGAATAGACAGCATCACCAAGTCCAGCCCTTTCCGAAAGGCCTGTTGACGGAGTTTGTTCAAGTAGGGCAGCTCTTCACTATCGAATTGACGATGCAGCAATTCCACACCATCGAACCCTAAGTCGTAGGCGCTGTCAATTACTTTTTCCAGAGGATATTTTGGTCCACGAAGGTGCCAATAGGAATAAGTGGAAACCGCCAGACGAATTTTTCCTTTCGTGTTGGCGGCAGCCCACATGGGGGCCAGTGCCGCACTGCCTGCGATTAAATTAGTAGCCGCTCTTCTTGTCAACGACATTTTCAAGTGGTTCTCCTTTGGCGTACCGATGGAAATTATCTACGAAAAATTGCATGGAATCATCCATCCAGGTTGAGGTGTGGTCGGCGCAATGGGGCGATACCAACACGTTTTCCATATCCCATAGTGGGCTGGATTCAGGCAAGGGTTCCTGGTCAAAAACGTCCAACACAGCACCGCGAATCCACTTTTCTTGAAGAGCCTTGGCCAGCGCTACTTCGTCAATAATAGGACCACGACCCAGGTTGAGAATCACTCCGGAAGGCTTCATAGAACGTAGTTCCGCTGTACCAACCAGATGCTTGGTTTCTGGCGTTAGAGCCGAACACACCAAAACATAATCGCTTTCCGCCATCAATTGATTCCGATCTTCAATGGCGAAACTTTTGGTGACATAGGGATCCCCATCGTTCAATTGCGGACGGCGACGGGTGGCGATGATTCGCATGCCCATGGCGTGGGCTCGACGTGCCACCGACTTACCAATTTCACCATAGCCGATAATGCCCAATGTCTGCCGATTGACCATGTCCACATCGAATTGTTCCCAACGGTGGGCCAACTGATTGCGGCGCATGCGGGGCAGGTCTTTGGCGAAGTACATAATTCCCAACATCCCAAATTCACCAAGCGATTCCTTATATACGCCGCGGGCATTGGTCAACACGGCGGGCCCGTTGACAAGATCGGGAAACAGCATGGTGTCCAACCCGGCAGACATGGAATGGACCCACTTCACGTTGGGGGCGAGGTTCCACACCTGTTCGAGCGGCAGTCCGGGATTGATGCAGTTAACGATCGCTTCGGCCTTGGGACCGGCTTCGCGGAAGATATCGAGCTGATTGCCGACGACGAGGTGGACGTCGTCCGGGATGCGGTCAAGCATTGAGAGATAGCGTGCGTTGGGTGGCGCGACCACCAGGAGAGTCATTTGGGACATGAACTCAACAATGTAGCATATGGCGGGCGGATTGGGGGTTTCAGGGCGATGGGAGTTTCTGGATTGGGGTTTGAGTGGATGGTAGTGGCGGCGGGTCTGGGAATGGCTCCGAGCCGGGCGATGGCAGCA
>JANXSF010000112.1 GCA_025352795.1 Acidobacteriota bacterium
TTGAAATCCGGCCACAGCCGCTCTGTAAACACGAATTCAGCATAAGCGCACTCCCACAGGAAAAAGTCACTCAAACGCTGCTCCCCAGCAGTGCGAATTACTAAGTCAATATCTTCCCAATGCTTCGGCCATTGATTCCCGGTTGAACCTTCCAGCTTCCGCCATTGATTTAGCAGCATCCACCAGAGCTTCTCTCGAAGAATAGTCTACAGCGATCCGCAGCGTGAGTCGTTTGCCTGTCCGCGTGCTGGATTCAGTGGTCTCCATAGCGCGTACAAGTGCTTCTGGCAGGCGGTCTCGACGGCCAATAAATTGGATTCGTACACCTTGTTCAATCAAACGTTCTGTTTCGTAACGCAAGTAAGCGCCGAGTAAGCGTAGCAAAGCACGCACTTCAAATTCCGGGCGACTCCAGTTATCCGCCGAAAAGGCATAAACAGTCAATGCATGTACCCCGAAGGTGGGTGCGGATTCCACAATGCGGCGTACAGCCAGCACGCCAGCGCGATGTCCAGCAGTTCTGGGATGGCCGCGGCGTTCCGCCCGGCGACCATTGCCATCCATAATGATTCCAATATGCAAAGTACTTGTCATCAGAAAGTCTCCTTTCGTAAAAAATGGGCCTGGCATGAAACCAGGCCCTTTGGGGGTACAGTGCCTACTTAGGGCGCATTGCTTGGAGAAGAGCTTCCAGATGGTTCAGATATTTTTCCAGCGCCAAACGACCGGGTTCCGTCAAGCGGTATTCGGTTTTGGGCATTCTACCTTCAAAGGATTTATGACAGGAAACGTAACCCGCCTCTTCCAGTTTGCGGGCGTGCACGCTGACGTTACCATCGGTGGTATTTAGTAGACGTTTCAATTCGGTGAAGGTAAGAACTTCATTGGCAGCAAGGGCACTCACAATTCCCAGACGCATTCGTTCATGAATCAGCCGGTCTAATTGTTGCGCGGTATCGGAGGCCTTTTTGCCAGGCATTGGAATTATCGCCGTGGTGCGTTCGATAGTCGCGGCGTTGCTTCTGGTACTCATCCTATCCTCCAAACCTCTTGGCTATCAAAAACCCAAACACAACATGCAATCCGCCGAATCCGGCACCTAGTGCCACGTTTCCTAAGTGCAGCGGCAGGAACAAAGCCACTGCCCCGGCAGCCATGAAACAGAAACCCATTACGGGAACAATACGGACAGAAAATGTTCCGGCAGCAACAACCGCTGTGCCGTACATAATCAGCCAGACACCGGGTATGAATTGAGGACCAAAGTGATAAATCGCGAAACTGACCAGCGCTCCGGCCACAATCGGCGGAGCAAAACTAAGCAGAAATTTACGACCAGCACCTTCAAACAGAGGCTCGTCAAACGTCAGCGCTTTGCGCCATAACGCTGTGCCGCCAATCACCATTCCAATCAAACATTCATACATCCAAACCCGCACCCATGCGCCGACTGAAGGCTGCTGGGCGGCCAAATAAGCAGCAATTAAAGCCGAAATCCCCATGGCCACGCCACCCCAACCAGGAACGGCAGTAAAAGCCGAAGATCGCTCCATGGCGTTGCGGATGTACTTGATTTGATCCATGGCATGTTCGTGGATCGGAATAGTTCGCGCCATTTAAGATAAGTATATGCCAAGAAGATTCATTTGGCAAGTACTTGGCAATATAAAGAGTAGTTAGAGAACGCTTAACCCACAACCGCCGGAACACCTGCCGATTCCAACTGCCGCTTGCCCATGTCTGCCGCCACTGTCCGCGACCCGGCATAGAGCACCCCCCCCAGCAGCAGCAATAATACTGGGACAATCAGCATCGCTTCCTGCAATCCGATGGCGCGATGTTGTGCAGTAATCACCGCCGACCCGGCAGTCTGTGCAGCTACCCTCGCTCGCCAATCGCTGAGTGTTCCAGTGAGCAGCGGACCCAGCGACGCACCACATAAATACATCGCCATAAAGTAAATGGACATGGTGCTGGCCCGCTGCCTGGGTGCCACAATGTCTTGAATCGAAGAGTACACCAGCCCGTAGTAACTGTTGCAGGAAGCATAGGCCAACGCCATGAATACGCTAGCCACCCAAATTGATCCGTTAGGTTGCACAATGCCCAGGTAAGCCGCAGGGGCACCCAGTACAGCGAATGCCGCAGCCAGCACCAATCGACCGTTCTGATGCGTACGAATCACCCGATCTCCCAAATTCGCCGCCAGGAAGGCACCGCTCAAACCTCCAATTACCATGATCGTGCCTACCCCAATACCGGCTTGGGCCAGACTCAAGCCATGCACTCGGATCAGCAGCGATGGTAGAAAAGAGTGGATCGCGTACATATTGAAATTCAACAGCGCGCCCGATGCAATAATCCACCACATTGTGGGGATGCGCAGCACAGACCACATGGATTCCCCAGCAGCCGTGGAATGGCCGTGTGCTTCCATAGCCCCGCGCTTCGGCTCCTTCAGAAATAGCAGTGCCGGAGCCAGAAACAGCGCTGGCACAGCGGCTATCACCATGGCCGTTCGCCAGCCAAATGCCTGCGCAACTGGCCCGCTCAACATGTAACTCAGTGCCCCGCCAAGTGGAACGCCCAACATAAAAATAGCCAGAGCCCGGGCCCGCTTATCCGCCGGAAACAGATCACCAATCCAACTGGTTGCCGTGGGTGCAACCACAGCTTCACCCACAGCCACCCCTAATCGCGCCAGGATCAGATGGGTATAGGTCTGCGCGAACGAATTCATAGCCGTCAGCAAACTCCACACCAAAACCCCTCCAACCAGAATATATTTACGATTCGCATGATCGGCCAAGCGCCCCAGCGGAACGCCCACAATGGCATACAGCCAAATGAATGCGCTGCCCATAAATCCTATTTCCTGGTCGCTCAGCTTGAATTCATGTTTGAGTGGTTCTGTCAGTGCGTTGCCCACATTGCGATCGTAGAAATTCAGAATGTTGATCAGGAACAAAACTGCCAGTGACGCATATATTGGGGTCTTTGCGGCCATGACGTTGGAGTTTATCAGATGCAATCGTGGAAAGGAAACTATTGCATTCGACACTATTGCATTCAAAAAGAATTTACTCTACAGTGTAGAAATGCCACCGCGGGACAACCTGGGCGAGTTTGAACAATTGGTTCTGCTGGCCGTCTTCCGCCTGAAAGCCGACGCCTACGGCATGCGTGTCCGTCAGGAAATTGAAACAAGAACCAACCGTCCCACCTCCATCGGGGCTGTCTACGCCACGTTGGATCGGATGGAATCAAAGGGTCTGCTGCGGTCGGAAGTAGGGGAGAGCACTCCCGCGCGTGGTGGTCGACCCAAGAAGATATTTACCTTAACGGCCCTTGGTTCCGATAGTCTACGACGCAGTATGGAGGCCTTGTCAAAAATGCGGCATGGAATCAAAATGGGGGATCTGGAATGGCTTGTTTAACACCTCCCCGCGCCGCTGTGGCAATGCTACGCATCCTATCGCCCAGCAGCGACCTCTGCATCATATGAAGGTGACCTGCTTGAAGAATACGGCACCATCGCCGAACCTCTTCGCACAGCGTGGTATTGGAAACAGGTGCTTCGTTCCGCCCCTCCATTGCTCGGCATACAAATCCGCCAACCTGAATGGAACGTCGCACTTTGCACATTTCTGATGTACGCAATCCCCGTCCGCGTCTTGGATTTCTTATGGGCGTTTCTGCTATCGCAAGTGCCGTTGAAAGAGGACGCCATTCGTCCATTTGAATTTCTGGTCGTACATGTGGTGCTGGCCTGTGCCTGCGCCATCACTGCACAGGCTGCCCTTTCGCGATGCAACGCAGTCTGGCTGCTGTTTGCGTCCTGGCTCATCGTGGTTAGCATTCCCGCATGGCTGCCCACCTGGTTTTGTTGGATGCTGATTGTTGTCCCGCCCGCATGTTCTGCTGCCTTCGTCGCATTAAGGAGACAAACTTCATGAAGTGGATTAAACGAATCCTGATTGTTCTAGTTAATTTGGTGGTTCTAACCACGGGAGTGCTTTGGTATATGAGTAGTCGGCCGGGTGCCGATGAAATTAACGGCAGCATTGAATTCAACAAGCCCCCAGCAGTTGTCTGGGCGTTTCTGGAAGATCCGGAAAAGTTGAAAAGCTGGGTGGGCTGGTTGAAAGAAGTTCGCGAAACAATTCCAGGGCAACGGGGCTTAGGTTCCAGTCAGGTGTGGGTGATGGAAGACCGCAACAACGGCGGCGCGCTCATGGAGATCACTAGTGAGGTAATCGCCTACCAACCGGGTCGCGTGAAAACGGTGCGCACCACAGTTCCAGGAATGTTTAGCGGCCAGATGGAATACATGGTTGAGGAAACAGGCAGCGGCCACAGTCGGCTAAGCCAGCATGGAAAATACACCTTCGCCAACGGATTCGCCAAATTGATGACTCCGCTTATCATGAAGTCCGCATCGAGTAAGGGTAAGGAAGATATGCAACGTTTGAAGCAGAAAGTAGAGGCTCAGTAAGCCCGAAAGTTTACGCCTTTCCTATGGGATGCTAGGTTTCGTGGGTAGAAACATGGATGTGGGGACCTCAGAAGAATTTCTACGAAGACTAGTAGACGCAATTGTCGACAACGATGACGCGCTTTTCAAGAGACTACTTGACCAATCGCCAGCGCTTGCCACCGCGAGTTTCGCCCAGGGAGCAACGCGTCAAGGGCCAAGCCCCAAAGCGTCCTTCATCAAAGAAATAGGGCACTACATTTATTCCGGCGATACGGCGTTACATTTCGCTGCCGCCGCGTATCGCCACAAAATGGCCGAACAATTGATCAAGGCCGGAGCCCCACTGGGGGCGAAGAACCGGCGTGGGTCTGAACCGCTGCACTCGGCAGCATTTGGAAGTCCCGGTTCGCCCAACTGGGATCCGCCTGTGCAAGCAGCGACCATTGTGTGCCTGATTGAAGCGGGCGCCGACCCGAACGCACAGAATATGGATGGGGCCACGCCACTGCACCGCGCCGTTCGAACGCGTTGCGCGGGCGCAGTACGTGCTCTTCTGGACCACGGGGCTGATCCAATGATCCGCAACAAAAATGGTTCGACGGCCATACAATTGGTCCTGAACAATACAGGTCGCAGCGGGTCTGGCTCACCCGCGGCGAAGGCGCAGCAACAAGAGATTCTGCTGCTACTAAAAGGGAAATGAAAGCGATGATTTAGATGTTAGAACACGTCGCGTCGCTTCCACTCCCACTCCAATAAATCCCCCTGCCTAAAAGTAGAACTTAAGTGCAAACTGAATCTGCCGCGCCGGGAAAGTGGAGCGGATCGTTCCGAACGCCGCACTGGCCCGGTCCGTATTCGGCAATCCAAGATTCGTCTTATTGAACAGGTTGAAGAACTCAGCCCGGAACTGCAGTCGCATTGATTCGCGAGGGAGTGCGAACGACTTAAACAGGCCAAAGTCCAACTGGTTAAGAGGCAGGGCTCGGGCGGAGTTTCGCGAGGCATTGCCAAAGGGCTGGCTGGGGTCCGTGGGCAAGGTTACATTGGCCGGGTTAAAGAAACCGTTGGTAATGTCTGGAGAATTCTGCGCGTAAATATCACCGGTAACGTTAGGGCGATATACTTCTCCACCTCGAAATCCTGACAGATTGCCCACCACCTGGAACGCCGCTGGAATCGATCCGGACCAGGCCCGCAGATTCAATGGTGGTGCAGAGAGATAGGTATTGATGCCCGAGATCTCCCAACCTCCAATTACCGCATCCACGGCCTTCGACGCACCACTGTGATACTTCCGGTTCACGCCGAACGGCAATTGATAGACGAAGCTGAAAATGTTGGTTACGCGTTGGTCGTAATTGGACGGGCCACGTTCGGCTTCCAGATTGCGCACATTCTGCGGACTGGCGTCGTTGCCGCCGCTGGTATCAAGCGACTGTGCGGCCGTGTCGATCGCCTTGCTCAACGTGAACGAATTCAGAAATTGGAGGCCCCCGCTGAAGCGGCGCTCCACCTTCACCTGCAGAGCATTGTAAGTGGAGTAAGCAGCGGGATTGAACCAAGTGATGGCGGCGAACTGCGGAATGGGGCGGCGCGCCTGAAGGCTCAAGTTCGCTGTCGCCGAAGGCTGTGGCGCAGCTTGGTTATAGTCGGCAATGACCGGAATATTATTGCCATGGTTGCCGACGTAAGCGACATCGACAACCAGATTCTTCATCACCTCCCGTTGGACGGAAGCAAAGTAACTTTGAATCAAGGGTGCCTGGAGGTCCTTGGGAATGTAAGTGATGTTGGAGAGCAGAGGATTGAAATTCTTGGGGTCTGTCAAACCGAGAGGGTAACCTTGCTGCGTGGTTCGGAACGACGGGTCCACCGGGTTAGCTTGGTTCACCGTTGCAATCACCACCTGTGGCCCGTTAATGCCCAGTAAATCAGCCGATCCCACGCGATTCTGATGGACGTAGCTAATGCCGTAGCCGCCGCGGATCACAGTCTTCGGCGTCCAGCTATAAGCCAGTCCCAGCCGGGGGGCAAAGTTGTTACGGTCGGAGTTCACTAACGACCGATCAAACAAACTGCCATTCTTGGCCGTCACTATGGAGTTCGATGCCGGGTCGTAGTTCGATAGAACATTGTCCCTTTCCCAACGCGGAGTCGCATATTCATAGCGTAGGCCCATGTTCAAGGTCAACTTAGCGTTCACTCGGAAGTCGTCCTGCACATACATGAAGTTCATGTGCTGGCGATAGTTGCCCACCACGTAATTGGCCAGCGAATATTGGCTGCGCAGGCCAAACATGAAGTCGGCCAGCGAGTAGCTGCTATTGTCCGCAGGCACAGTGCATCCCGTGGCAAGGCCTAATTGCGGACACGTCGGCCGACTGAAGAGGCCAGCATAGGCGTCGCGGCCATAGAGCGGGTTGATGTCGTTCACTTCCGTGTTAATCGTTTGGAACTCGTACCCGGCCTTCAACGTTTGGCGCCCCATGAGTCGCGATACATTCAGCTTGTAATCGTAGTTAGTCGGGTTCTGGAACTGCGGATTGGTTGCCTGTCGGCCTAACTGGCTTAGTCCGGTGATCGTGGTGGCTGTCAATCCGCCAGAAAGCTCTGGCGTGGTGGGCAGTCCAGTGATCCCATACAGCGCCTCCATGCTAAGGCCTCCGCTCAAGGGAGGAAACTTTCCAGCCCGCGTGCGGCTCACGCCAAAGCGCCCTTCAATGACCGTCTTTGAGCTTAGTGTCCAAGTGTAACCAGCGCCTATTTGCTGGTTCAGTACACGTGTGAAGCCGTTGCTATTGCCACCGGAGAGCCCAGGGATATCGGGCTGAGTAAAGATGTTCGACTTACGCTGGCTCCACCGTAGGAAACCCGACATTTTCTGGTTAATCTGGCCATCGATCTTGGCGTCGTACTTGTCATTGAAATTGCGATTCGGAGTAAGTTGTTGGTAGTTATTGGAGCGAGTCGCGGCCCCACCTGTATTCGGCGCGGGCAGATCGCTGAGCACCTTCCTGGCAAACGAAGTTACCGCCGTCGTTGGGATCGGCGTGCCGGCCTGATACACAGCGCCGGTCTGCGGATTCACCACTGTCACTGGCAAGGTTAGCCTCAAGTCATTCGGCGAAGGAAGGCTCGAAAAGTTCAACGTCTTGTCAATGCGGCGAAAGCCTTCGTAGTCGCCAAAGAAGAAGAGACGGTTGGGAATCAGGCGTCCGCCAATCGTGGTCCCAAACTGATTCTGCTGCAGCACGGGCTTCTTGAATGTGGCCGGACGGGCTCCAAAGACATAACCGATCGCATTCAAATCGGTGTTGCGCAGAAACTCATATGCCGTGCCGTGGAAAGCGTTCGTGCCGCTCTTCATGGCTACATCGATGGTACCGCCACCGGAACGCCCGTACTCGGCACTGTAGTTATTAGTGATCACTTTGAACTCGGCGATGGAGTCCGGTGCCGGTTGTGCCACTTGGTTAGCAAAGCCCTGGTTGCTGGTGCCGTAAGCGTTGTTGTCGATGCCGTCCATCAAAAAGTTATTGTAAGTGCTGCGCAAACCGTTGACGGAGAATGCGCCTTCCCGCGGCGTTCCAGAGTTAGCCAGAGGGGTCCGCAGCACGCCCGGCGAAAGCAAAGCTAAGTCTGAGTAAGCACGGCCATTCAGCGGAATTTCAATAATCTGCGTGGCGCGAATCACTTGTCCACGGTCACTCGAATCAGTCTGTAAGAGCGTGGCTACGTCGGTCACTTCCACGGACTCGTTCACGGAGCCGACTTGCAACACCAGATCCACTCGCTGCCTGGCATTGACGCTGATACCGATGTTCTTCGCCAGAGCACGGGAGAACCCTTGGGCCTCGGCAGCTATTTGATAGGTGCCAATCTTGACGTTCGTAAAGGTAAAGCTGCCATCTTCACCTGTCTCAGTCTTCACGGCGATGCCGGTGTCCTGATTGGTCAAAGTGACACTGGCTCTGCCTACCGCGGCCGCAGTCGCATCGCGGATGGTACCCAGCACCTCCGCACTATCGAACTGCGCAAAGCAGGCGCTGCTGAGCATTAGGGGCAGAACAAGACGCGTCATAATTGTCATCCACTGATTGTAACTTCGCATGATTACAGTAATAATCCAATTGGATGACAAACACAATGCTTTCTGTCGCTAGACATGTTAAATGTCCGCATATCAAAACGACGGGTACGATAATTTAGCTATTCGCACAGGCTGCGTCGCTTGCCCGCTTTGCTAGCGCGGCAAACACTTCCTTCAATTCCATTGGCTGGCGCACCACAATCCGGCAACCCAGGCTTAGCAACATAGCTGCGAACAATTCCAACTGATCGCGTCCGCATTCGATGGTGGTCCCGCCATTCTCCTCACTCATTGACACTCGGTATAGTGCGAAATGGGACTGTGTTTCTGCTAGCGGCAAATTTACCCAGACTTCAATTGCAAAGCGCGATTGCACAAACGGCATGCCGCGATTCATATACGCCTTCATGTCAAACTCGGCCGCACGCTCAAAGCTTTCTTCGCCAATTTCCGATTGGGAAACCCGGTCTAGGCGGAAGGTCCGCAGAGCTTGACGCATCAGGCAGTGGCCCACCATATACCAGCGACCGTCCATGTGAACCACGCCAAACGGTTCGATCTCCCTCTGCGAAGCAGCACCCTCATGCGACTGATAAGCAAACGTGAGCCTGTGCCGTCCGCGGATCGCAGTGGCCACGCGGATCAAAGACTCCGCCGAAGTAGAAACCACCCACGGCCCCGGTTCCAGCCCAATCACTTCTTCAATCATTTGGATGCTGTCTCTTAATGGCTCGGGCAGAACGCGCGCAAGTTTCGCAGCCGCGCCTTCAGTCGACGGAGCAAATGCGGACAGCCCTAAGTGCCGAAGCCCCCGCAAGCCCAACATCACGGCAAATGACTCCTCATCGGTGAACATTGAGCGGGGGCAGGCGAAAGCCCAGTTTCAATCGGTAAAAGCCACCCACGCCGCGTACCGATTCCACGGGCACGCACAAATCCTGAAGCCGTGCAATGTAGCGCTGAACCGTGCGCAGGTTGACCTCCAACTGCGCCGCCAGTTCACTCCCGCTGACATGATCGCGCGCCTGAAGAATTTCAAGCACGGTCAGGACACGCAAAATGGGGTCGTACATAAGTTTCATCTTGCCATGGAATTACGACAGAGGTTGTCGGCAATTGCCAGTAAAGTTAGTTTGAGGGCGCACAAGAGCCCTCATTTAATTAAAGGAGATCTTTCAATGGCATCGACTGCAAACGCATCCACTTCAGATAAAGTAACGGTTCTTACGGCGGACTTGGTTTTAAGCCAATGGCAAGGGCATCGCCGTCTTACACGGCGGGTGATTGAGGCTTTCCCTGAAGATAAACTGTTCAGTTTTTCGGTGGGCGGCATGCGCCCGTTTTCGGAACTTGCGATGGAGTTTGTGAAGATGGCAGAACCGATTGTGCGCGGTGTGGCCACCGGTAAGTGGGCGGCGTTCGGTAGCTCGGCTTGGCCAGACACGAAGGCCGCGTTGTTAGCTTTGTGGGATAAGGCAACCGAAGAAATCGACGCGGTGTGGCCGACGATTCCTGCTCACCGTTTTGCGGAGGTGGACAAGGCCTTCGGCCAGTGGGAAAACAGCGGAATCGGGACAATTTTGTATGCGATTGACAATGAGATTCATCATCGCGGTAAAGAGTATGTCTACTTGCGAGCGCTTGGCATTGATCCGCCAGCTTTCTATGATCGAAGCTGATTGAAGGTCTTAAAGCAATTTCCGGTAGATGGGCGACTAAGCTCCCTTAAATTAGCCGCTTGGCGACGTTTATTTATTCCCTTGCGGGTAAATTGTCTCGCAGCGCTCCAGCATTTCGACGAAAGTGTCGATCTTTTTCCGCCGACCCACTTCGGTCTTCACGTTGTGCATCCGAAAGGCCAGCGCAAAGCGGTTCTGCGCGCTAAGTTTATCGAGCATCCTGCTGGCCACTGGCTTGGCATCAATGGCAGCCTGAAGATCATCGGGAATCTTCATGTCTTTACCGCTGCCATAGGCACGGTCCCAGCGCCCGTCCGCCTGCGCCGCTTCAACCTCGTTCAGCCCGTGCTCCGTCATGCGACCTTCGTTGATGAGCCTCGCAACATTGTCGACATTGATCTGGCTCCAAATGCTCTTCTTGCGACGCGGTGTGTAGCGTTGCAGGTAGCTCTTGTCGTCCAAACCCTTGCGCACTCCGTCGATCCAGCCCCAGCAAAGCACAACGTCGATAGCTTCCTTGGGGGTGATCGATTTGAGCCCCGAATCCACCTTATGCAGCTTGATCCAGAGTTCGTCTTCCTTGTGGTGATGCGTGCTGAGCCATCGGTAAAAACTCTCGGCGTTCTTGAACTCACGTACTTTGTCGATGTTAACTAGGACCGCTGCCATCGGCCCAATTTTACCATCGACTTGCAAGTGATGGCTACGGTCGCAACGCGGTACAAGTGGTACTTTCTGCGTAACGATATGAACCAACTCACTCGTAAAATGACGCTAATAAATTAATAATTATGATAAGGTGCTGTGAATACCACATGCCGCCCTCATCAATTCTAAAAACATTCGCACTATTTTTCCTTGGAGTCAGCCTGGTGAATGCCGCAACCATCACTGGCGGAGGTTTCTCTTCGATCATTTCCAACGATCCGTCGCTGCCCTCGCAATTGATCTTCAACGGCATTGTCACGAACCAATTCAGCTTCTCAATGGGTTTCGGCGGAGGCAACGCTCCGTTCGTACCTGTGCCGCTCAACTGCGGTGCCAATGGTCTGCAGACGCCATGCACATTGAGCTCCGGAACAACCTACTCCTCAACCTGGAGCAACCTGACACAAGATGGGCTAACTCTAGCCATGGGCGGCACACCTACACCTATCAATATGGAACCGCGCAGGCGTGGCACCTGACGCTGAATTTCACGCCCATATCAACGGTGACCTTCGCGTATGGCGGGCCCAATTTCCTGGTTATAGCGAATGTGACTGGCTCCCTTTACGCTACCGATTCGCTTGGCATTGTGATTGTGAATGAAGTTCCACTGGTTGGTTTGGCGCAAATGGGAATCGGGGCAAGGCAGGGGCCAACCACCGGGTCGACCACGGTGTATGTCGGAGCCGCTCCAGGCGTGCAAGGTTCGGGCGCATTGTTCATCAACCAGGGCTCGATTACTCCAGAGCCTTCCACTTTTGGGATAGTAGGCATTGGATTGGCCATTGCCATGGGGCGAAAGCGGAGCAGGAACTTTTCTAAGATCCAGGTGGTGGCGAAGAAGGTGTAAGATCAGGCTGGCCGAGTCTTCCATTTACGGAAAAGTTTCTTTGGCTTTCCGACCACTACCATTGCGCCCATGGTGAACTCAGCAACCTCAAGTATCGACTTAATGTTCACTTCCTCGTCATTTAGAAGAGTGATTACCAATATTCGCATTCTAAATCCTGGGCTTCTGATCTCGAATTTGGAATCACCCATTGCTAGCTCGGTCCACGCGACTTCCCCTACTGGATTGGTCTTCAATGTGCGCACGGGCAGGGATCCTAACAAGGTGGCTTCAGCATTCGCTATTGGCGTACCGTCTGAATCCGACACCTGAATTTTGACACGACCACTCTGCGCCATCAATGGGGAAATCGTTGTCAGGAAAGCTGCCACCAAAACAGCCCGCCGACTGCGAGGTTCAGCAACGGATTCCCCTGCAATCATCCCGCAGAGGTGTCCTTCTGATTCAGACCGCAATCGATCCAACTCTCCACCGGAATAGTGTTCCACAGCATGGACAGACTTGTTGCAAACGTTGCAATACCGCTGGCGACCTACACCCTGCAGTTCGTCCCAAGCCTTGGGGCATGGAGTGGCGATGGTGAATAAGGAATCCACGCCTGAGTTTAGCCGACATTGCGAAAAATTCAAAGAGCAATCTCAACTCTCAGCGATCAATTTTGGGCATCAGCCGCCAAAGACCATGCGTCCCAATTGATCACCCAGACGCTTGGCCGCATCGGGGTTACTCTCGTTGCGGAAGCGCTCGGCTAGATCGAAAACTCCTGCTGCTTGCGCCTCTCTGCTTCGATGCCATTTTCGATCAACTCAACAAGCATGCGAGTTGCGCTCAACCTTCTAGCTTTGGCCATAGTGCAGGTAAACTCACACTTTGGCGCACTGTTTTTGGTTCGGCAACTCTCACTTCACAATTATGCATCAGTTTGATGCGGCGCTACACCGAATGGAATCCATTGCGAGCAGCCATGGTGGATAAACCGGAGTAGTACAAATGGTCGAGCGCAGCGGCGCACATGGCTGGCCCGGATGCCGAGCGAGGCTTAGGCGTGTTGCCATGCTCAGTCTGCTATTTGCAAGCTCACTCTAAGCGTGGCAACATGAGGAAACTTCATGAGTATTTGGAAATCGACGATATTGAGAATCACCGTGGCTGTTCCGGCGCTGGTCGCTTTATATGCGGTTGTGGTGTGCTTTCCGCAGCCGCTGTTCTTATTTTCCGTGCGCGCGAATAGTCTGATCCTTCATTCCGACCGGCCATTTTCAGAGGACGCCGCCAAGCAAGTCCTTCAACTGGCCGAGGCGAAACTCGCAAAATCCTCCCTGCCTGCGAATCGCCATGACTTCGACATATTCGTCTGCAATTCGCGTTGGCGGCAGGTGTTGTTCTTCAATAAGGACTACGGTGTTGGCGGCGTTGCACCTTATCCGCTCACAGCTAACGTCTTTCTTCGTGACGCTGCAATTGAGCAGAACAGGCTTGTATCGCCCCGCGGAATTCCGGTGGCGGGAGACCGGACGCTGGACTATTTCATCGCACACGAGATCACGCACCAACTCACCGGCCAGACCTTGGGTCCTCTCCGTTACTACAGGCTGCCCCAATGGGTGCGCGAAGGCTACGCAGATTACATCGGCAAGGGTGATTCGTTCAACTATGGGGAGGCAAGGCGTGCGTTTCTGGCTGACGTGCCCGAGATGAACTGGGAGAAGTCGGGTCTTTATTGGCGTTTTCACCTGCTGGTAGCCCACCTACTAGACCACCGGGGATGGACCGTGGAGCGCTTGTTGAACGATCCGCCGTCGCAGCAGACGGTCGAGGCATTGGTACGACTGGAAAATCCGTAAACACGAGATGGAATACTGGGTCAGCCTGAACTTACACCTTTTCGACTCAGCTCTACACTGCGAGACTGGTCGTAACTCATTCCCAAAGTGTATCCAAGTCTGTTGGAGCCAAGTAGAAAGTTCCTACAGCCAGCCAAGTAGAACGTTCCGGTTTTGCGGGTATATAGAAGACCCTCATGCTATGTTGGCACAACCTCACCGGGGTCGCGCCTGGAGAGGAGCCCAAAGCCGA
>JANXSF010000127.1 GCA_025352795.1 Acidobacteriota bacterium
ACATCCTGATCGATTCGTCCGTAGGCCGCCTGTCCCGCTGCCCCTTCCCAAGGAGGTCTGGATCAACAAACCACTAAGCTCAGACGAAAATACTCACTAAACTCCAACAGGGAGTGTCTCACTATCATTGACACGCGCCGTCCAATCCATACCGAGGGTAGAGTTTCCTTGCATCCGAACTGGCAAGACCATTTCTTAAGCCAACACTTTTACAATATTGCAATGGAATCGTAATCGGGATTTTGCGTGGGCGGTGTTAAGCTTGTGTATAAGGTCTTTGTGAAACGAACCCTGGCTTCAGTAGTTCAGGAATTGACGCTTTTAACCGTCCCCTGTTGCGACACAGGCCTTTGCGCTAGACCGCTCAGTCTCTAGTGCTTTTCGGATTCACGAATCGCTAAAGTTTACCTTAAAGGAGTTGCCTAATGCCCAAACAAATTCCCAGGCTATTGAAGAGCAGGACTACCCTGCTTGCTGCCGCGTGCAGTCTGATGTTTTCCGTTAGCCTCAGCGCGCAAAATAGCGCAGGCTTGTCCAGTATTACCGGAACCGTTCTGGATCAATCCGGTGCCGCCATTCCCGATGCGAAGGTGGTTGTTGATAATCCGTCCAAGGGTCTGCACCGTGAATTGATGACCAATCGCTCTGGCTTGTTCAGTGCCCCTGCACTTGTTCCTGGAGAAGGCTATCAGGTAAGTGTTACTAAAGAAGGTTTCAACAAATACGAAGTGAAGAACATTGAATTGGCTGTGGGACAGACCATGAATTTGGCTCCATCGCTAACGGTGGGTTCAACTGTCACTAATGTGGAAGTGAACACGGAAGCGCCACTGGTAGAAAGCACAAAGACAGATGTTTCCATGGTGATTGGCAGCCGCCAGCTTTTGGAACTGCCTATCAACGGTCGCCGTGTAGATAGTTTTGTTGTGAATACGCCTGGCGCGACATTTGATGGTGCGTTCGGCCTGCTGACCTTCCGCGGCAATCCTGGTGGCAACACCTTCCTTACCGATGGCAACGATACCACCAATCAGTGGTACGGTGAAAACGCCGGGCGCACACGTACCTACAATATCTCGCAAGACGCTGTTCAGGAATTTCAAGTTGTGTCGGCAGGCGGTTCGGCGGAATATGGCCGGGCTTCTGGCGGCGTTGTCAATACTGTTACCCGCAGCGGAAGCAACGATCTGCATGGAACAGCTTATTGGTTTTTCACCAACCGCACCCTGCGCGCAACTGATCCTTACAACCCCGGCATTAACCCGCCAGAGTGGAGACATCAAGCTGGTGCCAGCATTGGTGGACCGGCAAAGAAAGACAAGCTGTTTTACTTCTTCAATGGTGAATTGCAGCGCCGTAATTTCCCCATTTCCTCCAGCAATATTTCCAATTTGAGTTTGTTCGATATTAAGGGCAACTACGTTCCCGGCAACTGTGTAGCGCCAGCCACTGCAACCCAGTGCAACAATGCCGTTGCTTACTTAGGTACGCGTGTAGCACCACAATTGATTCCCCGCACAGCCGACGTCAACCTGATGTTCGCCAAGGTGGATTACCGCCTTAACGACAAAAACAGTTTCACCACCAGTCTGAACTATTTGGACTTCCGCTCTCCTAACGGCATTCAAACGCAGCCATCGCTTACTACTGGCGCGGGCATTGGCAACAACGCTGATACCAACGTGTTTGACCGTACACTGAAGGTTGGTCTGACCAGTGTGCTAACTTCCAGCATGTTGAACGAAGCCCGCTTCGGCCTGTTCAAGGATCGCCAATATGATCCGGCCAGCCCCAGCCTGTTACCCAGCATCGGCCCCATTGGCTTAAGCATTGGAGCGCTTGGCAATGTAGGTTATGCAACCGGCTATCCAAGGTTGAATCCCAGTGAATTGCGGCTTTCTTTTGCTGATACTCTCTCCTACATCGTCAATTCACATAGTTTCAAATTTGGGTTTGAATTCGCTAATATTGAGGACTATCAAAAGCAACTCTCCAACCGTTATGGCACCTATGCCTACGCTAACCTGACAGCGTTCGCCCAGGATTATACAAATCTTGACGGCGGTAAACGTTGGCAGTCTTACACACAGCTCTTTGGAAATCCCATTGTGGACATCACCTTGAAAGAGGTTTCCTTCTTCGCCCAGGACCAATGGAAGGTGACCCCAAAATTGACCATCACGCCGGGTGTCCGTTACGAGCATACTTCCCTGCCTCAGCCCACCCAAGTGAACTCCGTTTATCCGCAAACAGGCGTGATCCCCAATAATACGGGCAGCGTGGCTCCGCGGCTTGGCATCGCCTATGGCTGGAATCCTAAGACGGTATTTCGCGCTGGTTATGGCCTGTATTACAACCGCATGCCTGCTTCCACCATTGGCAATTTATTCGTGCAAAATGGCCTGTATCAACCTTCCTTTCGCTTGAACGGAACAACCGCAGCACAACTTGCTGGTGGCCCGGTGTTCCCAAGTCCACTTGGAACCGCACCTACTTCCGTTGCGGGAACTGCATCTATTTCCTTTGCCGATAAGGATTTCCGTAATGCTTATTCCCAACAATTGGATGTTGCCATTGAGCGACAATTGAGCAAGAATTTGGGAGTCACTGTTTCCTACATTTGGAGCCGTGGACTCCATATCATCTCCGGTCGCGATATCAATGCCGCCGAACCGACGTCTAGCTACACTTATGCGGTTTTGGACAAGAGCAATAACCGTGTAGGTTCCTACACTGCACCGTTGTACACAACTCGCGTCAACCCTGCTTATGGACAGATTACGCTGGTTGATTCCAGTTTGAATAGCTATTACAACGGCCTGATTGTTCAGGTGAACAAGAAGTTCAGCGGCTGGTTCCAAGCCAATGCCTCCTACACCTGGAGCCATGCTATTGACTACAATGTTGGCGGTGGTGGAAACGCCATTTTCTCGCCGGGAATCTCCAGTGTCATCAATGGCAACTATCGCGGAGAAAAGGATTCGTCGTCCACCGATCAGCGCCATCGTCTTTCGGTCAGCGCAGTCATGCAGCCCAAATTCATGAAGAACGATAGTCTGCTGGCCAAGAACCTGATCAATAACTGGACACTATCTATCATCTCCACATTCGCTTCCGCGCAGGCTCTTCCAGCAACCGTGAATGTCACAACCACACCTGCTGGCGTGCTGAACAACAGCCGCTTAACTGGATTGGGCGGCCCGTCTCGCGTGCCGTTTGAACCCATTGCGCAAGTGGCCATTGATCAGATCTACCGTACCGATGCCCGTCTTACCCGCAACCTTTATTTGGGAGAACGCCTGAAGGCTTCCCTTTTCTTTGAAGCCTTCAACGTCTTCAACACGCCACTGGTCAGCGGTTCCGGGCCGCGCAACTTCACCAAGTACACAACCACTCGTCTAGCCGATGGCACCATTGGACTCACTCCTTTCCTGGGCTTTAATCAGCCGTTGCAAGGTCAGTTAGCAGGTGGAGAAAATTCAGCTCGTCGTGCGCAAGTGGCAGTTCGTTTCACGTTCTAACACTTCGCTAATAACCGAACCAAAAACCGACCAGGGCTCCAAACCCTGGTCGGTTTTTTATGGAATGCATCCTAACTTGTTCTTATCAGAACTTGAAAATATTATGGGATTGGCGGCAGTCCTCCACAAAAAGTGCCTACCTGCCGATATAGAGCTGGTAATGCGACACTTTCGATTGATATCCATGGCGACGATTTGCTGTCTGAACTTGTCCGCTCAAGTTCCAAAAATTACCATTGACCAGGGTTATTTAAGTAAGAACCCATCCATTGGCTCCAAAGCCCATGGATTTCCATGTTAGTTGGGATAGTTTGTTGGAAATTAGGGTGAAAACTTCGCTCGCAAGCGAGCGGGCCGAGCCGCCTAGCTGGCTTTTCTCACACCTTCGAGCGCTTAGGAAACTTTTGGAATTGGAAAAACTACATAACGTTGAGCAGGGTTGAATGCCAGATAAAATGGCCTTCAGCTTTCGTGGGGGGAAAGACTAATCACCTAGTCAAGGAGGCTTGCCCTACTCAACCACCCAACTTCGGGATTCAGCTTTAACTGATTTTAAGCCTGGAACGGCAAGCGATGGCGGCCCCTCCAGCGGCCAGAAAGGCTAGCAGCGTCGCTGGTTCTGGTGTTGTGACGGGTAGCGATCCAGATGGGCCGATTGTCGACTTCAATGGATCTAATCGGAAAGCTGTGCGCATGCCGTTGTAAGTTCCTACTCCCACTATTTGTCCTTGGTCGTTGATGTCGTAAGCCTGCTCCAGCGTCCAGCCGGAGTTGTTGAGCAGGTAGGCATTCAGGTCGATCAGTGCTCCATTGCGGAATAAAAACGCACGATTCAGTCCATCGGCATTGTCAGAATAGCCAACCACGTCGTTCACATTATTGAGCCCGTAAGCATAACTATTTCCGCCTCCTAAGGTACCCAGGTCAGCGATGATGCCTCCCATGGAACGAAACGCGTGGGTCCAGCCATAGGGGATTTGGGAACTGCCAATAACGGTTCCCGCATCATTGATATCCAGTGCGTTGCTATTGCGGCCACCCAATGAGCCGATTTGCTGCATGCCGCCACTGGCCGTCCAAATGAAAGCACGAAAGGCTCCCGTGGAATTGGTTGCCGTACCCACGATCTGCCCGGTGTTGTTGATGGAAGTTGCCGAGCTCCAGTCGCCTCCGGGCAGCAGGCCCAGTGCTTGCATTTGCGATCCATTCCAGAAAAACGCTTCTGCATGTCCATCGGCAAATTGAGACGTGCCCACCAATTGGCCAAGGTTGTTGAGACCGGAAGAGGAGCCTTCTGTTCCCCCAAAGTTCGATAAGTAATGATCCACACTGTTCCAGTAAGTGGCCTGTGCCCTTGAACCAAAAAAAGTAGTGCCCGCCACGAATCCACTCTCGTTGATGCGGGCACCACTGCTCATGAACGCTCCATTGCCCAACGGCAAAGCCGTCATTACAAAGCCGTCATGAAGGAAAGCAATTTCCTGACCAGAAGCGGTGGTGGCCATTCCAGTTACGGCGCCGTGATTGTTGATCGAATAGGCCGTGCTGGATGTGCTCCCCAGAGTCCCCAAGCTTGTGATGCGGTACGTCGGAACAATCACCGACGCATTCATTGATGGCGAGATGCCAACAACTGCCAGGGTCATCAGAATACTGATTCGCTGCAAGGGAAGCTCCTTAGGTTTGGATGAGTAGAGTATGACATTTGAGGTGTTGGAAAACGGGTCAGATAAATCCTTTGAACCGGTCCAATTTCAGGAGTGAGATAAAAGTAATCGGCCTAATTCGTTGGGGTTAGAATAGGCGACGTGTACGGGTGGGTTGGGATGGTATGATGCTCCACTAGTGTCTGAGAATACCCCGCAGTCGCCGAAACGCCGGATCGCTTCGTTCGCCATCCTCATTGCTGTATATCTTATTTTTTCCTACTTGATTCCTAAGCCAGCCAGTATGAAGCCGGAAGGCTGGCACTTTACAGGATTGTTCATCGCCATGGTACTGGGCTTGGTTCTGGAGCCTATGCCCGGCGGCGCATTTGTTTTGCTGTGCGTCACAGTCTCAACCATTGTGGGAGGCATCCCCATCACCAAGGCTTTGGCCGGTTACGCCGATACTACGGTTTGGCTGGTGATGGCGGCATTTTTCATTTCACGAGCCCTGATCAACACTGGTCTGGCCCGACGCATTGCGTTGTTTTTTGTGCGCATTTTTGGACGCACTTCCATTGGGGTCACTTACGCATTGGCGCTATCTGATTTTTCACTAGCGGGCATTATTCCATCGAATGGAGCACGATCCGGTGGCGTTGTCCTGCCCATTGTGCGCTCTATTGCAGAGCTGTATGGGTCGTCACCAGGGCCTACTGCGGATGTATTGGGACGCTATTTGATGATGGCGGTTTACCAGAGCATCTGCGTCACCTGTGCAATGTTTTTTACGGGACAGGCATCCAACCCATTGGCCGCCGGAATGGCCAAAGAGCTTGGCTACACCATGACCGTAGGGGGCTGGTTTATGGCAGGAATTGTCCCTGGCATGGTGTCCCTGGCGGTAATTCCCTGGGTGGTTATGCGCATGTCTCCACCGACGATTCGGAAGACTCCGGCTGCTCGTCAATTTGCCATGGAACAACTAAAAGCCATGGGTGGCATGACCGGGCATGAAAAGATTCTCTCCGCTGTATTTGTTGCGGTCTGTTACCTGTGGGTTTCTAAAGGAAGCTGGCACAACCTGGACATCACAATTACAGCCCTGCTGGGATGTTGTGCCTTGCTGTTGACCGGGGTGTTGAAGTGGGAGGATGTACGCAGTGAAAAAACGGCTTGGGACATGTTCATCTGGTATGGCGGATTAGTGAACCTGGGCAAGATTTTGAATGAGACTGGAGTCACCACGGAGCTGGCCAAAGGGGTGGTTGGCGTGTTTGGATCGCAACCCTGGCCCATTCTTTTTGCCGCCGCCTTGTTGATTTATTTTTATGTGCATTACGGATTGGCCAGCATCACCGCGCATCTGCTGGCCATGTATACGCCCTTTGTGGCAGTGCTGAAAGCGCAAGGCGCACCCATTGGATTGGTCTGTTATGCCTTTGCTTGTTTCGTAAATTTATCGGCGGGGCTAACGCACTATGGAACCACGCCATCGCCCATGTTCTTTGCCCATGACTATGTAAGTTTCAAGGATTGGTGGCGGGTGGGATTTGTGGTCTCGCTGGTGAACTTGTTGATCTGGTCTACCATTGGCTTCGGTTGGTGGAAGCTGATTGGCATTTGGTAATGGCTATGATTCTGGCACGTCGTTATGTGATTCACGGGCGGGTTCAAGGGGTTGGCTATCGCTACTTTGCCCAGAAGCAGGCGTCCTGTTTAGGCGTCAAGGGGTATGCACGGAATCTGGATGACGGATCGGTTGAAGTGTACGCCATGGGGTCGGCAGATGCTTTGCTGGAACTGGCTGGATGGTTGCGAAAAGGTCCTTTATGGGGAGAGGTTCGCCGCATGGAAGAACAGGAAGCAGTAGTGGATTCCAACTTTCAAAACTTTCGCATAGAACGCTAATGGGTCACTTTAAGGATTAAGTGACTTGCCCTTTCTCGCTGGTACCAATCTCAGGGCGGCTGAACTGGAGGACAAAAAATGAACGTCAAATATGCTGTGATCTTCGAGCAAGCCAAAGCCAATTGGGCGGCGTATGTGCCGGATCTGCCGGGCTGTATGACCACAGGCCGCACGTTAGAGGAGACCAAAATAAACATTCGAGAGGCCATCCAAGGCCACTTGGACACGCTACGGCAATTCGGCTATCCAATTCCCGAACCATCCAGTTTGGCCGGTGAGGTGGAGATAACAACCGCCGCCTAGCAAGACGGACACCCCAGTTTTAATCCCCAGTTTCCCTTCGCCGTGAGTCCGACCACTCAATTCAGAAAGTGAACGCTAATGCTACAATCAAAAACTCTATGAACCATCTGAAATCGCTGATCCGAGAAGTGCCCGACTTTCCCAAACCTGGTATCAATTTTTTCGACATTACAACGCTGATGAAAGATCCTGAAGGCCTACGCGAGGTTATGGTGGGGTTGTCCAATGCTTACCCGGTGCCCGATGTGGATGTGGTGATTGGCATTGAAGCTCGCGGATTTTTCTTTGCGCCTTCCGTTGCCTATTTCATGGGCAAAGGATTTGTTCCCGTACGCAAGCCGAAAAAGCTGCCATCGGTGACTGAATCTGTGGAATATGCACTGGAGTATGGAACCGACATTCTGGAAATCCACAAAGATGCTGTGTCGCCTGGCCAGCGGGTTTTGATTGTGGATGATGTGTTGGCCACTGGCGGAACGGCATTGGCTGTGGCTCGCCTTGTGAAGCAGTTGGGTGGCACGGTGGCTGGTTTCGCGTTTGTATTGGAACTGGATTTTCTGAAAGGACGGGAGCGGCTGGATGGTTTCAAAATCGCTTCGCTTATCCACTACTAACGAATCGCAAAAATCTACAGTCAGGCTGATTGCCAATGCGAAATTGAACCTTGGGCTGCGCGTACTTTCAAAGCGACCCGATGGCTTTCATGAGCTGCGTACCTTGTTTCAAACCATCTCCCTGGCCGATTGGATTGACCTGAGTTACCGGCCCTCCCGCGTGCGCGAAATCACGTTGGAAGCGAACTTGGACATTCCGCATAACCTGATTGTGCGGGCTGCTCATGCGTTGCTGGATGAAGCCGGCATAGGGGGGCGGATTCATGCCAAGCTCACCAAGCGAATCCCCATGGGTGGTGGGCTGGGCGGCGGGTCTGCCAATGCCGCTGCCATGTTGTTAGGGCTTCCAGCATTGATGAAAAGACGCATCCCTTTAGCCGTCTTGTCGCGGATTGGTGCGGGGTTGGGCAGCGACGTTCCCTTCTTCCTACATGGCGGGCGAGCGATTGGGCTGGGGCGAGGAACTGAGCTTTACCCATTGCCCGATGGTCCCAGTGAAGCAGTGCTGTTGGTGACTCCGGGATTTCCCATTGCAACGCCTGAAGCATATCAAACTATTTCGGCCAATTTAGGAGCGGAATCGGCATCTACTGCCGCATTCGAAGCGCAAGTTTGGCAAGGGGAAGGGCGTGGATTTTATGGGGATAAGAGAGGGAGTCTGGTCAATGATTTTGAACCTTCCGCATTTGAGCAATTTCCACAATTAGCTGCGATTCAAAAACGGTTATGGGCAACGGGCGCATCGCCTGCCGGGATGACGGGCAGCGGGTCAACCATGTATGGAATTTATGGATCGAAGCAGGACGCGGAATCGGCAGCAGCGAAGCTTCAGCAATGGAAAACTTTGGTGGTGCATACGGTCATACGACGACGGTTTCGGGCAATGTGGTTTAAGCAGTTGGGCAAGTTTTCCGATGGAGTAATGTGGCCTCCTGCGGTTTGATTGGCGGTAGGAGACAATTCAATGCCGCATAGTTTTCCTTCATCCGCTCCAACCGTTGTTGGGATTACTGTAGTTTCAAGACCGCTCCCTCGCGGTCACGGCTCGGTAACGGACTGATTCTACCGAGCCGTGACCGCGAGGGAGCGGCCTTGAAAAGCCAAGCTTTTTGCATGCATGCGAGTAGTTTCCGACTGATGCGTGTTTAAGGAAAACATAAATTTCAAGTGGTTGCTTGTGGATTAAGCAGCCCTTCATCATCTATAATTCAGAGGATCTAGATCCCCTTAAGGATCCTGAGCGGAGGAGGATACTTACTCAAATGGACGAGACAACTGTAAAAATTATTTCCGGTGTACTAGCTTTCGCGCTGCTGGGAATTGTGTTCATGCGTAGAAAGAATAAGAGCAAATCAGGTGGAGAAGACGAATTTTAGCCCTAGCTGATCCATACATAAGAATGCCTGTAAAAAATCCGTCGAAGTCGAAGTCTGCACCGAAGCAGGCTTCGACTACACCGCAAATCAACCCAAAATATGCTTTCTTCAAGATGAAGATTGCTCCTTCGGAAATTCACCGCTGGGGACTTTACGCCCTTGAAGATATTCCAGCCAAAAAGAAAGTGATGGAGTACACCGGCGAACGCTGCAATCGCAAAGAAACCAAGATTCGTGGTGATGCAGAATTGAACTACATGTTCACCCTGAATTCCTACTGGACCCTGGATGGATCCGTTGGCGGCAGCGGCGCGGAGTACATTAATCATTGCTGCGATCCCAACTTGTATGCCTGGGTGTTTAAGGAACATATACTTTATATGACCAAGCGGCCCATTGTGAAGGGAGAGGAACTTACCATTGATTATCACTTTGCGAAAGACGTGGATAAAGTGATCTGTTCTTGTGGCGCGAAGACCTGCCGCGGGACCATTAATTTATTGAAGTAGCTTCTTGCGACCGGCACGAAACTCTCTGCCAGGGTATGGCAGCTTTGCCTCCCGTTCGATTGCAAGAAGCCGGTTGTACTTCGACAATCGTTCTGACCGGGTGATGGAGCCGATCTTGATTTGACCAGCGCCGCTGGCCACGGCCAGGTCGGCTAAAAAGCTGTCTTCCGTTTCGCCAGAACGAGCCGACACCACTGCGCTGTAGCCATGGGCTGCGGCCAATTCCAACACTCGAAACGTTTCCGTAAGCGTCCCAATCTGATTCATTTTTACTAGCACCGCGTTTGCTGCGTTGGTGTCAATGCCATACTGCAAACGCGATGTATCGGTGGTAAATAAATCGTCACCAATCAGATTAATATGCTCGCCCAGTTGGGCCGTCAACAATTGCCAGCCATCCCAATCATCTTCGGCCAGCCCGTCTTCAATGGATACGATGGGGAATTGTTGAGTCCACTGCTGGAACAGGTCCACCATTTCTGCTGAACAAAGGCTACGACCTTCGGAGCGCAAATGGTATTCCCCAAATTCAAAAAAATGTGTGGATGCGGCGTCAATGGCAATGCTCACTTGTTCCGATGGTTTGAAGCCCGCAAGCTCAATGGATCTGGTCAGCAACTGAAGCACTTTCCCATTCGATTCCAACCGTGGACCCCATCCACCTTCATCAGCAACGCCGGTCAGCAGATAGCCGGACTGGTGAATCACCTGGGCTGCCGCACGGTGGATAGCCACGGCGGCTTCCAACGATTCGGAATAGGTATCAAAGCCGTGGGGAATGATTAGAAAATCCTGAAACTCAATTTGCCCCCCGGCATGCAATCCGCCAGAAAAAATGTTGATCATGGGCACTGGAAATACGGCACTGTCCTGGTGTTGCAAAGCTTGGTGTTGCAAGGTCTGCCACAAGGGTTCACGGCGGGAAGTGCTAAGAGATCGGGCGAGGGCGCAAGAAACGCCGAGCAGGGCATTGGCACCCAGAAAGGATTTGTTGGGAGTTCCGTCCAGGTTGCAAAGGTACCGGTCCACTGCCGCAGCGTCTTCTGCTGGATATCCGGTGAGCGCGGCGGCAATGGGGCCAACTACATTGGCAACCGCCTTACGCACTCCTTTCCCCTGGTAGTGGCTTGTGTCGTGGTCGCGCAGCTCCACTGCTTCATGGCGCCCCGTAGAGGCACCAGAGGGCACCTGGGCGACGCCAAGGGACCCGTCAGATAGAGTCACGGCAACGGCCAGTGTAGGATTGCCCCTGGAATCCAAAATTTCCCAGGCATCCAGTTTTGTGATTCGTAGGCTCATATTTTCCTGCGTGCTGACCAAACTCCGGCGATGCCGTCCGATGATGGATGGCCGATCAACTGCCTGGCAAACAGCCGTATGAGCTGCTTAGTTTGGTCGTCTTGAATGTATTCGGCGGGTGACTTGCCGTCCATGCGGGCCAACAACAGTGCCCCCCAATGACGAATCGTGAAGTCTTCAAATTCATCGGGTGATTCGGGGAGATGTTGGCGCACTTGGTGAAAGAAGTTGAGAGCTGCTTGTTCCAGCGCATCGAGCAATTGCGGGCAGTGGAATGACTTCAGCATTAAGTGGGTGAGAAGAAAACCGGCATCGAACGAAGGGTCGCCAAAATGGATTACCTCAAAATCAATGGCCATTACCTGATCGGCGGAGACCAGCAGATTCTTGGGGCTCCAATCGCCATGCACCAGACTGAGGCGACGTTGGTGGCAACTGAGTATGAGATCTTCGAAAAACGTAGCCAGATCAGAATGTTTGCGCGCCGTTGATTGGTAATACGGTTCCAGGCGGAGTTCCTGAAATACAGTTTGGTTGCCAAATTCCTGTTCCAGGTGGGGATTGCGCCAACTGGCCGCGATGATACGACCCAGAATGTCCCCTGCCTTGGCTGCGGTGGACTGATCCACAATGCCGGACATCAGCAGATGTTTCCAATCGACAAAGCTGTTGGGTGCAGCTTCCATGGCATAGATGAAGTTTTCCTGATCCAGAAGCAAGACTTGCGGCACACCGCCGCTGGGCAGGAACTGAGCGCAAGCGTTTAGAGCTTGTGCCTCACGGAGAGTTCTGGCGGGGTCGGAAAACCAATCCTGGGCGACGCGCAGCTTGGGTAGGGCCTGTTTTAGAACGATGCTGCCTATGCCGGTATCAATTTGAAGGACAGTGTTTGAAATCCCGCCACCAAGGCTGAGGGGAAGGCCAAATGGCATCCAATTGGGGCACTGGGCGGAGAGGTAGGCAATGGCATTGGCTTCGGTAATAACCAGCAAGATCTCAGTTTACTTCAGTCAACTGATGTTTCACTTGCGTTTGAACAGGCCAGCGAACATGCCAGAGAAGGTGGACTTCTTTTGCGATGGCTCATCTTTGCCGAACACACTTTCAGCCAAGGCGGTCATACTTTTTCCGAAAGAAGTTGCCGAAGGTACCTGTTTGCCGTCAAGCAGGGCGCGTTGGACGGATTCATAATCGCTGGGAATCAACTGACGAACTTCTGAGGTTAGCGCCATTTCGATCATATCCTGGGTAAGACCCACTGAATCGTTATAGCGATTGATGACCAGGTTAATTTTGTCTACTGGAATGTGATTGGTTTCGTAATAACCCATTACGCGCTGCGCCGCTTGCAGCGACGGCAGCTCATTGGTGGCCACCAAAAGAATTTCGTCGGCTAAACGGGCCATGCTCAAGTACCAATCGCCGTATGCCGACCCGGCATCAATGACCACCATTTCGTATTGGGTGCGTGAGAATTGGATCAACTGGCTGGCGTTTTTCACGGTAAACGGAATTTCCAGGGCGTTATCGGGCGGCAGCAGTACGTCGACATTGTTGGAAGGAACCACCAGACCGTTCCAGATGCTGGCATCCATTTCTGATTCATGGGCCATGGCGTCTACAAAACTGTACGTTGACTTTAACTTGAGTAGGAATGAAATGGTTCCGGTAACCGGATCAAGGTCGGCCAGCAGGGCTTTCTTATTTTTGTTCAGCCGTTTGGAATAAATGGCCAGATTAGCGGCCACGGTGCTGGCACCGCAAGCTCCTTTGGCAGGCACAACACAAACCACTTTGCTGTTCTCTGCAGCCACCACAGCGGGGTTGAGGGTGGCCAAACGGGTCAATACTGCTTGAAACTGTTCAGCGGTGTACGGTTGAACCAGAAACTCCGCTGCGCCGTGTCGCAGACATTGCAGAATCAGGTCCGGGTCGTTCTTGCCGATGATGGTGACAATCTGCATTGCAGAATTGACCATCAAAAGATCGGGAATGGTGGCCAGCGCCTTGGCCGGGTCGGATTCAACATCTAAATAGCACAGGTTCGCGCCACCACTTTGGCGCAACTCCTGTAGGATGCGTGACGTAGGATAGCCGCTGAGTTCGGTGACAGCAGAGGATGGAAGTTGTTGCGTGGTAAGCGCAATCACCTCTCCTGCTGTTTTGCGATTCGGGCTGATCAGAAGAATGGTCCAACCCGCGCTCACTCAACCCTCCGCAATACCGGTCCCCTAACTGCTATGAAGTCGAAAATGATGGTATTCCTATTCACCAAGAAAAAGTCCGAAAATATGAAGGTTCGCTGTTAGGAACCGTCTTTGAATTGCTATACAAATGCTTTTGAATAGTTTTATCGGCAAAAAATCATAAAAACGTGAGAGTTGTTTGATGAATAAATAACTTAAACCTTATGTGGCCTTGGTCGATATGCCTTTTCAGGATGGGGAAGCAAGGAGTAAGACAATCCGACTACATCCTGGTGCAAATTGGCGGTACGCAAAGGAGAATGCAGTGAGGCAAGAAGAGGTTCAAGAGGTTTTTAGGCAAGACATAGTAATGACAATGCAAGTGCAATCCATGACGAAAAAGACAGTCTTGATTTGTGAAACACAACCGATAACCGCCGCAGGGCTGAGAAGTCTGTTATCGGTATCTGGTGAATTAGAACACATGGCCAGTGTTTCCACACTGGATGAGGCTTCGGAGGTGATTCGCACCTGTCAGCCGAACCTGGTGATTCTGGATAAGTCCTTGGGGATACAGGCGGTTCTGGAATGGATAACGCGCATTAAACGGGCTTCCTATCTGGATTTGGAAGTGGTCTTGTGGGGAGTATCCATTACTGAAGCGGAAGCACTGCGGTTTCTGCAAGCAGGGGCCAAAGGCATTGTCCGCAAAACTTCTGACCCAGACACATTGATGGCCTGTTTGAGATCGGTTGCCAATGGGTCCAGTTGGATGGCCGATAGCGTTTTCCGGGAATCCAGTCGCATGGAACGATATTCTCGTAGCGAACTGACGCCACGGGAACAGCAAGTGATGGAATTGGTGGAACAAGGGCTGAAAAACAAAGAGATCGCCAGGGAATTGGGAATCCGCCCTGGAACTGTAAAAATCCATTTGAAACACATTTTTGAAAAGACTGGCGTCCGCGGTCGCTATGGGCTGGCACTTTCAGTTATGAAGGAAAAAGGGCTGATCGAACTTTCTACTGCCAGCTAAATTTTTTGTCAGGTCCGTGTTGTTGTTCTCCTTCGGCTGGAGCTTGTCACTCCAGCCGCCTCCTTAATCGATATTTGTTCGCTGGTAACACTTTTGATTGAAGAGCTTCTGTTTGAGCGCGTTTTGCTATTCTAAGCACAGTGCATTACTGGAAACGCGTTTCAATTGCAGCGGCTCTTTCGGGATTGGCCTTGTGGGGTGCCGCTATCAACCCTCCTCGTTTGGTGGACATTCTGTCTTCTGAGCTGGAACGGAACTTCAAGATACTAAAAGAGAAAGGGGAACCACCGCCCTATTTTGCTGCTTACGCCATCACTGAAGAACAACAGGAATCCATTGATGCTTCGAGTGGCGCAGTGGTGGGCCGAGATTCCACAAATTCCCGAACTCTAGACGTCACGGTGCGCGCGGGCACCATGCAATTCGACAATTATCATCGCAATCAGCGCGATCCGGCCTATTTTACTGGCGGTTTGCCAGTGTCTGTGGATAATAATCCAGACGCAATCAAGCGCTTTCTATGGGCCGAAACGGATCGGGTCTATCGCATGGCCTCCCAACGGTTGTTGCGATTGCGGACCGATCAGGATGTGAAAGTGAAACCGGACGATCCGTCTGGTGATTTCTCCTTTGCCGAACCGCAAATTCACACAGCCACCCCCGCCTCACTTCAATTTGCCACTCCTCTTTGGGAACCCAAAGTTCGCGCCTGGTCCAAGATGTTTACGGTATATCCGGAAATTCTCAACAGCCGGGTTTCCGTGCTGGGACGTCGCGAGACCAAATATTTTGTAAATACTGAAGGCACCCAGTTGGAACATGGTCGCCAGTTTTCACGCATCACCATCAGCGCCCGGGCCAAGCATGGCGATGGTATGGACCTGATTGCCAGCGAAACCTTTGAAGCCGATACCATGCAGCGTTTGCCGAAAGATCAGGTGGTGAAGACTGCCGTGGATAAAGCGGCTGCCGATTTATTGGGTCTGCTAAAGGCTCCTGAAACCGAACCGTTTGTTGGACCGGCCATTCTTTCTGGCAAAGCGAGCGGAGTCTTTTTCCATGAAATTTTCGGACACCGGGTTGAGGGGCATCGTCAGAAAGATGAAGGAGAAGGGCAGACGTTCACGAAGAGCGTGGGCAAAAACGTACTTCCAGAATTCTTATCGGTTATTTTCGATCCTACCCAACACCATCTTGCAGGAAGCGACCTGCACGGCTGGTACGATTACGATGATGAAGGGGTGAAAGCGCAACCTGTGAATCTGGTGGAAAAGGGGATTTTGAAAACCTTTCTATTGTCCCGATCACCGATTCAAGGATTTCCTGCCTCCAATGGACATGGCCGTCGACAACCGGGGGCAGAGATCGTTTCCCGGCAATCGAACCTGATTGTAGAATCGTCCAAAAAAGTTCCCGAAAAACAACTGCGTCAAATGTTGCTTGCCGAAGTCAAACGGCAGAACAAGCCCTACGGCCTTTACTTTGAAAAGGTCACTGGCGGATACACAACCACGGGTCGGGCTGGGTTGCAGGCCTTCACTGTGATGCCGTTGATGGTGTATCGCGTTTATACCGATGGACGCCCCGATGAACTGGTTCGAGGGGTGGATATTGTCGGAACACCGCTAGCGAGTTTTGCGAAAATCATGGCCACGTCAGACACCCCGGAAGTATTCAACGGGTACTGCGGAGCAGAGTCTGGATATGTGCCGGTTTCGGCCATTTCGCCTGCATTGCTGGTGTCTGAAATTGAAGTGCAGAAGAAGAGTAAGGCCAGGGATTTGCGGCCATTTTTGAGCCGCCCGGAAGGAGCAAGCAAGTAATGTCTCGCTATCTGATTTTGTTCTTTTCGCCCTTGCTGTTATGTGCCCAGACTGTGGTTGATGACGATCCGGTTTTGAAGGCGATGGCTGATGAACTAAAGCATTCCAGCGCAATCCGCATTCCAGGCCCTAATCCGTATCCGCCCTATTTCATTGAATATGGTGGGGAACGATCCAATTCGTTTACGGCATCGGCCACATCCGGCGGCTTGGTGCGGGCGGTGCGAAACCAATCCTTCAATCCACGAGTGATGGTTCGCGTGGGCAGCGCAAAGTTGGACAATGGAAATTCAGTTTACACAGGCATGGCCGTTGGTGCCAATTACGATTCTGGTCAGTGGGCTTATGAAGGCGGGTACGATTTACTGCGTCAGCAATATTGGCTGGCCACGGATCGCGTTTATAAATCGGCTGTGGAATCGTTTAGTCGCAAGGTGGCAGCGCTGAAAGACCTGACCCAAAGCGAACCGCTCAACGACTTTGCCGAAGCCAAGCCGGTGGTCAAGATTCTGCCTGAAGCCAACTATAAGCTGGACGAAGAAAAGTGGAAGGCTAAAATTGTTACGCTTTCTCGCCTGTTCTTGAAGTTCCCGGAAATTTTGCATTCTTCAGTGGATTTCGATGCTATCAGCGATACGGCTTACTACATGAATTCCGAAGGTTCGAAGCAGCGCTTTCCGGAAGGTGCATTTCATCTTCGTGCCCGGACGCTGGCCCAAGCTGCCGATGGGTCCAACATTTGGGACTATGTTGCCTTTGGCTCTGAACTGGAATCTGGTCTTCCGTCGGACGCTGAAATTCAACAAGGCATCAACGGCATAGCAGAAAACACCAAGGCATTGCGCGAGGCCAAGGTGGGAGAAGCATATACCGGTCCGGTATTGTTTGAGCCACGGGCAGCGGCGCAGATGATGGCCCAAATACTGGCTCATGAACTTCGTCCGGTGCGAACGCCAGTGACCCCTCCTGGTAGACCGGCGACTCTTCCGCAGAGCGATTGGAGCACTCGCATTGGCTCACGAGTTCTGCCAGATTTTTTTGCTGTGAAGGATGTTCCGCACAAAGCTTTTGCTGATGGTAAGCCCTACCTGGGCAACTTTGATGTGGATTTGGAAGGCGTAGTTCCTGAACCGCTGACACTCATTGAAAAAGGTGTTTTGAAGACAATGCTGCACACTCGTCAGCCGGTTAGAGGGCACGAAGGGTCCAACGGTCGGGCACGATTCCCTGGCGAATTCGGGGCCAAAACTCCCTTCATGAGCAATGTGGAAATTACTGCGGGTGATTCCAAACCGATGGCTGCATTGAAAGCCAGTTTAATCGACTTAGTGAAGCAGCGCGGTAAAGCGTATGGGATTCTGGTTCGCAAGCTGGATTATCCATCGGCGGCACCGGGTGAGGAACGCCAGCGACTGATGAGTTCGGCACGATCTTCAGGTTCCAACTTTATCTTCAGCCTGCCCTTGCAGATTTACAAAGTGTACCCGGATGGTCGTGAAGAATTAATTCGCGGCGTGAAGTTCCGAAACATCACCGGGCGATCACTGCGCGATATTACTGCGGCTTCCAATGAGACCAGCCTGTTCTCCTATTACGCAACGAGTGCCCCTTTATCGAGCAGCGGCGGTGGCAGTAGCGCTTATGTGAACGGCGTAACTGTGGAATCGCCTGGCGTGCTGTTTGATGAATTAGAAATTGAACAGCCACAAAGCGACAAGCCGCGACTTCCCCTGGTTCCGCCTCCGGCTTACGAAACAACTTCTAATTAATGGGACTGCTTGGACGGTCAATTTTAAGGGAAATTATCTCGGGCTCATTTCTGGGCACGCTGTTGTTCACGTTTGTTCTGTTTTTACGGCAAGTCAATATTCTGTTTGAGCAACTGGTGCGCGGATCCGCATCGGCCCCAACCGTTGGATATCTGTTACTGCTGATCTTACCCTTCGCACTTACTTTTACACTTCCTTTGGGCGTATTGGCGGGAGTGCTGATTGCCCTTAGCCGTATGTCGAGCGATGGTGAAATTACGGCCATGCGCGCTGCCGGAATCCCAAGTCGGCGAGTGCTTACTCCAGTGATTTTGTTCTCTGTCTTTGGCATGTTACTCACAGCCGCGTGTTCACTCTGGCTGACTCCCTGGTCCATTCGTGAAACGTATCGAGTGTTGAATCAACTGGCGGCGGCACAGATGACCGCAGAAATTCAAGGCGGTGTGTTTGCGGAGCAGTTTCCCAATAAAACGGTTTATGTGAGCGATGTGATTGCGGGCCCGGTAGTGCAGTGGCGGAACATTTTTATTGCAGATCTGACTCCGCCAGAACAGCGCAAGAAAAGTACCCAGGAAATGGGCGATGCCCCCATAATCACCACGGCGCGGGAAGCGATTGCGATTACTGACCCGGGCCAGAATAGAATTCAACTGCATATGAAAGAGCAGCAGACGCACAGTTTGGGTAAAGACTCAAAGCTGTATTACAACGTGCGGTCGTCCCCCAGTGATCAGGTGTTGGAAGCGCAGCGACCGGGGGAAACCAAGGCTCAGGCATTTCGCGATATGGACACCATTCCGTTGTGGAAGCAGATCGCAACATCACGCGAAGGGGCCATTGAATTCCATCGACGTTTCTCACTTCCGCCTGCCTGCCTATTGTTGGCGCTGCTGGGCATCCCACTGGGCGTTTCTTCCAGAAAAGCAGGCAAGTCCGCAGCATTTGTCATCACCGTGTTTCTCGCGTTCGTCTATTGGATGGCGCAAATCAGTCTGATTCAGTTGGCACAACAAGGTAAGCTTTCCGTTCCGCTGGCGGCGTGGTTGCCGAATATAATGTTCGCCACTGGAGCTGTCTTGTTGACGGTAGGTTTGGAAAACCCAGGGGATCGCGATTACTTGGGCCGGATCAAGGATTGGTTTCGTTTTCGTTTTGAGGGTATGACTGGTTGGATAAAAGGAACGCAACCCAAAGCCCGACCGCAATTCGGGTTCGGCCTGCGCATGCTCCCTTCGATTGTGGACACTTACATCCTAAGTGAGTTCTTTTTCTACTTTACTGTTTGGTTAGTAAGCTTCATTGCAATGACTCATGTCTATAACTTCTTTGAATTGATGGGTCACATTCTTCGTAACAACATTTCTATGTGGGAAGTGGCCGAGTATCATTTCTTTCTTACTCCTAAGTTGATTTATGATTCGGCGCCTTACTCGGTTCTTGTAGCTGTTCTAGCTACGTTCGCCATCTTATCGAAACAAAATGAAGTTACTGCGTTCAAAGCTTGTGGGGTCAGCTTGTACAGATTGTCACTCCCAGTTTTGATGGCCTGCGTAGTGTTGAGTGCCGGTTTATTTGCCTTCGACCATTACATTATTCCCGATGCTAATCTGCGCCAGGACGGGCTGCGGAACAAGATTATGGGTAAAGCGACACAGACGTGGTTACGTCCTGATCGTAAGTGGATCTACGGTATGGGATCGCGCATTTTTTATTACAAACATTTTGATGCGGCTGAAAAAGTAATGGTTGGCGTTCATGTGTATGAGTTGGACAAAGCCACTTTCCAGTTACGTCGACACATTGCAGCGGATCGGGCTGAATGGCAGGATGGCATCCATAGTTGGATTTTTCAAAACGGTTGGGTGCGTGATTTCAAAGATATTTACGTAGAGGGTTACAACACTTATCAGGCCACAACCTTCCCGGAATTAGAAGAGACTCCCGGTTACTTTCTGCAGGAAGAAAAGCAGTATAAGCAGATGAACTTTCTGCAATTGGAAAGTTACATTCAGAAGCTGCAACAGATGGGGTTCGATACGGTGAAGCTTCAAGTGCAGTATCACCGCAAGTTTTCCACCCCTCTATTTGCTCTGATCATGGCGGCGCTGGCGGTACCCTTCGCCTTTCTTACGGGGAGCCGCGGGTCTATGGCGTCCATTGGGGTCAGCTTTATTGTGGCCATTATGTACGGCGTGGTTACTCAGTTATTTGAAAAAGTGGGAAATCTTAATCAACTTCCTCCAGCGGTGGCGGCATGGGCTCCGGATGTTGTGTTTGCTCTGTTCGCCGCCTGGTTATTTACTCGCATGAGGAGTTAGTTAGGGGTTAGGCAGCCCGAAATCGACTTAATTCCAGGCGACAGCATGACACGATTTTTCAAAGTAATCGCAGATTTAAGGGTTCGGACGATTGCTATAGACTGCCTGTGGCGTTTACGATGGAATTTCACGCATTTTTTCTCAGGAGGGTGTCCGTATGTGGAATCGCCGGAAAGAGGATGTGCCGCCGAATACGAGACCGTCATCGGCGCCGCCATCACCATCAGAATTAGCCAGAGAGGGAATACCTATGAGCACCTTGCCAGCCCGTGGCTTTGATCAACTTGACGCCAGCTCCCGCGGTACCGCGGCCATTGGCAAAAGCGTCGTCATAAAAGGAAACATCTTCAGTCGTGAAGACCTTATTGTAGATGGCGAAATTGAAGGGGCCATTGAAATGTTGGAACACCGCTTGACGGTGGGCCCGAATGGAACGCTGAAGGCCACTGTGAAGGCCAGGGAGATCATTGTAGTTGGCACTATCCACGGCAATGTGGAAGCCACCGACAAGATTGAAATCCGCAAAGAAGCCAAGCTGGTGGGCGATATCAAGACGCAGCGCATTGTGATTGAAGACGGTGCCTATTTCAAGGGGTCAATCGACATTATCCGCCCTGAAGTGACCAAGCCAGTGGCCAAGGCGGCAGCGGCAACGGGCGCAGGTCCGACGATCAATGTACCTCAGCCCCAGACTTTGAAATTGTAAACGGCACACTTAGGAGATTCCGCAACGTTGAGAAGCACTCTACGCAATATTTTTCTGGGCACTGCAACAGAGCCAGCGCCCTTGGTTGGTGTCAGGGGGGTCTCGCGTTCCAGCTCAGCATCCGGTGCGGCAGTTAAAATGGCCCGTGAAGATCGCTGTATAGATAGCAAGTGCGTGGAACAATTTCTGGCGTCGATTCGTGGCCAAGGGTCGCTGAACATTTTGGATCTCACCGGGCTTTGCCAAGCTAACGTCGATGTGATCTCAGGCTTGGGGCATCGCATCCATTCCGATGATTTCCTGAGGATGCTGGATGATTGCTTTGGTTCTCCTGGCGATTTTTATGAAAATCAGGCTGACCATGAACGTCTGGATAAATTTGTTGGGCAGTGCCTGGCTTACGACGATTGGATGTTTGATGGGGCGCTGATTTGGGATTCGCTGGAATATCTTTCACCCGATCTTTTAGAGATGACCGTCAACCACTTGTTCGGATTGTTGAAGCCCAGTTCCTACTTGTTGGCAACCTTCCATACAGAAGCGAACAATGGAATGGTTCCAAGCTACACCTATCGCATGGAAGGGACTCGCAGCTTGCGGCTTAGTCCTAAAGGGGAGCGGCAGGCTGGAAAAATTCTTCAGAACCGCGATATTGAACGCTTGTTCCAACGTTTTAATTCCGTAAAATTTTTCCTGACCCGCGACAATTTGCGTGAAGTTATCGTCCGCCGATGACTGCGGTTTGAATGTCTGCATCAACTGGTCATACCCACTCTGCCGAGGTAATTCGTTTTGTCTTTAGAACAAGAAATTTTTGAAACCCGTGTTCGCCGAACTAAAGAGCTGGCCGAAGCTGGCCATCTTCCTTATGGCAAGCGCTTTGATTTTTCCCATCAGCTTTCGGAAGTGCTGGAAGAGTATTCAGCGAAAACGGCGGAAGAATTAGAGGCCACCAGCATTGCTGTAAAGGTATGCGGGCGCATTCAATCATTGCGGGGCAAAGGCAAAGCCGGGTTCTTACACTTGAGCCAGGGTGGTGCCAAGCTGCAGGTCTACATTAAAGTGGATAACCTTTCTGAAAAGGATTTCAAGCTGTATCAGATGTTGGATATCGGCGATTTTATTGGGGTTGAAGGCAAGTTGTTTCACACTCGCACTGGCGAACTTTCGGTTCAAGCTAAAGCCCTTGAATTTCTTTCCAAAACTTTGCTGCCCATGCCGGAAAAGTGGAATGGCCTGGAAGATGTGGAAACACGGTATCGCCAACGTTATTTGGATTTGATTGCCAATGAAGAAGTGCGCAACGTGTTTGTGATGCGTGCCAAAATTGTTCAATCGTTCCGCCGTCAACTGGATTCGAAGAGCTTTATCGAAGTGGAAACACCCATGATGCAATCGCTCTATGGTGGGGCAGCGGCGCGCCCGTTTGTTACGCATCACAACACGCTGGACCTTGATCTTTACTTGCGCATTGCTCCGGAATTGTACTTAAAGCGACTTGTGGTGGGTGGGCTGGATCGGGTGTATGAGATCAATCGAAACTTCCGCAATGAAGGGGTTTCCTCGCATCATAATCCTGAGTTCACCATGCTTGAGTTCTATCAGGCGTACACGGATTATAAGGGCTTGATTGAACTGACGGCGGAGTTGCTGAAGCAGGTGGCCATTGATGCCACGGGGTCGGAGAAAGTCGAATACGATGGGCAGGTGCTGGATTTCGGTCATATTCGGCAACTGACTATGCGCGAAGCGGTCATTGAATTCTGGAAGGGCGATGCCAAGCCCACTATGGAAGATGTTCACAATCCGGAATGGTTGAAGCAGCATTCGCACAAAGGTACGGCCGGGGAATGTCTGGCCGATATTTTCGAGCGCGTGGCTGAAGAGCATCTGTTTCAGCCGACCATTATTTACGAATACCCGGTGGAAGTATCACCGCTTTCAAAGAACAAACTCGACGAACCGTCCATGGTGGAGCGCTTCGAGATTTACGCTGCTGGTATGGAGATCGGCAATGCATACACGGAGTTGAACGACCCTAATGAGCAGCGTCGGCGCTTTGAAATGCAGGGCGGTATGCGCGATCGCGGCGACGATGAAGCGCATCAGATGGATGAAGATTATATTCGTGCGCTGTCGTATGGCATGCCTCCAACCGGTGGGGAAGGGATCGGTATTGATCGTTTGACCATGCTGTTGACGGGGTCCAAATCGATTCGCGATGTGATTCTGTTTCCATTACTGCGTCCTGAAGGGCACATTGGAATTGCGGATCACTTTCGCAAGCTGGATTAGATGGTGAACTGGGATCAGCAAGAGTGGGGCGTCCATGCCGTCCTTTGAATTGTTTGTGGCGCAGCGATATTTGCGTGCGAAACGCAAGCAGGCGGTCATTTCAATCATTACTGTGATCTCGATCCTCGGCGTAGCGGCTGGTGTTATGGCGCTGATTATTGCTTTGGCTGTGACCACTGGATTTAAAAATACTCTGCAGCGAAGCTTGTTAGGAGCTACGGCGCATATCACGCTGCTATCGAAGAACCCGGCTGAAGGAATCGAAAACTGGCGGGAACTTGCTACACGATTAAGCAAGCTGCCTCATGTATTGAATGCGAATCCCACGTTGTTTGGCGAAGTACTTTTTGCTGGCCCTTTACGTGGTCAAGGCGGAGTATTGAAGGGACTGGACATGCAATCCCCCACAGCCTTTGCCGACCTTTCCAAATACATGAAGCAAGGTTCAATGGATGGACTCGGCAAGGTGGGTGAGCGCTTTCCGTGCATCTTGCTCGGCTCCGTTATGGCTGAAAAAACCGGCATGCTGTTGAACAGCGTCATCACCGTGATCAGCCCGCAGGGAGAGATTACGCCGCTGGGTCCAAGGCCAAGCTCCTATCAGTTTCGAGTGTGTGGCATTTACAAGAGCGACTTCTTTGAACTGGATTCTTTGTGGGCGTTTGCTTCGCTGGAACAGACGCAGCGGGTGACCTCACTGCCCGGCGTTGTCAGTGCCATTGAATTTCGGGTGGACGATATTTATCAGGCTCCAGAGATTGCTAAGCAAATTGAACAAGCGGCTGGTGGTAATGTTGCGGCAACGCATTGGCAGGAACAGAATCGCCCCATTTTGAACGCGTTGAAAATGGATCGTGTTGTAACGTTGATCACCATCGGATTGATTGAGTTAATTGCCGGACTCAATATTCTGATCAGCCTGGTAATGATGGTGATGGAAAAGAATAAGGACATTGCCATTCTGGTTTCCATGGGTGCTCGCGTTTCGCAAATTCGGAAGATCTTTGTACTGCAGGGGTTGATCATCGGTGCGGTTGGAACTGCTCTGGGGCTCATCGGCGGTTACACGATCAGCTATCTTGCTGGGCATTATCATTGGATTCAACTGGACGAAGCGGTCTATTCGCTAAGCTACGTGCCGTTTGAACCACGCTGGACGGACGGTGTTTGGGTGGCTGCGGCGGCGATGGTTGTCAGCTATCTGGCTACGATTTATCCTGCTCGCGCTGCCGCTCGTATTCTGCCGCTGGAATCGCTCCGCTACGAATAACCTATGTGCGGAATTGCGGGGTTCACTCATCGAAAGGCCAGGGCACCGGCGGGGCGCATAGAACGTGCTACTGCGACTATTCATCATCGCGGACCAGATCAGACAGGCGTATGGGAGTCCGATACAGTTTCCCTGGGTGCGGTGCGGCTGCGCATCATCGATCTTGCAGGTGGTAAACAACCCATCGTAAGTGAAAATGGTGATGCAGTAATTGTGTTTAACGGCGAAGTATATAACCACAATGAAGTGCGTCGTGAACTGGAAAGTTTAGGACATAAGTTCCGGTCCCGTTGCGATACAGAAGTAGTCCTGCGGGCTTTTCTGCAATGGGACACCGCTTGTTTCAAACGCTTTCATGGTATGTTCGCCGTGGCACTCTGGATGGAATCGGGCAAGCGTCTGGTGATAGCCAGAGACCGCATGGGCATCAAGCCGCTGTACCTTTATCAACAAGGCGAAGATCTCTATTTTGGATCTGAAATGAAGGTGCTGTTTGAGCATCCGGAAATTCCCCGGCGCTTGTCATTGAACGGTCTAAACTACTTCCTTTCGCTGAACTATATTCCAACGCCGCACACATTGGTTGATGGGATCACGAAGTTGGAACCTGGCCATTGGTTGGAATGGCGGGACGGGCGCATCACTAAAGATGCTTACTGGAAACTGCCCTGTAATCCTGATCCAAAATGGACGCTTGATTCGGCGAAAGAAGCGTTGGATGGGTTGTTGAAAGCATCTATGAAGGAGCACTTGATCGCCGATGTCCCGCTAGGAATTTGGGCATCGGGTGGGGTGGATAGTTCGGCAATTCTCCACTACGCTTCAGAGATAGCAGGACGAAAGCTGAAGACATTTTCCGTATCCTTCCTTGGTCGTAAATTCGATGAGAGCCCCTATTTCCGCATGCTTGCAGAGAAGTACGAAACGGATCACCATGAATTTGATTTGAATCCTGATGTGGAACTTGCCCCTGCAATTGAGAAAATGGCTTGGCATTCTGATGAGCCCAGTGCTGATGCCGGTGCGCTTCCGGTATGGTTCCTTTCCCGTATGAGTCGCCAGCACGTGACTGTTGCTTTGAGTGGCGAAGGGGCCGATGAACTGTTCGGTGGATACTATACATACTTGGCGGATCGCTATGCTGGCTCCATGCGCGGTGTGCCCCGGCCATTGCGACAACTGGGCCTTCAAGCTGCCAACCTGCTTCCTGTTTCAGATGACAAGATCAGCCTGGAGTACAAAGCGAAACGATTCCTGAAAGGTTCGTTATTGGAGCCGGGCGAAGCGCATTGTTTCTGGAATGGCACTTTCACTGCCACCGAACGGGCTCAGCTTTTATCGCAAGCCAACTTCAAACCAACGGTGGGATTGTTGTCCACCATTGCACCGGAATTTCTGGCCTCAGGAAAACTGAATCCGTTTATCTTTCTTGATCAGCACTACTATTTGGTCGACGATATTTTGTACAAGTGCGACCGCATGAGCATGGCGCATTCACTGGAAGTGCGGCCTCCGTTCCTGGATCATCGCATTGTAGAATTCGCTGCTTCGCTACCGGAATCATTAAAGATCAACGGCAGTGCCTTGAAATACGTATTGAAAGAAACACTGCGCGGTAAACTTCCAGAGGCGATTTTGAATCGTAAGAAAGAAGGGTTCGATATTCCGGCGCATGACTGGTTTCGCAATACGTTGAAGCCATTGATCACCGATACGCTAACGCCGCAGGCTGTGCGTGAGTGCGGACTGTTTCGCGAAGGGGCCATCGGCAAACTGATGGATGATCACTTTGCGCGTCGAGCGAATTATGGGTATCACCTGTGGGGACTGCTCACTTTGTTTTTGTGGATGAAGCAATGGAAAATCACCGTGGGCGATGCCCGCACTACCAACTAATCGTCCTTCTCGTTGCGGCGCTGATTTACATCGGCTGCATTATAAGTCCACCTGCCTTGATGGACGATGTGGATGCGGTGCAGGCTCAGATTGCGCGCAACATGCTGGAATCTGGCGACTGGGTTACCGCCCGCCTGAACGGCATCGCTTACCTTGAAAAATCGCCGATGGTTTACTGGCTGATGGCCATCAGCATGAAGATGTTTGGCGTCTATGATTGGGCTGCGCGCATGCCACTGGCTCTATCTGTAGTGCTGCTCTGTTGGTTGTGCGCACTCTTTGCCGCTTGGGCCTTTAACGAATTGGCGGGACTCTATGCAGGCTTGATCCTGGCATCTTGCATTGGACTCTGGTTGTTTACGCGCATCCAAATCCCTGATGCAATGGTGACGGCGACAATTACGCTGGCCATGTGGAGTCTGCTGCGGGCGCTTGATGAATCGGAATCGCGACCCTGGTTATGGAGCGGATTGCTGGCCGCATCCATTGGCGTAGGATTGTTGCTGAAAGGTTTGATTGCGGTCCTGTTCCCCATTGCAGGCGGAGTTATTTATCTTTTTTCAACGAAGCAAGTTTTCGTGAAGCGCACCTGGCAGCGGCTTCGACCCTTCACCGGACTGCTGATTATCCTGGTCATCGCTGCGCCCTGGCACATCCTCGCGACCCTGGCCAATCCACCGTATTTCGATTTCACCATGAAGAGTGAACCTGGCAAATATCATGGCTTTTTCTGGTTCTACTTCTTTAACGAACATGTATTCCGCTTCCTGAACATGCGCCATCCTCGCGATTACAACACTGTTCCGCGCCATCTGTTCTGGTTGTTTCATCTGCAATGGCTGTTCCCTTGGAGCGCCTACTTTCCTGCGGCGATCCGGCAACCAATAGTTGGGACGTCACGGGCCGCACTTACTCGAAGGTTAGCTCTGTGTTGGGCTGGCTTCCTGATGCTGTTCTTCACATTTTCAACGACGCAGGAATACTACTCAATGCCTGCTTACCCGGCCATCGCACTTTGGCTGGCGTCGGCTTTGTCAAAAGAGAAGGCACAAGAAGACAAGTGGCTGGACTGGGGTTCCCGTGCGATTGCTATTGTAACGACAATCGCTTCAGCGGCGATTGTATTCCTGATCTTCAGCGTTTGGAGCCTGCCGACGCCTGGTGATATTTCGCGAGCGCTGACCCAGAATCCCGATGCCTACACACTATCGTTGGGCCACATGGGCGACCTTACTATCGCCTCATTTGCTTATCTGCGCACGCCCCTGATATTGGCCGGTATAGCAACCATCATGGGTACTCTTTGCGCGTTGCGATTTCGTGGAAAGCGGCTGGTGCTTGGTCTTACAGCGATGATGGTATTGTTCTTCCATGCTGCCCGGTTGGCGCTCACCGTGTTTGATCCTTACATGGGGTCGCGGCCTATCGCTGAAGCTCTGAACCGTGCACCGCAAGGCAGTCTAATTCTGGGAGCACAGTACTATACTTTTTCATCGGTGTTCTTTTACACCAATCGAAAGGCGCTGATTCTGAATGGGCGCGTCAACAATCTGGAGTATGGTTCCTATGCGCCCAATGCTCCCGGTGTATTTATTGGCGATGAGGAATTCAAGAATTTGTGGCTATCGCCGCAACGGTTTTATCTGACGCTGGAAAGTCCTGAATTATCTAAAATTGAAAACCTGGTAGGCAAGCAGTCGTTACATACGGTGCTTGAAAGCGGTGGCAAATACTTATTCACCAACAAATGATTTCGGATTGCGCAAAACGGCGGTAATGCCATCCTGTAGGTTTCCGGGCAGCGCGAGGCAAAGCCAATTGTAGATTTGATTCTTGAATCCATCGGGGCCGAAATAATTGGTCAGTTGAAGGTCAGCCACTTCAAAGCCAGCCCTCTTTGCTACTGAGGAAAGATCTTCCACTGTGTACTCGCAAAAGTGCCCAGGATTGGTGCTGTGCTCCCGAATGATTTCGAATGGGGAGTGCCCACCCAGCAGTTGGATTCGTTTGCCTAAGCTAACGGGATTTGGGGTCTGCAAAATCAATGATCCGCCGGGCTTCAACCACTTTCGGATTCTTGTCAAAACCTGCGTAGGAGGTGCGTAAAGATGCTCCAATACTTCTGCCATCACAATCAGATCGTACCCTGTGATGTCTGGTTGGTCTGCCGAGTTGAGGTCTGTTTCAAAATGAGCTTCGCCAACCCGTGCTGGAAAGCGGCGATCAACGAAGCCTGCCGTATCCACCTTGGCATTAGGATAGGCGGCGCGCAAAAGGTGAGTTTGAAATGCAGGACCAACGTCCAGGAATCGCCAATGAAGGTCCAGCGCGCCTTGCAGTTCGCCGCGAATTGTTTCCAGCAGGAATGCATAGCGTCGCTTATGGAATGTTAAATACTCGTCGCCCGGCAGTGCTGAAAAATCCGGCGAAGGTATGGAATGCATTTTTACCATTTTAACCTGGACGGTGTTCATTTCAGTGGGATAATAACGGAGTGGCCAATAAAGCCCGTGATCTTGAAACCCGCCTGGAACGGATTGACCAGGAGTTGCGTTTGTTGCAGCGTATCAGCCGTTATCTTTCCACTGAAAAAAGTCTTGGCCAATCTTTGGATTCTATAGTTGCGCGCGTTGTGGAATTCACCAGTTGCGATTCTTGCCTGATTTATTTATTAGACAAGAAGGAACTGGTTCTTTGCGCCGCCAGTGGTGAGAAAAATGAAGAGTCGCTGGGAAAAATCAGATTAAAAGTGAATGAGGGGCTAACCGGCTGGGTGGCCCGTGAAAAAACATTTCTGGCACTCACTTGCGAAGCCTACAAAGATCCGCGATTCAAATCGTTCAGTCAACTTGTGGAAGATACGTATGAGGCATTTCTTTCGGCACCGATTATTGCACGTGGCAAGGTGGTTGGTGTGATCAATGTGCAGCATCGCCAACCCCACCATCACAGTGGCGATGAAATGGAGCTGCTCTCCACAATTGGCGAAATGATTGGCTGTTTAGCTCAGGTGGTGCACACTCGTCCTGAAGATTTAGCGATGGCCGCTACTATTGAATTAGCTCTTTCCACTGCTGTTGTGCGCCAATCTTAATTTTCCTATGTCTTATTTATTGTTGGTCTTCTTATCCTTGCTGATGTTCACAGCCAGCGCTGCGGAGCGCTGGAAAATCAATTACTATTTCGACAAGCCCGATTCTGCTTTTGAAATGAGGGGCATTCAATTCCCTTCAGATCAACGTGGTTTCGTGTTTGGGGTAATCAATAGCACCAAAGAAAGGGAGAAGGCGGTGATGCTGATCACCAGCAATGGTGGTGCCAAGTGGACGGAAATTCCGTTAAAAGAAAATCCGGTGGCGCTTTCCTGCATTGATGATTCGCAGTGCTGGCTGACCACGGAAAAAGGGATTTGGAAAACGGAAGAATCTGGCAGAGATTGGAAGAAGCTGAAAAAGCAGGATGGACTTTCTGCAATCCACTTTAGTTCTGCCAAGGAAGGCTATGCTTGCGGTTATCCAAAAGCTGTTTGGAAAACCACAGATGGGGGATTAACCTGGGTCGCTCTTCCAGCGGCCAAAGCCTTGGAATCGAATCCTGAAACTTCCTCGTACGATGTAATTGCGCAGCACGAAAAGAATCTGATCATCGTCGGCACCAGTCGACCCAAGCGCATGGATGGAGGGCTTTTTCCTGATTGGATGGAACCGGAGCGGGCATCCAGGCGACGACAATGGCCGTCGCTTTCGTTGATGCTGGATAGCCGCAATAGTGGGGAATCGTGGACTGCTTCCAGTGCTTCCTTGTTCGGTCGCATTCAAGCGGTGGTACTAGGAGACAAGATTGGTGTCTCACTGCTGACGTTCGAAGAGAGCTTTGAAGTTGCCAGTGAAGTGTTGCAAATCGACTATATCACGGGCAAAAGCGCGAATATCTATCGCGACAAGAATCGTACGATTACCTCAATTTATATGGATCAAAAAGGTATGTCAACCATTGGGGGGACTGAGACGATTGGTTCCTTTCGGGCGAATCCAACCCCATCCAAAGTGCATATTTTACGAGCTCAGTTATCAAAGAACCAAACTGCAATTTGGGAAGAAATGCCGGTGGACTATCGCGCTGTGGCTCATCGTGTGATAGTGACTGGTTCGCCATCGGGCAAACTTTGGGCTGCTACAGACGCGGGCATGATTTTGGAATGGAAGAATTAGGCTGACTTTCTTTCCGCTGCAACCCCAGCCATCCAGGCACACACAATGGCCACGGCGATGCCAACAAATGGTCCTTGAAAAGAATGGGTCTGGTCCGTCACTCTTCCTACAATCCACATGAGCACCGCTCCGGCCAGGGAACCGATTCCGCCCGCCAAACCCATAGCCGTGGATACAGATTGTTTCGATACTTCCTGCGTCAATGTCAGATACATTGACATCCACATTCCCAGCCCCAGGTTAGACGCCATTAGGACTGCTGTCATAGTCGTGCGATCCGCGATCCATGGGACACTTGCCGCCAATGCTACCAATGCCGTAGCCACGCTGAACACTGCGATTCTAGGCATCCGCAAGCATGCCAGCCCAAAAGTTAGATATCCCAAGTCAAGCCCCAGATAGATTAGAGTAAGTATCCATTTCATGTCTGATGAGCCTGGTGCCATGCCCCGTTCCTGATTGAAATATGTGGGCAACCAGTTCACGTTGTAATAAAGAATTGGGTTCACGGTGGATGTGATTACAGCCACTAACCAGAACTTTGGTTGACGCAAAACTTCTCCGTAACTGGCTGTTGCGCTGGCCATGGGAACGGCAGGCCACAGGTCTTTGAATTCTTCTCGCCGCGTAAACCAGACCCATCCCACAAACCAGGCGAGTCCCATCAATCCAACGGTCACGAATCCCATGCGCCAGCCCGAAGCATTGGCGATGGTCAAAATAATCAACGGTGCGGTGAGTGCCCCAATGCTTTGGCCACTAGTGAAAATTCCATTGCCGATGGCTCGTTCCTTTTCAGGAAGCGCGCGCGAAACTATTTTCAGCGCCCCTGGCCAGTTGGGTGATTCAGTTATTCCCAACAAAACCCGGAACACTCCCAAGCTGAAAAATCCGGTGGTGAAGGAAGTCATCAATCCAACCATGGACCACAGTAAAACGGCTCCTCCATAAGCCCATCGCAAGTTGGAACGATCTACCAGTCCACCGGCTATGAACTGCGCGCCAGTGTAGGAGAAGTAGAAGAGTGAGAATAATAATCCCAGTCGCTCATTGGTTAAGCCCAACTCTTGTTTCATCAATGGGGCCATCAGACTAAGCGTCTGTCTATCCAGGTAGTTGATTGTGGTGCCCAACAATAGGAAGACACACAGCGCCCAGCGTGAGCGAGTTTGAAGCATGAGGGTTAGTGTATAACTTTATCCAGCTTCTGGATAGCTGGCTGCGACGTCTTCTGATTCCACATCGCCCCGACGCAGATATAAAGTGATGCAGAGGGCGGTCAAGCTGATAGCCAATCCGGCGATTCCGTCGGCAGCATAATGATACCTGCCATAAACAGTAGCCACAAGAATTAGGAAGGAGTTGATCAACAGGATGCGTCCAAACCATGGGCGTTCCGGCAGCGCCAGCATCATGCCAAACGCTGCAGAAAATGCCGCTGTAACGTGCCCACTAGGAAAGACACTGGTTTGGATATCGCCATGGTTCAAGATCCAGATATTGAATTGTCTCCACACAGTAAAGATATTGGGTAAGTCCAACCCTGCATGTTCCACGCGTGGTGAACCAGATGGGAAATGCGAAATCATGGCGTAGGCGGAAAGTGTTCCCAGCAGGAACGGAAACATGTATTGTTCAATACGGTCACGCTTACGCAGAATGTAAAATGCAGCAATGGAAAATGGAGGTACAACGTACATCAGCAAGTAGGAGATCTCAATCAAGGAAGGGATCACTGGACCTAAGCTTTCCACCGCCGCACGCAATCCTAATTCATTCAGCAGGTAGCGATCCCACGTCAGCCACAAACGTTCCAATTCTTCCAGGTGGTAATCTACGCGGAACCAATTTACTTGCCAATAGGCTGCTAATACTAATGGAGCAGGAAGCCAGTCTCTAACCATGCTGGTCCAACGTCGGCGAAGGAATGATGAGTCCAGATAGCCAAGCGCAAAAAGCACCAACGGCACTGCCAATCCAAGAACCTTCTGCCCTGCAGGCAAATTGTATTGGAATGCAAGAATACCGGTGTAGCTGAAATAGGCTAGCAGTACCCATTCGCTAGGCCGGAACATTTCCGGTATGTTGCGGTTTGGTTCACTCATCTGGGAAGAAGTTTAATAATACCGTGTTTCATCGTTCTTCCTGTTGAATTGTTATAGGCTCTTAATATGCTTTCTCGCTTTTTCCACATCACTGCATTTGTGACGTTTTGCTTCACGCTGTCTGCTCAGACCGGATCGATTCAAGGTAGTGTCAAAGATCAATCCGAAGGCGTCATTCCTGCGGCCAAGGTAACGCTCACTAATCTTGAAACCGGTCTGCGTCGGGAAGTCACAACCAATGAATCGGGACTCTATAGTGTCCCAAGCCTGCCGGTCGGCCGCTACAAAGTGGGGGCTTCCAATAAAGGATTTTCTACGTCTGAAGTCCCCGATATCAAGCTGGACGTTGGCCAAGCCGCCCGTGTCGATTTCATATTGAAGCCTGGCACCTTGACGGAGAGTGTCAGTGTTTCAGCCACCGCAGCGCTGCTTGATTCCGAGACTTCCACCGTTGGCCAAGTGATCGATAACAAGCGAATTGTGGAGTTGCCTTTAAACGGTCGTAATTTTCTGGAACTGGCGCGACTCACAGCAGGTGCCGCTCCAGCGCGTGGGTCCCGCCCGCAAAGTGAAGGAGTCTTCTCCGCTGGCGGGCAACACGGCTATCAAGTACAAGTGAATATTGATGGGGTGGATAACTCGGGAACTTATTCCGGTGGCCCGGTGGGATTTGAAGCGCAAGCAGTGAAACCGTCAGTGGATGCGGTTGGTGAATTTCGCGTGGTCACCAATAACTTGTCGGCAGAATATGGCAATCGCATGGGTGGGCAGGTTTTCGTGAATATCAAATCAGGCACCAATCAAGTGCATGGTTCCGCCTATGAGTTTTTGCGCAATGCAAATTTGGATGGTACAAATTTCTTCGCCAATCGTGTTGGTGCCAAAAAACCTCCTTACAAACAGAATCAGTTTGGTGGGACGGTGGGTGGTCCAGTCCGCAAAGACAAAACATTTTTCTTCGCTTCATTCGAAGGCACGCGAACTCGCCTGGGACGTAGTTTTACTTCAACTGTTCCTGTCTTAGAAGAACGTAACGGAGATTTCAACCGCATCCGCCCTGTCTACGATCCTGCTACCACTTTGGGAACTGCCGCCAGTTTTACGCGTCAGCCGTTTGCTGGAAACATTATTCCCAAAACTCGTTGGGACCCATTGTTTCCTAAACTGCTCAACTTGTATCCAACACCCACTGACAATTCAAAGATAGTGAATAACTATTTTTATTCGCCCAGCGAATCGAACGACGTGGATACTTACGACTTGAAAGGTGACCATAACATCAGCGATGGCAGTAGGCTTTCCGTGCGCTACAGCCGACGCAATCGCGACCGTTACGAGCCTGGTCCGCTGCCGTTGCCTGCCGATGGGGCACTGGCTACCACTACTAAGATTCGCAGCCAGAGTCTTGCCGCTGCCTACAATCTATCGCTTACTCCAACCATCGCCAATGAATTTCGGTTCGGCTTCACCAACATGCCAACCAGTTTCGATATCCCTTATGACACAGCCAATTTCGCTGATTTCGGCATTAAAGGAATTCCCAAAACCAACTTCGACGTATCGAACAACCACGGCCTTTCGCGATTCTCTCCGGGTGGGTATTCGGAATTGGGCGCACGTTCGTTTTGGCCCAATACCAATAACTTGAAGGTCTATCAATTGAACGACACACTGTTCAAAGCCTGGGGCAAACACAATACTCGTTTCGGTGCTGAATTCAAGCGCGAAAATGTGTTCCGCAATGCTGCCCGTTTCGCCCGCGGCCAGTTTGTTTTCGCCCGGGAGTTCACTGCTAATCCAGCGAACCGAGGGGCCACCGGGGATGGACTTGCCGAGTTCATGTTGGGTTTGGCCAGTGGCGGCACCATCGGCAACGAAAATGGCGAGAACCTGTGGGTAAACAATTTCGCAACTTTTGTTCAGGACGATTGGAAGATCACTCCGCGTCTGACCTTGAATCTGGGCCTTCGTTACGACATTTTCTTTGCACCCACATTCCCCGATGGCGGTGTTTCTACATTTGACCTGGACTTTTCCCGCACTGGATCAACAGATATCCAATTGAAGCAGACAAACATTAAAGGATCATGCGGTTGCAAAAATGATCTGAACAATCTGGCGCCCCGTGTGGGACTTGCCTACCTTTTAACAAATAAAACAGTGGTTCGTTCTGGCTTTGGTCTGATCTACGCGCAGGCAGATGCGCTGCAAACACAATGGGCTCGTGTCCAAAATCAAGCGCCGGATTTCGTTGAAATTGGCTTTGGTACCATTGACCGCATCAACCCAAGATTGACTCTTAGTGGAGGGTTCCCGGCAGTGCAACTTCCCGCAACTTCTGTGCCCGGGCCCAACTCAGTGGCGATTGATGCGCCCAACAAATTTCTTCCTGCGCAATATTCCAACCAATGGTTTTTTGACCTGCAACGCGAACTTATTCTGGATACGCTGTTAACGGTCGGGTACAGCGGCAACAGCACTCACAAGCTGCTCACCGGCATTAACTACAATATTCCGTTTAATATTGTTCCCTCTTCGATTCCCGTCGCCAACCTTCGGCTGTGGCCTTTCTACACAGCCGTCAATCGACAGGAACCTTTGGGCAACTTGAGTTACAACGCGTTAATGGTCCGGCTTGAAAAACGCTTTTCTAAGGGCTTGACGTTTCTTTCCGCCTACACTTGGTCGCATGCCATTGACAATGTGGACGAAGTGGGTAACAACGATGCAGGCGCGGTCTTGAAGCCATGGGATCGCCGGTTGAATCGGGCCAACTCCCTTACCGATGTGCGCCACAATTACGTGCTCAGCACAACTTACGAATTGCCTGTTGGCAAAGGAAAACATTTCCTTGCCACTACGAATCGTCTAACAGATGCGGTCCTTGGTGGTTGGCAAGTGAGCGCAATCGTCGGCCGCACCAGTGGGCTGCCCTTTACCGTTACTACCAGCGGTGGCATTACGAATGCGGGTGGAGCGGATCGACCAAATCGACTTGGTGTGGGCACTGTACCTGCCGATCAGCGGACCATTGATCGTTGGTTCGATGTAGCTGCCTTCCAGGTGCAACCCAACTACACCTACGGAAACTCTGGACGAAATATTCTCACTGGCCCAACCTTGAAAAACGCGGATTTTTCATTGGCAAAATCCTTCGCCATTATCGAACGCGTCCGTTTACAGTTCCGTGCAGAAGCCTTCAACGCCACCAATACTCCGTTTTTTGGACTACCTGGAACCAACATTAACGGCGCTGGGGCGGGACAAATCACCAGCGCCGGGGAACCACGTCGTGTTCAGTTCGCATTGAAACTGCTGTTCTAAAAAGGGACAAGCGAAAGAATGGCCCACTATAATAGAGGATGTTCCGTAACGCTGCTGCTGGAAATGCCGTCATCTCTTATACCTGGAAAACTATGAAGAAGTTATTGTGTCTAACTATTGTTCTGACTGCTGCAATTCCGCTGCTTGCAGGCGATTGGCCCGATTGGCGCGGTCCTAAACGCGACGGTAGCTCGCCGGAAAAGAACCTGCCCAACACCTGGTCTCCCAAAGGGGAAAACCTGTTGTGGAAAGTTCCTTTTGGCGGCATCTCCGCACCAGTGGTGCATAAGGATCGGGTATATCTGTTCAATACCGAAGGCACAGGTGCCAAAATGAAAGAGCGCCTGATGGCCTTTGACGCATCCACAGGTAAGCTTGTCTGGGAAAAGAAATGGGCCATCTTTCTTTCCGATGTTCCTCCGCATCGCATGGCCTGGAGCTCTCCGTCCGTTGATCCTGAAACGGGCAATGTATTTGCCTTCGGCGGACACGGGCAACTCTGGTGCTTCACGCGTGATGGCAAAGAAGTGTGGAATCGTTCCCTTGGTGAAGAGTTTGCATGGGTAACCACACACGGTGGTCGCACTCCCGCACCGGTAATTGATGGCGATCAGGTGATGATCAGCGGCGTTACCACTGGTTGGGGTGCGCAATCCCGAGCTGCGCATCGCTTCTTCGCTTTTGATAAACGCACTGGTGAAAATATATTCGTCACTACTCCTGGTGGTCGCCCTTACGATACGACGTATTCCCCGCCGATGATTGCGGAACTGGGTGGGCAGCGGCTGTTCATTGTCGGCGGTGGCGATGGCACTGTGCATGCCGTCAAAGCGCAAACAGGTGAGCCTGTATGGAAGTTCACTATGTCTAAACGCGGCATCAATACTGGTGTGGTTGTGAATGGGTCCACCGTCTATGTCAGCCACTCTGAAGAAAATCTGGGTACCAGTGAAATGGGCTTGCTGGCCGCTCTGGACGGCACCTTCAAAGGTGAAATGGGCAAGGCGCAAATCAAGTGGCAATCCGTTGGATTCCAAGGTGGCGTCAGTTCACCGTTCATTGACGGAGATCGTATTATTCAAGTGGACAATGGAGCCAATGTTTTTGCTTTCGATCTGGTCACTGGTCGCCAGATTTGGAAATTCAACATGGGGACAATTCAGAAGTCTTCCGCCGTGTTCGCTGATGGCAAAATTTATGTCGGCACAGAAAATGGCAAGTTTTTCATCTTGAAGCCTCACAATGATCGTTGTGAAAAACTCAGTGAGGTCACCTTCCGCCAACCTGCTCCCGGTCAGGAAACTGGTGAAAAAGTGATCGGCTCCGCAGCAGTTAGTGATGGCCGCGTGTTCATTGTCACCAACGAAAGTCTTTACGCCATTGGCAAGAAGAATGTTACTCCAACGGTGTATCCATCTGCGCCGAAAAAAGGTGTTGGCGACCCAGCCTACCTGCAGGTTGTTCCTGCTGAAATCATGACAGCGCCGGGGCAAACTGTAAACCTGCGCGCCCGTCTGTTTGACGCGCAAGGCAACTTTCTTCGCGAAGAAAAGCAAGTGGAGTGGAACGCAGGAACGCTGAAGGCCACAGCCGTTAACGGGAACCTGACCATTGATCCGGCTTCCCCCAGCACCGCTGGTATCATCACTGCCAAAGTAGGAAACTTAACCGGACAGGCACGGGCGCGCGTCATCGCCACGCTCCCCTGGAGTTGGAACTTTGACGACCTGAAAAATAAAGCCGTTCCACCAGAATGGATCAACTGCAATACCAAGTTTGAAACTCGTCCTGAAGAGGGTGGCAACGTGCTGGTGAAGTTGGCGGATAACCCCGCCACCAAGCGCGCTCGGGCATTCTTCGGACCCGTAGACATGCACGATTACACAGTGGAGGCGCAAACCCGCTTTGCGCAAAAGCGTCGTCAGATGGGTGATGCCGGGCTTGTCGCTCAGCGCTATAATTTGGTGCTGTTTGGCAATCAGGATAAGGTGGAACTGCAATCCTGGCAGCCGGAAACACAGCGAACCACCAGCGCCCCTTTCAAAGCCACATGGGACGTTTGGTACAAAATGAAACTTCGAGTGGAATCCCTGGGCGGAACCAAAGTTCGTGCTCAGGGCAAAGTGTGGGCCGCCACTGACCCCGAACCTGCTGACTGGACGGTGGAACGAATTGACGACGATGGAAACCTGATCGGCGCTCCAGGCATTTATGCCGACGCACCCTTTGAAGTATTTTTCGATAACCTGAAGGTGACCAAGAACTAATGACCAATAAAATTGCTCAGCTCCTTTGCTTTGCCGTCAGCATTCACGGCTTGTTCGCTTCCGATCCAGCGAAAGATTGGCCCATGTGGGGTGGCACCAACGACCGCAACATGGTCAGCTCCATGAAAGGTGCTCCCATCACCTGGGACCTCACTAAGAAAATCAACACGAAGTGGATGGCGACCCTTGGTTCGCAAACCTACGGCAATCCCGTTGTTTCCGATGGCGTTGTTTTAGTCGGCACCAATAACGAAGGATTGCGCAATCCCAAAGAAGGTGGCGACCGCGGCGTAGTGATGGCCTTCGATGAAAAGACAGGCGCATTTTTGTGGCAAATTACTCATGAAAAGGTAGCCAGCGGTCGTGTGAACGATTGGCCCTATCAAGGTGTCTGTTCATCACCAGCCGTTGAAAATGGCATTGTTTATTACGTTTCCAATCGTGGAGAAATTGTTGCAGCCACTCTCAAAGAGGGCAAGATTATTTGGAAGTTCGACATGATGGAAGAAGTGGGCGCATTCCCTCACAACATGTCCAACAGTTCGCCGGCCATTTATGGGGATCTGCTTTTCGTTTCCACTTCTAACGGGCAGGATGAAACTCATGTGAATGTTCCCTCACCGAAGGCGCCATCCACTATCGCAGTGAATAAGAAGACCGGCAAGTTAGTCTGGGAAGCGAATCAGGTGGGCGATAAAATTCTGCACGGTCAGTGGTCTTCCCCTGCCGTTGCCAAAATCGGCGATGTGGTGCAGATGATCATCGGTCAAGGCGATGGTAAGACTCGCAGCTATGAGGCTCTTACCGGCAAACTGCTGTGGGAGTTTGACCTGAATCCCAAAGAATCCGTCTGGCCCAAAACACGGAACGAAGTAATTGCCACTCCCATCATCATTGGCAATGTGGTGTATCAAGCCAATGGCCAGGATCCGGAACATGGTGAAGGCGTTGGCCATCTCTACGCCATTGACGCAACCAAGCGCGGTGACATTACGCAGACCGGTCGTCTGTGGCATTACGATAAAATCCGCCGCTCCATATCAACAGGTGCCTACTACAACGGCCTGCTGTTCTATGCTGATTTCTCTGGTTTTCTGCATTGCCTGGATGCCAAAACTGGAACGGCTTACTGGACTTACGACATGCTGGCTGCCGTTTGGGGCTCTCCTATTGTGATTGACGGCAAAGTATATCTGGGCGATGAAGATGGCGACGTAGTCGTCCTGGAAGCATCCAAAACCAAAAAGTTAATTGCGGAATCCAGCCTCGGTAGCTCTGTCTATGCAACTCCCGTTCCTGCCAACGGGGCCATCTTTATTGCTAACCGGAATCAACTGTGGGCACTCGAAAACAAAAAATAATCACCAGCCTGTTATTCGGGCTCAGCATCGCAACTGTATCTGCACAAACCGCTCCACGCCATGCTGTCAGGCCGGAGCGGTTTCTGATTCAACATGCCCTTCTAATTGAAGGCAACGGTACGCCCACATCAGGCCCGGTCGATATTCTGATTGAAAACGGCGTCATCACGCGCATCGGCAATATTCAAGCCACAGCGAATGACACCCTGATTGATGCGGCAAAGCGTTACGTGATTCCAGGCTTGGTAAATCTGCACGGCCACCTGCATCATGAACGCGGTGGCATGCCCATGGATCGCGATTACGTGTTGAAGCTGTGGCTAGCCTGCGGCATCACAACAGTCCGCAACGTTGGCGATAGCGATACCCCAGCTACTTTGGCCATCCGCGACGATCCCAAACACATCGCCCCTCGCCTCTTTGTCTACCCTATGCTTGGCCGCCCCGCCACCCCTGATGCCGCCCGTGCCCGTGTCCGGCAATTCAAAGAACAAGGTGCCGATGGCGTCAAGTTCATGGGACTGCATCGCGACATTATGGAAGCTGCACTCGATGAGGCGCATCTGCAAGGTCTGCCCGTAGCTCATCATGTCGGCGTGGAAGAAACCAATGCCTGGGACGATATCAAATTCAAGACTCGCACCATTGAACATTGGTACGGCATCCCAGACGCTGCTTTGGACGAAGGTGTCCAACGATTCCCAGCCAATTACAACTATCAAAACGAGGCCGACCGTTTTCGTTATGCCGGTCACCTGTGGCGCGAAGTGAATTGGGAAAAGCTGGGTAAAGTGTTCGACGGCATGATTGCAGCCGGTGTTGCCTGGGACCCTACACTTACCATCTACGAGGCTTCACGCGATAAACAGCGTGCTCAAAATCAACCATGGTTCAAAGAATATCTCCATCCGGCATTGGAAGCTTTCTTTCGTCCAAACTTAGAAAATCATGGTTCCTACTTCATCAATTGGACTTCCACCGACGAAACATTCTGGAAGGAAAACTATCGCCTTTGGATGAAAGCTGTCCGCGAATTTGGAAGTCGTGGCGGGCTCATCGGCATTGGTGAAGATGCCGGATATATCTATCAGATGTACGGCTTCGGTTATTTGCGCAATCTTGAGTTGCATCAGGAAGCAGGATTTCCGCCCATCAAGATCATTGAACAAGCCACTCTAAACGGTGCCAGAATCCTCGGGCAGGAAAAGAAATTCGGACGCGTCAGAGCAGGTTGGTCGGCTGATCTTCTCATCGTCAACGGCAACCCGCTGGAAGATTTCAAGGTCCTTTACCCGACCCATGGCAATGGCGGCATTGAATGGACCATCAAGCAGGGCATCCCCTATCATGTGCCCACGTTGATGCGCGAAGTGAAACAGATGGTGGATGTGGCCAAGGCCAAGGCAGCGCAGAGTAAGTGACTCTCGCATCTTTCGATTTCAAGCTTCACCCGAGACTTGTATTCGGACTGGGTGAAATCAAACAGCTTGGGGATTTAGCCAAGGGCTTGGGCTTTACAAAAACTTTGCTGGTGGCCGATAGCGGTTTGGTCAAAGCAGGGCATGTAGCCCAAGCTACTACACTGCTGGAAGCATCGGGAATCGTGGTCACGCATTTTCAGGACTTCAGTGAAAATCCTGATACCAACATGGTGGAGCATGGTCGCCAAGTTGCTGCGAAGTCACATGTGGATTCCATCATCGGCCTGGGCGGCGGCAGTTCGCTCGATTGTGCCAAGGCCATCAACTTCGTCCATTGCGGTGGCGGCAACATGCGTGATTACTGGGGTCACAACAAAGCCACCCATCCGCTGCTGCCGATGATCGGCGTTCCCTGCACCACCGGAACCGGCAGCGAAGCGCAAACGTATGCGCTTATCTCCGATGCGGAAACGCACATCAAAATGGCTTGCGGAGATGACAGGGCGGCCTTTCGGATCGCATTGCTTGATCCAGAACTTGCCGTGTCTCAACCGCATTCAGTCCGTGCCACCGCTGGTTACGATGCAATTTCCCACGCGGTAGAAACTTTCGTCACGACGAAACGCAATGCTGTCAGCGATGCATTTTCCCGTCAATCCTGGCGTCTGCTATCGCGCGCATTTCCCAAATTGATTCTAGAACCAGGGAACATGGAAGCCGTCGGCGAAATGCAATTGGGTGCATGGTTCGCTGGCTGCGCGATTGAGGCATCCATGTTGGGAGCCACGCACGCTACGGCCAACCCCTTGACCGCACGTTATGGCACAGCTCACGGTGCCGCCATTGCGGTGATGCTCCCTCATGTTGTGGAATGGAATCAACTGCGCCAGTACGAACAGTTAGCACCGCACCTGTCCCAACACTTGGCAGATTTGGCAATGTTAGCAGGCCTTCCAGGCTCTCTGAAGGAATTGAACGTCCCCAGTGAAGACCTGCCACTTCTAGCCCAAGCCGCCGCCGAACAATGGACAGGCCGCTTCAATCCACGAACCTTCGATGCCGCCGCAGCTCTGGCACTTTACCAACGCGCCTATTAAAAGTGGCACAGGCATCCCGCATAATAAAAAGTATGTCCTTTTCCGGTCTGCGTGTCCTTGCTCTTGAAGCTCGTCGCGCCAATGAAATAGCTCAGCTCATCCGCATCAATGGTGGCGATCCAATTGTTGTTCCTGCCTTGCGTGAAGTACCCCTTGATGACAACAAAGAAGCCTTCGCTTTTGCCGAACGATTATTCGCCAATCAGTTCGATATGATGATTTTCCTCACCGGCGTTGGCGCGCGTGCGTTGGATTCAGTGATCTCCGCCAAGTACCCCAATGGCCCAGCTCTGCGTGACGCGTTACGCAAACTTACGGTGGTTGTCCGCGGGCCTAAGCCCATGGCTGTTCTTCGTGAATGGGAAGTTCCAGTGGCAGCTACGGCGGCTGAACCCAACACCTGGCGTGAGCTCTTAACCGCCATAGAAGGCAGACCAGAACGTCGTATTGCGATTCAGGAATATGGTCGGCCCAGCACTGAACTTTACAGCGCACTTCAGAAAAAGGGTGCGTCAATCATTGCCGTGCCCGTCTACCAATGGGCCATGCCGGAAGATTTGGAACCGTTACGATTCACCATTCGCAGTCTGATCAGTGGAGAGTACGATGTGCTGGTCATCACCACCGGCCTGCAGGTCACGCATCTAATGCAAATCGCCAGGCAGCAAGGCGTGGAAACACAGGTTCGCTCAGCGCTGGGTCGCATTGTGGTTGCATCCATCGGGCCCTCCTCAACGGAAACAATGCAAGAACATGGCATCACTCCTGATATGATGCCTACTCACCCTAAGATGGGATTTCTTATCAAAGAGGCTGCTGAGCAGGCTCCTGGAATTCTGGAAAGGAAGAGTGTTCATGACAACCACCCGACGAAACGCATTACGTAACTTACTAGCCTTTACCGCTGGCTCCCCACTGTTCGCCCAATCACCCGATGCCCTCAAAGAAAAAGTGAATGATGAAGATGTATTGGGTCCTGTGAACATCCACGAATTTGAAATTGTGGCTCGTAAAAAGTTGCACAAGCTGGCCTACGATTTCATAGCCGGTGGTGTGGAAGATGAACAAACATTGCGAGCCAACCGCTCTGCCTTTGAGCATACCGTGTTGCTTCCGCGGGTCATGGTGGATACATCCAAAGTAGATTTGCACCTAAGCTTTTTGGGTATGGAACTGGATTCGCCCATCATTATTGCACCCAGCGGTGGAAAAAATCTGGTACTTCCCAATGCCGATGAAGTAGTGGCCGCAGCGGCTCTCGTATCGAAAACTGCTGTCTGTTCAGCCACCGGGGTACAACTACTTTTGTCTGAAGGCAAGCCGCTCAATTGGTGGGCGAATACAATTGGTTCCCCCACTGAGGCTTCAGCAAAAACTTACGCCAAGCGCGTGAAAGAAAGTGGTGGCAAGGCCATTGTGCTCACGGTTGACAATCAATATCAATCGAATCGTGATCGGAATAATCGCAATAAATTCGACTATGGATACATGCAAACTGGCGTCCCTCCCACTGCTGGGCAAAAGCCGCGACGTCCGGCCACTGCAGCAATGTGGGAGCCGCACACCCCTGGCATGACGTGGAATTACATTGGCTGGCTGAAATCCGGAGCGAATCTTCCGGTAATTGTGAAAGGTATTTTAAACCCGGAAGACGCTGCGCTGGCAGTTCAAAACGGAGCTGATGCGATTGTTGTTTCCAATCACGGGGGTCGGCAAATGGATACGGTCATTGCCACGCTGGACGCTTTGCCCGCTTGTGTAGATGCCGTAGGTGGCAGGATTCCGGTGCTGATGGATGGCGGAATTCGCCGCGGTACCGACGTCGTAAAAGCCTTGGCATTGGGGGCCAAAGCAGTGTTGATCGGCAGGGCACCACTCTGGGGATTAGGGGCTTTCGGTCAACCAGGCGTGGAGCGCGTGCTCTGGATGCTCAACGCTGAATTGAAGCTGGCAATGGGTTTGGCAGGCACTCCTACGCTTGCATCCATCAATCGTAAAATTGTCAAACAGCATCGATAACAAGCAAAATAGAATCATGGGTCTTTTGGATTGGCACAAAGACACCGATGGGATTGATATCACCTCCCTCGGTCTTATAGAGCGCGTCTTGCTAGCGTGCGATGGAACTTTGACAGATACAGTGGAAGCTGTTTTTCTTGAGTCCATCGCGTTGGTGAAGTTGAACGTCACTTCCTACCTTTCCCCTGCCCCAGTGGAAGATCTCGCTCTTAAAAAAGGCGCTCCTGTCATGCGCCGAGCCGTCTTGTTGCAAGGGGTAAACACTAAAACCAATTATGTGTACGCTCAAACTTTGATCGCGCTTGATGCCCTGCCCGAGCAATTCCGATTGGAATTGGAAAGTTCCGATAACCCGATTGGGCGCTTGTGGGTGCAACATAAATTGGAAACCAGGAAAGAGTTGGTGAAGATCTGGCGTGTACCGGCCAGCGATGTTTCCCTATATTTCGGAGAAGCGGGGCAAGCTGGTTTGCTTGCGCGAAGTTATCGTGTGTTCAATTCGGAGAAGCCGGTCATGCTGATCACCGAGTATTTTCCGGCCACGTTGACCCCACGATAATTATTCGGGTCGCGTCGCCACTTCAATTTGAGTCAGCCGCACAAACGCCTCTTCATTCGTTGTCCCGCACATCTCCAGTGTCGGACGCAAACTTCTGCAAACCAATGGACGATGCTGCGAATCAAACAGCAGGCATAGGTTTTCAGCACTCAGTTGGATGCAACGCACATAGGCTGGCTTACCATTCGGCATGCCCGGTATCGCCGACGAGATGGACGGTACAACGCAGCAGGCAGCGCAACCTGATCGGCACTCCATAGTCCCCTTGCCCATTCCGGAACTCATATTTTGAAGAACACCTTTCTTTGATACAGCCAATAGCAGGCATACCAAATCACACATAGAGTCGCGCAGGAGTGGACCACTGGGGCAAGCGTCCCGGCCCATGGAAATCCCCATCCGAACACCCCCACCGCCCGATGAATAGATCCACGGCACAACTGTGAAATCACGTAGACAAAAATCGAATTCGTACCAACCACCACTAACGGGAACGCCAGTCTTTTATGATTCCGCATATCCACCCACCACAGCATGATCGCCAGCCCCAACACCACCAATCCTCCACTAGTCAATGTGAACGATGTGGTCCAAATACGCTTCACCATTGGGTTCCAAGTAGTCAACAACAGTCCTGCCGCTATCAATCCGCTGCCCCAAATGCAAAGCAGTTTCAACTTTTGTTCGGCAGCTAAATCCTTTCGTAAAAGATCCCCTGCCCACACTCCAAGTATTGTTGTGACTGTGCTGCTTAGAAAGTTGATGGTCACATAGTATCCCGAATAGTTGCGACCCAGCAGCCACCAATCCAAACTTTGCCCAACGTTCCCTGTCTTTGAAAACGGACCTTCCGGGCTGTGGAATAAAACAAATAATGCCCAGTGTGTTGATAAAAGTGCGACGGCCGAGGCAACTTGCCATCGAATGGATAAATGCATCAGCAGGAAACAAATCACGTAGGTGAAGGCAATCTGGCTTAACACGTTGATCAATCCAAACTGAAATCCCCCTTCCTGCACAATCACAAACAACTGGCTGAGAAATACCAGCTTTGCAGCGCGCAGCAATACTTGCGCTAAGTTCTCAGAAAAGCCACCTGCACGGCCCGCCAATGAATACGGCATCGCCACGCCCACCATAAACATAAAGGCAGGTTGGATCAAGTCCCATAAAACCATTCCTTCCCATGCCACATGGTCTACTTGATTTGCAATTACACCCCATACAGGGTGGCCTTTCAAAGCATCGAACCCAAATCCATGCGACACCAGAACAATCATGATCAATCCGCGATACGCGTCCAGAGATGTCAACCGTTTGGGCTCCGCTTCGTTCATTGATCCAGAAGGCATTGCGTTGAGTTGTATCACAATTAAGCTATCGTTATAGGAAGCATGAGGCAGAACCATGAGGCTAGTATCAGAGACACCCACTCATCTTCTTACGCTCGATGGTTGGCGTGCCGTAGCCATCTTGATGGTGCTAGCGGCTCACCAACACTATCCCAATGCGATGCAAAATCTGGCACCTTATGGTGCGGTTGGGGTTCATCTGTTTTTTGCGTTGTCAGGATTGCTCATCACGCATCGTCTGATTGAAGAGAACCGATTAACTGGCGGCATCTCGTGGAGCCAATTTTACCGTCGAAGGACACTCCGCATTTTACCCGCAGCTTTGCTTTACCTTGCGGTCATGGCACTGGTAACTTCGCCAACGCCACGGCAAATGCTGGCCTCGCTCTTCTTCTTCAGAAACTATATTGAAATTCCAACAGCCGAAGGTTGGTACACCGGCCATTTTTGGTCGCTTGCTGTGGAAGAACATTTTTACTTACTTTGGCCTGCTCTCATCGTCGCCTTCGGACTTAAACGCGCGCCAGTTCTTGCAACTGCCCTTGCCCTGTTGGTGGTGCTGTGGCGCGCTGTAAATCCAGCTACGGGAAGCGACATTTACCATACAGACTTCCGACTGGATGGACTATTCTGGGGATGTTGCGCAGCTTTTCTATGGTCCCGCTACCAACATATTTTGACTAGACACGCTCGCCCCTGGCATTTGCCCGCGTTGATTGCTGCCATCATAGCCCTTCTTCGATTTCCATTCCCCGGATCCATTGCAATCTTCTCGTTGCTGATGGCTGCGGTCCCACTGACAACCATGGCCCGTCCACTTTCATTGCTGGAATATCCACCGATTGTTTGGATTGGTCGCGTGTCCTACGGCATCTATCTTTGGCAGCAACTCTTTATGCCTCCGCAAGATTTGCCTCATCCACTGGGTAGCCTACAACTGTTCCCCTGGAATGTTGTGGCAACATTTGTTGTCGCCGTCTGCAGCTTCTATTTCCTGGAGAGGCCACTTTTGGATTGGTATCGCGCTGCTAGAACAGCCCCTTCATGCTATTCTTCGGGTCATGTCTGATTTCGATTTAGCCGCTGCTGCACGTCGTGAAATGGCCACCCAAGGTTTCAACCCCGCCTTCCCATCTGAGTCCGCTGCGCAGCTTGCTTCTATTGCCGCCAAGCCTGCCCCCATTGCTTCCGATGCAATTCAGGACCTGCGCCATTTGCCCTGGTCTTCTATTGACAACGATACTTCTCGCGATCTGGATCAAATTGAATTCGCCGAACGTACCCCTGCTGGCATTCGTGTATTAGTGGGCATTGCCGATGTCGATGCCGCAGTGGACATTAATTCTCCGCTCGATCAACATGCCACTTCCGAAACAACGTCTGTCTATACCAGTGTCCTCACGTTCCCAATGCTGCCAGAGCAGCTTTCAACGGATCTCACTTCGCTCAATGAGCAAGGCGGTCGCTATGGCATTGTCATTGAATACACCGCCGGTACCGATGGCAGCATTGTTCATTCCGACATTTACCGCGCCGTGATGGCCAACAAAGCGCAGTTGACTTATAGCGCTGTGGGGCCTTGGTTGGAAGGAACGGCGCAGGCTCCAGCTAAACTGGCAGCTTCTCCAGAACTCGCCGCTCAGGTGAAATTGCAGGACGAAGCGGCCTGTGCCATGCGCAACCTTCGCCATAAAATGGGAGCCCTTGATTTTGATCGTACTGAAGCGCAAGTATCTATCCACAACGGTAAAGTAGAAAGCTTGTCAGCCCGCAAAAAGAATCGTGCTGGCGACCTTATTGAAGACTTCATGATTGCTGCCAACCAGATCATGGCCCAATCACTGGCCCGTTCTGGCAGTGCCTTTATTCAGCGGGTTGTGAAGTCACCGGAAAGGTGGAATCGTATCGTGCAACTGGCCGCAGGTTTTGGAGAAACTTTGCCCACAGACGCCAATTCCTCTTCACTGAATGACTTCTTAAAGAAGCGCAAAGCAGCGGATCCAGTGCACTATCCAGACCTATCATTGGCTGTTATGAAGCTGATGGGTCCCGGTGAATATGCCGTCACTCGTCCCGGCGAAAGTTCGCCTGGGCACTTCAGCTTGGCTGCGCAAAGCTACTCCCATTCCACAGCACCCAACCGCCGCTTTGCCGATATTGTAACCCAACGTCTAATCAAAGCTATGCTCGCCCACCAACCGTCCCCCTACAGCGACGCTGAGTTGGAAGCCATTGCTCTCAATTGCACCTTGAAAGAAAACGCCGCCCGCAAGGTGGAGCGCAATATGAACAAGCGGATTGCAGCAGTAGCCCTCACCGGGCGCATCGGCGATTCTTTCCGTGCCGTTGTCACTGGAGTTACTCCCAAGGGAACTTTCATTCGCGTACTGGAACTGCCCGCAGAAGGTCGTTTAATGCAAGGCGAGCATGGAGTGGACGTGGGCGATCAGATTACTGTGAAGTTACTGCATACTGATCCCCAAAGCGGCTTTATTGATTTCGGGCGGTAGGTGTTGATGCTCAAGATGTTAAATCGAAGCATCATCAGTATCAGAACCACCGTCACCCTTGATGACGATATTGTTGATCGTGTAAAAGCTGAAAGCCGCCTCCGTGGCAGTTCCTTCCGCGATACGTTGAATGATTTGTTACGAATTGCCTTTGTCCATCTACAAGCCAGCAAGCCCCGGCCCCGCTTAGTGGTGAAGCCCACAGCGATGGGCGTAAAGGCTGGCATCAACTACGACAGCATTGAATCACTGCTTTCCTATGCCGAAGGTGAGTCGCACAAATGACCTTGCTCGATGCCAATATTCTTCTCTATGCCTACAATAAAAGCGCACCTGAGCATAAGAAAATAGCTGCGTGGTTGGGGGCGTTGCTCAGTGGAACCGAACCAGTTTGTCTGCCTTAGGTAACTCTATGGGCATTTATACGCATCGCCACAAATCCAAGGATTTGGCCGAATCCAAAATCAAGCAATGAATGCTTTTCCATCATCCGCCAACTACTTACGCAGCCCGGTGTAACCATCATTGAGCCAGGGGAACGTCATGCGGAAATTCTCGAAACAGTTCTAATCGAACAACGTGTAGCGGGGCCGCTAGTTACCGATGCGGTGGTGGCCGCACTTGCGATTGAACTTGAGGCCGTGCTCTCATCTACAGATCGGGATTTTAGTCGCTTCGGAAATCTACGCTGGTTGAACCCGTTGTCCTAAGTTCCGCAGTGCCGAATCAGTGTCGCCGCAACTAAGCCAACATACTCTTAATCACTTGCCCGCTCACATCGGTCAGCCGGAAATCGCGGCCCTGAAAACGATAGGTCAGCTTGGTGTGATCAATTCCCAGCAAATGCAAAATGGTCGCCTGCACATCATGCACGTGCAGTTTTTCCCCCGCCGGTGAAAAGCCCAACTCGTCGGTTGAACCAACAATGGTGCCGGACTTCAATCCACCGCCAGCCATGAACAAAGAGTAAGCATCAATGTGATGATTCCGGCCAATCTTACCCTTATCCCTGACTTCTCCCATCGGAGTGCGACCAAACTCGCCACTCCACACAACCAACGTGCGGTCCAGCAATCCACGTTGCTTCAAATCTTTTATCAGCGCACCTGTGGCTTGGTCAATCTCACGGCACACGTCATCCAAAGGCTTGGTGATGTCGTCATGATGATCCCAATCAGCGTGATAAAGCTGTACAAATCGCGCGCCGCGTTCCACCAATCTTCGGGCCAGCAGGCAGTTGTTGGCATAGGCTGATTTTGCCTCACCAGGTTTCGCCCCGTACATCTCCATGGTTTCCTTCGATTCCTTGCCGAAGTCAATCAACTCAGGGCCAGATGTCTGCATCTTGAAAGCCATTTCATATTGCGAAATGCGCGTCTCAATTTCCGGATCGCCACTATGTTTCATCTCCATCGCATTTAAATCTTTCAATGCCGCAATGGTCTGCCGCTGCTCTTCCGCATTCACGCCAGCCGGGTTGGAAAGATTCAGAATGGGATCGCCAGTGGAACGAAATGGCACACCTTGATAGGCACTTGGAATGAATCCGCTAGACCACAACTGTGCCCCTCCACGCGGACCTCTGGGTCCGGATTGTAAGACCACAAAGCCTGGTAAATCTTTGGTGTCACTGCCAATTCCATAAGTCACCCAGGAACCTATCGACGGCCGCCCAGGCCTTGTCGATCCAGTGTTCATAAAAAGCTTCGCTGGTCCGTGATTGAAATTGTCGGTGGAAACGCCATGCAACATAACCAGTTCATCAGCCACTTTTCCGATGTTCGGCACTAGTTCAGAAAAGTACATTCCCGCATTGCCCTGCTGCGTAAACTTGCGCCGCGACCCCAACATTTTTGGTGGACCCTTGAACGAAGTATCCATGAACGCAAACCGTTTGCCCTTCAGTAACGATTCCGGTGCAGGCTTATCGTCATACTTCATCAACTCTGGTTTGTAGTCAAACATTTCTAATTGACTGGGACCGCCGCACATGAACAGGTAGATCACATGGTCAACTTTTGCCGGGTGATGCATGCCTGCAAAAACGCGTTCACCCAATAGCGATGCCAGGGCTACTTTACCCACCCCAATTCCGCAGTCGCGGAAAAAGTGCCGACGTGTTTGCGCTTGTAATGCTAAATCATCTATGTTCATGGCCGTGTTAAAAACTCATCCAAATTGAATAAGATTCTGGCCACCGCTTGCCACGGATCACGACCGGAATCTTTCTGGGTTTTTATAAATCGCATCATACGTTCTGTTTCGTCTGTTCGAGGCAGGCGGCTCAATGCCAACTGATAGGTTGTGCGCAATCGCGACCCATCATCGGCATTGGATTCCTTCACCACACGCTTGCTCAATGCTGCCGCCCATTCCGACGCTCCACTGTCATTCAACTGCGTCAATGCCTGCAATGGCGTATTGGAACGGGTTCGTCTGGTGCAAGTCACCGAAGCATCAGGCGCATCAAAAACCACCAGGCTGGGATGCGGTGCAGAACGTTGGAAGAAGGTATACATTCCCCGACGAAAGCGATCGTCACCTGTGGAAGTTTTCCATTCTCTGCGCACTTGTGTCACTTGATAGACGCCAGGAGGTTGCGGTGGATATACGCTGGGGCCGCCAACCTTTGGGGCGAACAAACCACTGGCCACCAGCGATTCATCCCGAATAATTTCGGCATCCAACCGGATACGATTCTGCCGCGCTAGCAAGCGATTCTCAGGGTCCACCTTCGCAGCATCGGGCCGATGCAAAGAGCTCTGACGATACACTGCGGATGTAACAATCATGCGATGAAACGCTTTCTGGCTCCATCCACTCTCCATAAAATCAACCGCCAACCAATCAAGCAATTCCGGATGCGTGGGCTTGTCCCCTTGCGTTCCAAAATCATTTTCAGTATCCACCAGACCTTTGCCAAAATACTGTTGCCAGTAGCGATTCGCTGTAACTCGGGCCGTCAATGGATTCTTTTTATCCACCAGCCATTTGGCAAGATCCAGCCGGTTCGCTGTTCCCGTAATTTTCTCCAACGAATTTAAAACACCCGGAACACCTGGTTCCACTGACGAACCTTTACGCAGAAAATCACCGCCCAAGTGGATAAAAGCGGGCCGCGGTTCTGGCAGCTCCTTCATCACCATCGTGGTTAGCAGCTTCGGCTCACGGACTCGAATCATGCGGATAGTATCCAAACGTTCGCGGATGCCCGCGTCATCAGCAGCAACGGTGGTCTTGCGGTATGCCGCCAACTCTTCTTGCAATACTTTCGATTGGGCATCGTATGCAGCCTTACGCACTAAATCTTCCGGCGTTGCCAGTTCCAGAAAGGGACGGTTGAAATACTTGCGGTCGTCCTCCTTATCCACCTCAGCAACGTTATTGAAAAAGGCATACATCTGATAAAATTCACGCTGGCTGATGGGATCAAATTTATGATCGTGGCATCGTGCACAACCCATGGTGAGCCCTAAATACGCGGCTCCCGTGGTGGCCACACGGTCCACCACCGCCTCCACACGATACTGCTCAAAGTCTATGCCACCTTCAAAGTTGCTCGGTGTGTTGCGGTGAAATCCCGTGGCGATCAATTGATCCTGTGTTGGCTGTGGCAACAAATCTCCAGCTATTTGTTCAATGGTGAATTGGTCAAACGGCATGTCTTTGTTCATTGCCGAAATCACCCAATCACGATACTTCCAAATATCACGAGGCGCGTCGATTGTATAGCCATCCGAATCAGCATAGCGGGCAACATCCAACCAATGCCGGCCCCACCGTTCGCCATAGTGTTCAGAAGCCAACAAGCGGTCCACCACCCGTTCGTAGGCACCCGGCTTGTCGTCTTTTTCAAAGGCCGACAGCTCCGCCAAAGTTGGCGGCAAGCCTCTCAAATCCAGGCTCACCCGACGCAGCAGCGTGGCCTGATCCGCTTCCGGTGATGGCCTCAAATTAGCGGCTTCCAAACGTGCCAACACAAAACGGTCTAACGGATTTTTCACCCAAGCCGTTTGCTTCACTTCAGGCAGAGCCGATTTTTTAGGAGATTGATAAGCCCAATGATCCGCACCAAGGCGCTTGGCTTTCAACATCCGCTCAGGCATAGGCAACCCATCTGTAACCCACTTTTCAATCGCGCTGACTTGCTCAGTTGTAAGCCGCTTTCCGGGTGGCATTTTTAGCTCACCGGCCTGCTTCACCGCTTCCAAAATCACTTTCGGATCAGCCCCACGATTCCCACCCTTCAAAATCATGTCGCGCGATTGCAAAGATAGACCACTGGTTGGATTCTTATCCGTGTGGCAGGCTAGGCAATTAGTTTTAAGAATTGGCAACACAGTGGATTCGAAATGTTCCACTTGCCCAAAAGCCGCAACGGCAATGGCGAAAGATGTGACAAAAATGCAGTATTTCATGGGCATCTACATCATATCTCAATACGAAACTGTACTTTCAACAGGCACTTGAATCGCCAGCTATCAAATTGAAACCCTGAAAACTTCTCGCAACTTTTTCAACATGTAAGGGTTACCCAAATATCGGCGATATAATCACCGAAGAGCCCAACGATGAAACTAAACCCCTGCTGTTCCGGACCCGTCTATTCCGCTGGCTTAGGAAGGCGGAGCTTTGTGCAAGTGGGCATGTTGGGAGGGCTTGGCGTTTCTCTCGGTGATGTTTTGCGCGCCCAGAGCCGCGTTCGCGTGGAAGGCGATAAAACTGTCCGCCCGGAAGGTCGCGCAAAGAGCGTGATTCAAATCATCTTTCCCGGAGGCATGTCGCACCAGGAATCCTGGGATCCTAAACCTGATGCGCCTATTGAATATCGTGGGCCCCTTGGCGTCGTTAGAACCAGCATCCCGGGCATTGTGTTCAGCGAGAATCTGGAACGTACTGCTAAGATTGCCAACAAAATATCGGTGATCCGGTCCATCTCTGGACGAGTGCCCGACCATAGCCAAGCCACCTATCATATGTTCACCGGCTACGTGCCGTCGCCTGCTATATCGCATCCTTCCATAGGATCAGTGGTGGCTCACGAGTTTGGTTCGCGCAATAATTTACCTGGCTACATCGGCGTTCCGCGAATTCCCGTGCAAGGCGGCACAGGGTACCTCAGTTCCAAATATGGAGCTTTCGAGTTGGGTGCAGATCCCGCTCAAAAATCATTTCAAGTTCGCGACGTCGCTCTGCCGAAAGGTGTCAGCGAAGAACAATTTGCCCGTCGTCGCACTGCCCGCCAAGCGATTGAAGATCATTTTCGTGAGGCAGAAAATAACCCCACAGTGCTAGACACTATGGATGAGTTTTATCAGCAGGCCTATAAGTTAATCAGTTCCCCAGACGCACGCAAAGCCTTTACGCTGGATGGCGAACCGGAATCGATGCACAAGCTTTATGGCACCGACATGAATAATCCAAAGACCAAACAACCCTCTGGCATTGGTCGCCGGTTGATGTTGGCCCGTCGTCTGGTGGAAGCAGGCGCGCGTTTTGTCACGGTGCAGCATGAATCCGGGTGGGATAATCACGTCCGCATTAAGGACGCGTTCAACAACAACATGCCGCCCTTTGATTATGCTTTCGCCGGTCTAATTACAGATTTGGAACAGCGTGGCTTACTGGATACAACGTTGGTCATGGTTACCACCGAATTCGGTCGAACCCCGAAGATCAATGATACAGCCGGTCGGGACCATTGGGCTCGCTGCTTCTCTTTAGTACTTGCTGGCGGTGGCATTACGAAAGGCCAGATTTACGGGTCTTCCAACGCAACAGCGGCTGAACCCGATCAGAATCCCGTGACAATTGAAGATTACCTGTTCACCGTTTATCATCAGTTGGGTATCAACGCAAGTGACCGTCTGGTTGCCCCCGGTGGCCGCCCCATAGACATTATTCGTGGTGGCCAACTGGTTCGCGGACTGATTGCTTAAATGCGAAAATTACTCTGCTGCACGCTGCTGGTGTTTCGAGCTTACGCGGAACAACACATGGTGGAATATCTGTTGCCTCGCGGTGCAGGTCGCGGTGAGATTGTGGAGGTCATCTTTCATGGGCTGGATCTGGATGATCCGCGCGAAGTGGTCTTCTATCGTCCCGGCATACGGGCAGTAGGTTTCACTTCGGAAACTCTCAATCAAACAACGCGCACCGCCAATGGAGGTTCCATTTCCAAGGCGGCCAAAGTACGCTTTGAAATTGCCGGCGATTGTCCTATAGGGGAACATCCCTTGCGTTTACGGACAGGCACGTCACTCAGTGAAGTGGTGACGTTTTGGGTTGGTCCGTATCCTACCGTGAAGGAATTGGAGAAAAACTCAGGGCAGAATGATTCTATTGAAACAGCTCAACTGGTAAGTTTTAATTCTACCGTCAACGGTGAAATCCTTCCCGGTGAAGGGATGGATCGGGATTACTATCGAGTTGAAGCGACCAAGGGTCAACGAATCTCGCTGGAAGTGGAAAGTGTTCGTCTGGGAACGTTGCACTATGGTGGTGAAAACGACCTCAGCATTCGGCTGCTGGATGCAAAAGGTAACGAAACTGCCGCAAATAGCGACAATCCGCTGCATGGAATGGATCCTTTGTTGACGATACTGGCACCCACAACCGGATCTTATTACGTCGAAGTGATGCAACAAATATTCAGCGCTCCACGGCAAGGATTCTATAGGCTTCACATCAGCGACAAGCCCCGACCGTTGGCTATTTATCCAGCAGGTGGGCAGGTAGGTGAGAATCTTTCAGCCACACTGTTGGGTGATCCTAGTGGCGAATTGAAGGAAACAATTCAACTACCCAACGCGCCGGGAAACTTCGAATATTCTGACGGCGCACCTTCCTCAAATACGTTGCGGGTTTCCTCTTACAAGAACGTGTTGGAAGGAGAACCGGTCACGTCATTACCAGCGGCCTTGAACGGAATCATCTCCACCAAAGGTGAGGCCGATGTTTTCAACTTCATCGCAAAGAAAGGTGAATCCTGGCGAATGCGGGTGTATGGCCGAACCTTGGGCTCACCCGTTGATCCAAAGATCTCTATTCGATCCAGCAACGGAAAACTACTGCAGCAGGCCGACGATTCCACATTGGCGGAATTGGGCTTCGTTTCTTCGCGCAGCACATGGCACATCAAAGATACGCTGGACCCCATCTTGGTATTCAAAGCCCCTGCCGACGGTGATTACAACATCACAATCGAAGACACGCGCGGCCAAGGCGGCGCGCTGTTCGTGTACCGCGTGGAGGTGGAACCCTTAACAAACTCTGTGCTCACGCACATTACATATCGCGAAGGCTACCAGATTCCACGCCTCACCGGATTGATCGTTCCACAAGGAAATCAATGGACACTGGACGTACAAATCGCACCGGGATTTGGTAACCAGTACAAAGGCGATATAGAACTGGAAGCCATTGGTTTGCCGCGCGGCGTCACCATGCAGGCACCCCGATATAAGGCCGGAACCACAGTGATGCCAGTGCAATTTACTGCTGCTCCCGATGCTGAACAGCAAGCGGCACTCATTGAGATTTTTGCCAAAGCTGTGGAACCGGGTGTGAAGCTGGAAAGCGGATCGCGTTACGGATTGGCCTTGGTAAATCGTCGAGGACTGTTGCCGTGGCACATGGTATTTCTAGAAACATATGCACTTGCTGTAACCAAACCTGCACCGTTTCATATTGAAATTGAACAGCCGCAAGTCCCCCTTGCACAGAACGGAGAGCTGACTCTACAAGTGAAAGTTGTGCGGCACAATGCTTTTAATGGGGCCATTGAGATGCAACCGGACTGGTTGCCACAAGGCTTGTCCAAAGAAAATACAGTGACCATTCCTGCTGGTAAGAACGGTGCCAAATTTACGGTCAGTGCCGATTCAAAAATCAAGCCAGGTGAATATCAGATCGCGATGAATGCATCCACCGTTGGCGGTGATGCGTTCAGCGGCGTGGGCCGAATTCGTGTTTCTTCTCCATTCATTAAAGTCCAGGTGACTGAACCATACCTGACTGTAACTCTGCTCCGCGCATCGGTTGAACGGGGTCATCGCGGCCAAATCACTGGCACATTGAAACATCTGAAACTCTTTGACGGCAAGGCGGCAGTGACATTGAAACGATTACCGAATGGTGTGAAACTTGTCGGCAGTATTCCGGAAATCATGTCCGGTGATACACAAGTCGTGTTCAATGTAGAAGCGTCAGAAGATGCGCTGGCTGGGCTTTACAAAGAAATTACGTGCGAAGTTACCGTGAAGGAAAACGGGCAATTAGTGAAGCAACAGACCGGATCGGGGATCCTGCGCGTTGATCCTGCCAAGGCAAGGTCGGCTACAAAATGAAGTATTTGATCCTGTTTATTTCAGCATCAGTATTCGCCGCCACGCCGAGTTTTCGCCTGGACGTAATGCCGGTATTTTTTCGTGCAGGCTGCAACAGTGGTGGATGCCACGGCGCTGCTTCGGGTAAGGATGGGTTCCGCCTATCTTTGTTTGGATACGACCCCGCAGGTGATTATTACCGCTTGACACAACAGATGGTGGGTCGCAGAATTGATGTGGCTGTGCCCGAACAAAGCCTACTCTTGATGAAGGCCTTGGGCAAAGTACCTCATACCGGTGGTCAACGTTTTAAGATAAATAGTGAACACTATCAAACGCTTTTGCACTGGATTGAAGCGGGCGCTCCAGATGATACGGAAACTGTTCCCACCGCTACCGGCCTTGCCATTGTGCCCGATAAAATCCTGTTTCAAGGCAAGGACAAGACTCGCAAGGTAAAGGTGATGGCAACCTATTCCGATGGGTCAGAACGGGATGTGACTCGTCTCGCTTTGTACTTAACCAACAATGCAGCCAATGCTGGGATTGACGATCAGGGCAATGTATCGGCTGGAACTAGTGGGGCTACCAATGTGTTTGCGCGCTTTGCCAAGTTCACTACCGGTGCTGAAGTGATCGTGTTGCCGCAGAATTCTGCCGGGTACATAAAGCCTTCTGTGAAACCAGCAAACTATATTGATGAACTGGTTTCTTCCCGGTTGGACAAGTTGCGAATTCTTCCCAGTGGCCTGGCTGACGACCAGCAGTTTCTTCGGCGCGTTTATCTTGACCTGATTGGATTGCCGCCGTCCACCGATGAATATCGCCGCTTCATGGCGTCCAAAAATCGTGCCAAGCTGATTGACGAATTGATGGAGCGCGATGAGTTCGCTGACGTCTGGGCTACCAAATGGTCAGAGATGGTGAAGGTTCGGGGAGATACAAATAGCGGGTCAGGCACCGATCCGAAAGTCGCCCAGATCTACTATAAATGGATTCGAGAACAGGTGAAGAAGAATACGCCATTGGACCAATTTGTAAGGGCTCAAGTGCAAGGCAGCGGCAGTAATCTGTCCGATCCGCAAGCCAACCTCTACACCATGCTGCCGCAAGGAAATTATCAAGCCAAGGCAGTTGCTCAGGATGTGGCCCAGGTATTTACAGGTGTGCGAATTCAATGTGCAGAATGCCACAACCATCCGTTTGACCGTTGGACCATGGATGACTATTACGGCTTTGTAAGTTTCTTCACCGGAGTGAAACGCAAGTATGGTGCCGATGCCGTGGAGTTCTACATCTATAACGATCCCAATGCGCCCACTGCGAAGCATTTGTTAGATGGCCGTCCGATGGCTCCAAAGTTTTTGGGCGGACAAACGCTGGACACGAAAGGTGTCCAAAAGAAAATGCAAGATCCACGCGATGCGTTGGCCGATTGGCTCACTTCACCAGACAACGTAATGTTTCGGCAAAATCTGGCGAATCGAATTTGGGCTCATTTTTTCGGGCGAGGAATTGTGGAACCAGTGGACGATGTTCGCATCAGCAATCCGCCAAGCAATCGCGATTTGATTGAAGCTCTGGGGCGAAAGTTGGCAGAATATCACTTTGATTCAAAGGCATTGATCCGCGACATTTGTAATTCGCGAACCTATCAGGCGGCGTCACTGGGCAACGCTAGCAATAAATCAGATGACCTTCAGTTTTCCCATGCCGCCGTGCGTCGGTTGCGGGCAGATGTCATGCTGGACGCCATTTCCCAAGTCACCGGAGTGAAGACTACTTTCAATAATTTCCCCACTGGATATAGGGCTTCACAGGTGTTTGATGGAGGGGCTCATTACGGGCATTATTTCTTGAAGACCTTTGGCCTGGCGTCTCGCGAAACGGTGAGCGCTGCCGATACCAGAATGGAGCCCACGCTTTCGCAAGCCCTGCATTTAATCAACGGCAACACCATTGATGAGAAGGTTGCAAAAAGCACTGTGATTTCCGGAATGTTGAAGGCAAATAAATCGCCAGCGGAGATGCTGGATGAACTGTATATTCGGGCCTTGACCCGCGTTCCTACTGTCATTGAAAAGAAGAAGTTATTGGCCATGACAGACGCTGATCCTAAAGATCGTAAAGTATACGAAGATATTTTCTGGGGCTTGCTGAACTCCACTGAGTTCGCATTCAATCACTAAATGATACGCTGGCCTGCTTGCTTATTTCTCATTGCAACTGTTCGTGGGCAAGCTCCAGTAAGTTATGAAGTGGAAATTAAACCACTCCTGCGGCGGCACTGTTTTACTTGTCACAGTACAGAAGAAAAGAGGGCTGGCCTGGATTTGGAAAGCTTCGCCGGACTGATGAAAGGCGGTGGTTCCGGTGAGATTGTGAAGCCCGGCCGTCCCGGTAGCAGTATTCTTTTTCTGGCAATTTCGCACGAAGGAAATGGTGTGCCGAACATGCCGCAGGGTCAGCCAAAAATCTCTGATGCGGACATCGCTTTGATCCGCGAATGGATTCAGCAAGGGCTTCTCGATAGGCCCGGCGGAAAATCGCGAGTTGCCGATAGAGGCAACCTGGAAGTGGCCGCCAGTCTGCTTCCGAAGCCGAAAGGCGCGCCTGCCATGCCCGGTCAACTCCCGCTGTTGGATGCGCAAACCTTACAGGCAGCGCAACCGATAACGGCGATTGCAGCCAGCCCCTGGACACCGCTGTTAGCAGTAGCTGGGCATGATCGAATTGCTTTATATAATTCTTCAACGCGCGAAAAAGTAGGAGCTCTGGCGTTTCCTGAAGGCATCCCTTATGTGCTGCGCTTTAGTCGCGATGGTGCTTGGTTGCTTGCTGGTGGCGGTCGCGGGGCGGTGTCAGGAAAAGTGGTGTTGTTCGATGTGAAATCAGGCAAGCGGCTGGGTGAGTTCGGTGGTGAGCGTGATGTTGTGCTGGCTGCCGATGTCAGTGCTGACGGAAAGTTAGTGGCCTTGGGAGGTCCCGGCAAAGTGGTTCGCGTTTTTGCGGTCAGCCAGCCAGGAACAAAGCCACTGTATGAAATTAGCAAACATACCGATTGGATAACAGCATTGGAATTCAGTCCCGATGGATTACGTTTAGCGACTGCCGACCGTGCTGGTGGCGTGCATATTTGGGAGTCTGAAAGCGGAGGTTTTCTGGTGAGCCTTGCTGAGCATAAGGATGCCATCACTTCCTTAAGCTGGCGTTATGACGCGCTGATGCTTGCCACCGCAAGTGAAGATGGTCAGTTGATTTTGTGGGACATGCGCGACGGCTTTCCCGCTGCCACGTTAACTCCGCATCAACAAAAGCCTCCACCAGGAAACTTCGGAAAGTTACCGGGTGGCGTGCTCAGTGTTCAATTCGGAGTTGATGGCAGGCTATTCAGTACTGGTCGGGATCGAGCGCTAAGAGTGTTTTCAACTTTAGGAAAAGCGTTGGGAGCATTGCCACCGGGCCCTTCCATGATAACCAGGATCACAGTTAGTTTCGACGGCAAGATGGCTATTGCTGGTGACGCGTCTGGAAAAGTGCACTTTTGGGACGGCAACAAAGATACGCTGTTAGTACCTTAATAGGACCATCGCCAAAGCGTCGACCCAATCGTAAATCCCGCACCGACTGAAGCAAATACTACTAAATCACCCTTGTTCAAACGACCTTCGGCAATTGCATCTCGCGTGGCCAATGGAATGGTAGCCGCTGTAGTGTTGCCGTAACGATCAATGTTCACCATTACTTTATCCATAGGCAGACCAAGCCGATCGGCAACTGCCGTGATGATTCGCAAGTTGGCCTGATGGGGCACAAACAATTGAATGTCGTTAGCCGATAGATTGTTTTTTTCCAGCAGCACCTTCGTCGCTTCATACATTTTGCGCACCGCGTACTTGAACACCTGCGAGCCATCCTGATGAACATAGTGCAACCCACTGGTAACTGTTTCTACTGTTGAAGGCATGCGACTGCCACCTGCGGGCATCTTCAGAAAGTCACCACCAGACCCATCAATTTCATTATGAAAGCCAATGAAACCGCCCTCATCTTCACCCGATGGCTCAATCAAAAATGCTCCAGCACCATCTCCAAACAGCACGCAGGTAGCTCGATCCTGATAGTTCAGGATGCTGGACATTTTGTCCGATCCAATCACCAAAACTTTTTTATGGCTACCGGATCGCACCAGTTGTGCACCAGTCGTAATGCCGTACACAAAGCCGGAACATGCCGCAACCAGATCGAACCCCCAAGCTCCCTTTGCTCCAATCTTGTCCTGCACCAGGCACGCTGTGGATGGGAAAAACATGTCTGGCGTAACGGTGCAGACAATAATCGCTTCCACTTCCGCTGCGTCAATGCCGCGTTGCGCAAGGCAAATCTTCGCTGCCTCAATGGCCATGTCGCTAGTGGCGATTTCAGGACCGGCGATGTGCCGCTCCCGTATGCCAGTGCGATCCACAATCCATGCATCGTTGGTTTCAACGAGTTTTTCTAAATCCTGATTGGTTAAAATCTTCGGGGGAACCCAACAGCCAACAGAGCTAATTTTTGCGCTTACCAATTGATCCTCATAGAGTGTGCAACAAAACCGTCTTCCTATGTTACATTCGTGGGAAATGCATGTACAGACCGAAGTCTACCATCAGGTGTTCCGGACCCTTCGTCCGCGCACGCCAATGCCAGAGATTTCAGTTGAATACTGCAAATTTGCCAACGCCAACAGCTTCATAAAAATGTCCGGCGGAAAGTTGGAAGTGCGCATCACTGACATGTTGGAGGGCGCTCCCTGTCCCATTCTCGAAGCGCTGGCGCACATTCTTTTGTCAAAACTATTTCGGCTCCAAGTCCCGCGACTCTATACCAGCCGCTACCGTTCGTACTTCAATCGCAGTGAAATGAGCCGTACCTTGCACCTGGTGCGCCAACAACGCGGTCGAAAGCATGTTTCCGGCCCCCAAGGCGAGTTTTACAACCTTATGGAAATCTTTGAATCCATCAACCAACGATTCTTCAATGGCCTGATGGCTAGGCCGGAATTAGGCTGGAGTCTGCGCCTATCGCGCACTATTCTGGGTCATTTCGATCCTTCGCACAATGCCATCATTATCAGCCGAATTTTTGATCGTGCGGAAATCCCTCTGCTGGCTTTGGAATACGTGATGTTCCATGAAATGTTGCATCTACGTTTTCCCATTGAAAGCCGTGGTGCCCGCAGATGTATCCACACTCAAGCATTCAAGGCTGAAGAGAAAACGTTTCCAGAATATAAGAAGGCTAAGGAATTGTTGAAGTCACTTTGATACTGGTACTTTTCATACTGGAACAGAAACAAGGTTTCGATTTAAGATAGAAGCAGAGGATTTCCATTTTGTTTAAGCAACTCCGCGTTCTGTTCAGCCTAATTCTGCTTGCGACATTAAGTGTCCAGGCCGCCACTCCAGAAGTAAAGGTATTCAAAACCAGCACCTGTGGATGCTGTGGCAAATGGGTGGAACACTTGCGCGCGAATGGGTTCACTGTGACAGTAACCGATGTACCCAGCACTGCTGAATACCGCGTGAAATATGGCGTGCCAGAGAAATTAGCATCCTGCCATACGGGTGTGGTGAATGGTTATGCACTTGAAGGTCACGTGCCTGCTCGTGAGATCAAGAAGTTGTTGGAATCAAATTCCAAAGCCAAAGGACTTGCTGTTCCTGGTATGCCTGCCGGATCACCCGGTATGGAAATGGGTCGCGCCGACGCGTACGAAGTTCTGCTGTTCGACGCCGACGGCAAGACCACAGTGTACGGCAAGTACGAAGCCAAATAAGCACTTTAATATCGGGACGTGACTGAAGTGAACCCTTGAAAACTCGTCAAGGGTTACCTGTGGAGCAACCTATTCGTGCACAAAAGAAGCTAGGGTTGCCTTTTGGTATTGCTCAGAAGTCGGTATTGGTTCCAGAAGGTGGTGCTTGGTAGGCACCGCTTACAGATGAAGAGGCTGATGCCTGGATTGAGGGTAACTGTTCCCTACAGGCACCAATGAAATAATATGCGCTACCCCTCCTTGCACCGTCATCCATTGACTAATGCGAGGAGTCAAAAAACAACACCTGCCTACTAAAATCTGCCTCAGTTGTGGACGTCCCTTCACTTGGCGCAAGCGTTGGGAACGTGTCTGGGATGAGGTGAAGTATTGCAGTGATCGCTGCCGTGGGAACCCGAAGGCAGCATGAACCTTCGAAAAGATTTTACAGATCAGGCCGACATGCTCGCCTATTTACGTGAGCAGTTTCCCGATGCAAGCGGTGCCCTTAGCCCCTTTCCCGGTGGTCGAGCCGCAGCCGACCAGTCCCTACATTCCTTCAACGCCTCGCGCTATGCTGCTTCCCGAAATTATCTAAACGGAACTGTTTCCAGGCTAAGCCCATACCTTCGACATGGCGTGATCACGTTGCGCGAAGTCATAGTGCATTTCGCAGGACAGAATCTGCCTAAGTTCACGCAGGAACTTGCCTGGCGTGATTACTGGCAACGTGTATATGCGGAAATCGGCGATGGTATTTGGCAGGATCGCGAACCGTCCAAAACTGGTACCACTTACTCCACAGAAATGCCCATTGATTTGGGTCATACCGGACTTGCCTGCATGGATGGTTTCGCGGTAGAGTTGGAATCCACTGGGTACCTTCATAACCATGCCCGCATGTGGATGGCGGCATACGTGGTTCATTGGCGAAGGGTTCGCTGGCAAGCTGGTGCGCAGTGGTTCCTGCAGCATTTAGTGGATGGCGATCCCGCGTCGAACAATCTTTCGTGGCAATGGGTGGCCTCTACATTTAGTCACAAACCTTACATCTTCAATCGCGAAAATTTAGAGCGTTACACTGAAGGTCGCTACTGCGGCACATGCCCCCGCCGCGACGATTGCCCTTTCCAAAATAGCTATGAGAATCTGAACGTCCAGCTTTTTCCAATGCAGGTGCAACCATGAAGCTGATCTGGGTTCACGCCGATTGTCTGCACCGTCAGAGTCCTGCCTATTTGGCAAATCCCGATTCCCCTTCACTATTTGTTTGGGACGATGCGGAATTGAAGCGCGCTGGTTGGAGTATGAAGCGCATCGGCTTTGTGTATGAATGCCTGCTGGATTTGCCAGTGACCATTCGACGTGGTGATCCGGTAATTGAGATGCAGAAGTTCGCAGTAGAGACCCAATGTTCCAGTATTGTGACCATGCAAAGTGTTGATCCGCACCTACAAGCCCAAGCCGCTGCAATGGGTGCAGAGACTTTTCCCATAGTGCCTTTTGTGGAGATAAAAGGTCGGGTGGATTTGCAACGCTTCTCGCGTTACTGGTGCAAAGTGGAACGCGCGCTGATCGGGGAAACAGCATGATGCAGTTGGTCTGGTTCAAGCGTGACTTGCGGATTACTGATCATCGTCCCTTGTACGAGGCGGCATTGCGCGGACGGGTGCTGCCGTTGTTCATCGTTGAAGAGGAACTACTCAGGGCCCCCGATAGCAGCACCTTGCATTGGGATTTTCAGCGAGCGGCACTTCACGATCTTGCCGGCCAATTACAAGGGTTAGGCTCACCCTTGGTAGTGCGTCATGGTGAAGCGGTAGCTGTGCTGGAAGCGATCCGACGACAGCATGGGATTGCGAATATGTGGGCTCATGAGGAGACAGGCAACGGCATTTCCTATGCTCGCGACCGTCGTGTGCGGCGTTGGGCTAAAAATAGCGGCGTGCCCTTTGTGGAATATCCGCAGAACGGAGTGATCCGCCGTTTGGAAAGTCGCGATGGTTGGGCCAAGCGATGGGAGCAGCGCATGGCCCAAGCAATCACGCCAGCACCCTCGCACCTGATTGCATGCGGCATTGGCCCCGGAGGATTGCCGCCTTCAGCAGAACCGTTTGCCAGCAGACTCACTGCTGAGTCAACTTTAGAAACGTTTCTGGCTGGTCGCGGATTCGGCTACACGCGGGAAATGTCCAGCCCTGTTACTGCAGAAACTTCCTGTTCCCGCTTGAGCGAGTACCTTGCCTGGGGACAGTTATCCATGCGCGAGATTGTGCAGGCCACCCGCAACCGCACTGCTGAATTCGTCGGAGCTAAAGACCTTGAAGGCAAGACCTGGCGGCAATCCTTGCGATCTTTTGATGCGCGCTTGCACTGGCATTGCCACTTCATGCAGAAGCTGGAAGATGAACCACGCATAGAATACGAAAACTTTGTCCGGGCGTTTGATAGTCTGCGGGAAAACGAATTTCGCGCAGATCGATTTGAAGCTTGGAAGCAAGGGCGCACTGGCTACCCATTCATCGATGCGTGCATGCGCTATTTGATTGAACATGGATGGATCAATTTTCGGATGCGAGCCATGTTGGTCTCCTTCGCATCGTATAACTTATGGCTGCATTGGAGGGAACCGGCGCTCTACCTGGCGCGCTTGTTTCGCGATTATGAACCGGGCATCCACTACAGCCAGTTCCAAATGCAATCGGGCACAACAGGCATTAACACATTGCGCATTTACAATCCCACGAAGCAGGGTCTGGATCAGGATCCCACAGGAGCATTCATTCGGCGCTGGGTTCCAGAATTAGCAGGGGCGACGAATGTGCATGATCCCATAAATCCAATTGTCGATCACGCGAAAGCTGGGCTCTATGCAAAAACTCGGTTAACGGAAATCCGAAGACTATCAGGGATGCGCCTGGAAGCGAAAGCAGTGGCGAAGAAACATGGCAGCCGTAAAAAGACAGTGAGAAAAAGTAAGCCAGTTGCAGTGTCGCAGCAAACTTCGTTGTTCACTGATTGAACCTGTATTCAGAAGTGAGTGGGATAGGCATCCTTGCCTGTCCATCTCCCCACTCTACTTACTGGCAGCGATCTTTAGTGCTTCCCGTTCAATGCCCAACAACATGCCGCGGAAAACAATGTGATGCAGCGGTGAAACCGAATACCAGTAAATCAGCCCAAACAACCCACGTGGATGAAAAAGTGCCGACTGATGCAAGGTGCATTGCGTTGCACTGCGCGGCTCAATGCGAAATTCCAGCATTGCCTCCCCTGGCAATTTCATTTCCGCGCGCAGGGATAACCGACGATCCTGGTCCAGCCCCACCACACGCCAAAAATCGAGCGCTTCCCCATACGTGACCAGTTCCGGATCTCGGCGACCTCGTCGCAGACCAGGCCCGCCCACCAAATTGTCCATCCATCCGCGAATCTTCCAAAGCCAATCGGCTGCATACCAACCATGGCCACCGCCGACTCGACAAACAGCTCGAAACACCGCCCAATCTGGAGCATCAATTGCCAGTTGACGCACATCACGAAAAATAGCGCCGCCTGCCCAATCGGGATCGCCTGGGATTGGTCCAGCCATAGACCAATTCGTTTCCACACCATGCGCTGCCGTCTTGCAGAGAGCTGCACTGATTGCGTCGCGGACTCCTAACAATTGCTGTGGAATCAACTTTGTGATGCGATCTTCACGGCACACTACCGGGTTTTTGAGGCCTTCAGCCAAGGGTTTGGCCATGTTATGACTCAGCGGAGTAACCAAGTGAATCCAGTACGAACTGAGGCGCGGCGTCAGAATCGGAATGGGAATAATCCAGCGACGACTCAGTTTCAATTCTTCGGCCATGATCCGCATGATGTCCCGATAACAAAACACTTCAGGACCACCGATATCAAACACTTTGCCAATGGTACGAGGCTCTGACAACACTCCCACAAGATAGCCAACCACGTTCCTCACCCCAATGGGCTGACAAGGTGTTGAGACCCATTTAGGAGTAATCATCACTGGCAATCGTTCTACCAAGTAACGAAGGATTTCAAAAGAAGCCGACCCTGACCCAATGATCATTGCGGCTCGCAAAACCGTTACTGGTACACCGGTGGAAGCAAGATCTTTTTCCACTTCGCGTCGGGAAGCAAGATGGTCGCTAAGGTCGGCCCCGGTCTCGCCGAGCCCCCCTAAATAGATGATGCGCCCCACACCTGCGTCGCGCGCGGCGATTGCGAATTGCAAAGCAAGGTGTCGATCTTGCTCCACATATTCAGCTCCAGCAGACTTCATGGAATGAACCAGGTAAAATGCTGTCTGGCATCCGGTAAGGTTCTTGGTAAGCGAAGCACTGTCCGATAAATCAGCTTGCCAAATCTCTACATCAGGATTCGCCGCCCACGCTCGTTCAGCCAGCTTTTCTGGCGTGCGAACAAGGCACCGAACCTTGTATCCATCGCTAATTAAGCGCGGTGCAAGGCGCCCACCGATGTATCCGGTGGCACCGGCAATTGCAACGCGCTGTCCAATGGTGGGTTCAACCACTTATGTTTCTTTTTGCTCGTTGAATTGGGATGCGCAGCTTACGCCACTCAACATGAAACGATGTTCCCGGTGGGGCTTGGTTTCGTAAGGGCCAGAAGATGCGAGAGAAATGGAACAAAGAAGCCAAGGTGGGAAAATTCGCAATAAAATTCATGCGCGATCCGCTCAGCTTCAGGTGGTGCCCATCGTGTTCGATGTGCAAATCCACATTAAGAGTGCGCAGTAGTCTTATCATCTTTGGTTCTAATCTTTACCGTTCCGCTAACTCGCCAAGTGGCGTGTTGCGCTGTTGCGGAAGCAGAACTGGGTACTGCGATTTCCATGCTTTGGAACTCGTAAGTAATCTCAGCGCCGCGTCCGGTGAGTTTGTCGTAGAGGCCGATTGCCAAGTCGGGCCAGGTTTGTGTGTCGGGTGTAGTTTGTGACATAACTGTTAGATACTGGATCGAATCAGATCGGTGTAAACAATATTCTATAGTTAACAACATTGGCACACGTTGGACAACGTTGACAAGACGCCCCCAAATCCCGCACAATCAGAATCGCGGATGGGATCGGTCTTTCGCGAAGCAATTGGAGCAGTTTTGACAGTAGAACCACCGCAAACCACAACCACATCCTCTACCGCTGCCAGCATCAATCTGGAATCGGAAATTAAACGTCGGCGAACTTTTGCCATTATTTCCCATCCCGATGCGGGCAAGACTACGCTCACAGAAAAGCTGCTGCTCTACGCCGGAGCGCTGCATGCCGCCGGTTCCGTGCGTCCTAAAAAGAATCGCGGTCACGCCACTTCCGATTGGATGGCGATTGAACAGGCCAGAGGCATTAGCATCACTTCCACTGTTCTGCAATTTGAATACGCCGATTGCTTGTTCAACCTGCTGGACACCCCAGGCCATCAGGATTTCAGTGAGGACACCTACCGCACGCTTTCCGCCGTCGATAGCGCCGTGATGGTGCTGGATAGTGCCAAGGGAATTGAGCCCCAAACCAGAAAGCTTTTTGAAGCCTGCCGTCTGCGCAATATTCCCATTCTCACCTTCATCAACAAAATGGATCACTACGGGCGCGATCCATTGGAATTGCTGGATGAAGTGGAAAGCCTTCTGCAGATTGCCGCAGCTCCCATTAACTGGCCAGTTGGTTCAGGCAATCAGTTTCGCGGTGTAGTGGATTTGGCAACCAGACGTCTGTTGCAGTTTAGTCCATCCATGGGTGGACAATTGAAGTCGGAAGCCTGGACAGCGTCGCTGGACGATACCGCTTTAGAGGAAATGGTTGGCAAGGAAAACGCCCTTCAACTTAGGGAAACGTTGGCGCTGCTGGAAGCTGCCGGATCCCAATTTGACCGCGAACGATTTTTGAATGGCAGCCAGACCCCGGTATTCTTTGGCAGCGCGCTGAACAATTTCGGCGTGGAAGCCTTCCTGGAAGCGCTGGTGGATTTAGCACCTCCTCCCACTCCTCGCAGCAATAAAGGTACACCCATCGACCCCAAGTCCGCCGTCTTTTCGGCTTTCGTATTCAAGATTCAAGGCAACATGGATCCACAACATCGCGATAGTATGGCGATTCTGCGTATCTGTTCCGGACGCTTTGAACGGGACATGCTGGTGAACCATCCTCGTCTGGGCCGTAAGATCCGCATGACGCGGTTGCACCGGTTGTTTGCACGGGATCGCGAAACCATTGAAGAAGCCTTCCCTGGCGACGTCGTGGGCGTGGTCAACCCCGGGTTGTTCGCCATTGGCGATACGCTCAGCACTGCCGACGATATTGAATACGAGCGCATGCCCAGCTTTCCACCAGAGCATTTTTGCAGTCTGCAAAACGGCGACGTCACTCGCAATAAGCAGTTCCGCAAGGGCATGGAGCAGTTGGCGGAAGAAGGTGTGATTCAGGTTTACAACTCCGTGGATACCATTCGTCGCGAACCAATTTTGGGAGCTGTGGGCAGGTTGCAGTTCGACGTGGTGGAAGCGCGGTTGCTGCAGGAATACAACGTAAAAGCGACATCGGGTCCACTGCCTTATGTCTGCGCCCGTTGGCCCCGCGGAACGCCAGAAGATCTGAAGAAGTTGCGCAATCAGATGACTAGCGGGACTCTACTGGCTACAGATCACAATGGGAAAACGGTTTGCCTTTTCAGTTCTACGTGGGACATGAAGAGGTTGATAGAAATTTGCCCGACCGTTCATTTTTCCGATATCGGATGAAGTGGTCATCAGGGATTCCCTGTAGTTTTTGGAAATTGGAATGAAAACCTTCGCTCGCAAGCGAACGGGATCGCCCAATGCCACTTAGTTTTTCCTCATCCCTGTAGAATCTACAACTTTTTTGTTTGGATAACCCGTGGTTAAAAGACCGCTCCCTCGCGTTCACTGCTCGGTAACGGACTGATTCTACAGAGCCGTGACCGCAAGGGAGCGGTCTTTCACAGGCCTGATAGCTTCTCTTAACACTTGAAGGGCCAGCTTCCCCAATGGCGCGCCACCGGCTCTTAATGCGGCATGTGGGGCGCGCACGCCTTCAATGGCGTAGTTGGACCGTTCTCGCTTATAAAACCCCTATGTACAGCGCCAATGGCAGAAAGCGTGGGGGGATGGCAAATTCATGAAAAACAGTGACTGGTCCTGAAAAATGATGACTATTGGCCATGTCTTCTGAAAAACGATTACAAATGAGAGCTTATCAACAGCAAGTCACAACAAAAAACGAGACCATCCTAAGCTGGTCTCGTCTTCAATCGAACAAATCAATTCACGAAAAAACAACTAGCTGGAACGACGACGACGACCGATCAGTGCCAGGCCGAGCAGCGATGTGCCCATCAGAGCCATGGTGGCTGGTTCGGGAGTCTGAGGACCAGGTGTGTAGGTGTAGGTAACGATAGCCTGAGCTGTACCATTGGTGACCTGAGCGGAGCGTACGTTGCCGCCGCCACCGACGAAGGTTGATCCAGTGGCAGTGAAGCCACCCAGGGTAAAGGTACCAAAACCAGCAACTTTGTAGTTGTTGAGAGAGATAACAGCTACATCACCGGTGTTTGCGGTGACTGCTAGTGGCAAATAGCTGACGTCGTTGCAAGATGTTGTGGGAGTTGAGGCCGCACAAACACCAGATCCAGCGGGACCAAGGGAAATAACACCACTGTCAAAATTGGTTAGAAGAAGGTCTGTTGTGGTGAGGGTTGCATCCGCTGTGTTAGAAGTTACCAAAAAGTCAGCTGTTGACTTGTAGCGAAAACTCTGGATGCTGTTGCTGGTGTTGTTTAAGTTTAGTGAAACCACGTCGTCAGTACCCGTGAATCGAATGGTTGCGCCGGTGAGTGTTCCCAAGTTTGTATCGAATTTGTTAAGCATAAGGCTGAATGTGAAATCGGTAAGGCTAGGCCCCGATTGTGCACTAAAGCTAATTATTGCTGCGTTTGAGATGCCTGTTCCAGCCAACAAAAGGGCTGCTGTGGTGATCATATTTTTGAAAGTTTTCATTTTCTCCGTTTTCTCCTTAAAACTCGCATACCAAGTAGAATCGGTGAATTCACCATCTCTAGGCAGGAGCATAGTATTACTGGTCCCCAAATAGAACTGACACTAATAGTACATTAGTCCTGAGTCAAGGTCAATAGCGGAGAGCATTAAGCTACGTAAATTGGGGTGGTTCTTAGTGCTGATAAACAACGTTTAAAACAAAACGAGACTGGCCTGAGCCGGTCTCGTATGCAATTCTAAAACTAAGTCGAATTAACGCTTGGAACGATTGCGACCGATCAGGGCCAAACCGAGCAGAGCGGAACCCATCAAACCCATGGTTGCTGGTTCTGGAGTCTGACCGCGAACTGTGTAAGTGTAGGTGACCGATGCAGCAGCTAAACCGTTGGTAACCTGTGCAGAAGAGATGTTTCCGCCGCCACCTGTGAAGGTTGTTCCAGTGATGGTGTTGCCACCCAAAGTGAAGGTTCCCACTGCATTATAGGCACCGAGGGAAACTACAGCCACATCGCCCGTGTTTGCGGAAGTTGGAACAGGTGAGTAGTTAACGCTGTTGCAAGCTGCGGATGGAGTTGCGGCAGGGCAAGCACCTGAACCTGCGGGTCCGAGGGTGATAAAGCCGCTATTGAAGTTGGATACAAGCAAATCTGTTGGGATCAACGTTGCATCAGCAGAATTGGTGTTGAGGAAAAAATCCGCAGTCGAAACGTACTTGAAAGTCTGGCTGGCGTTGCTTGTGTTGGTCAAGTTCAACGAAGCAATGGTGTCTGTCGCAGTGAAGCGGATCGTCGCACCAGTCAAAATACCGATCGAAGGATCGAACTTTGGCAAGGTAAGGTTATAGATAAAGTCGGTAAGGGTTGGACCTTGCGACGTGGTGTAGGTGATCTGTGCTGCGCTCGAAATCCCGGTGGCAACCGTCAATAATGCGGCAGCCGTGATCATTTTTCTTAGATTTGTCATTTTCTCCGTTTTCTCCTAAAGTCCCTGCGAAGTAGAAGCGGTGCGTTCACCATCTCTTAAGCAGGGATATAAATATACAGGTCCTCAAATAGAACTGAACTGTATAATAACCCTAGTTTGCCACTAAGGTCAATAGGTTAGGCAAAAAAATTGAAGCGACTACACTATTACCTAGGTGTTTATGAGGTACTAAGGGCCAACGTTAGCGGGACAGGCTCAAGTGTTGGAGGGAAACGTATTGGGGGCCTTGAAAAACCGCTCCCTCGCGGTCACGGCTCCGTAGAATCAGTGTGTTACCGAGCCGTGATCGCACAAAAACAAAACGAGACCGGCATGAGCCGGTCTCGTTTCAACTGCGATACTGCGGTAATCCAACAACCAAACTATTTCTTACGACGACCGAGGAATGCCAGCCCGAGGAGCGAGGTGCCCATCAGAGCCATGGTTGCCGGTTCTGGAGTCCCGGTTGGGGTGGAGTAGGTGTAGGTAACGATTGCACTTGCAGTTCCGTTGGTGACCTGAGCCGAGCTCACATTGCCACCGCCACCGGTGAAAGTGGTTGAGGTGCTGGTGAATCCGCTAAGGGTGAAAGTTGCACCACCCGATCCAATGTAGCTAGCCAGAATGTTCACAGCGACATCGCCCGTATTTGCTGTAACTGGCGCAGGTGTATAACTAACGCTATTGCAAGCTGCTGAAGGAGTAGCAGCCGGACAAACACCGCTACCGGATGGTCCAAGCGTGATGAAACCGCCAGTTGTAAAGTTGTTCATCATCAAGTCGGTAGTGGTCAGTGTGCCGTCACCAGCCGTATTTCCAGTTAACAGGAAATCGGCATCGGAGACGTATTTGAAAGTCTGGTTGGCCTGACTGGTGTTGGTCAAGTTGAGTGAGGCAACTGTGTTGCCTGCGGTGAACCGAATGGTTGCACCTGTTAAGGTACCGATGCTGCTATCGAACTTCGGTAGGACTAGGTTAATAGTGAAATCGGTGAGCTGTGGACCCTGAGATGCGTTGTAGCTAATTACAGCCGCATTCGAGATTCCAGAAGCAACCACCATCATGGCTGTGGTCTTGATCATTGTACGTAAAGTTGACATTTTCTCCGTTATTCTCCAAAGACTCAATTACCAAGTAGTAGCGGTGAATTCACCATCTCAAGGCATGAGTAGAAATAAGTAGTCCTAGTAGAACTATACTTACCATACTTGACTTTCGCGGCATGGTCAAGTAGTAATGTTCTTAATAACTTACCTAGTACTCTCGTACCATCGGCATACTCCTAGGAGTAAGTACCACTAAGGTGTATCCCTGCTAGCACAGTTGTGTCGTCTGTAGAACTCCAAACAACCCCCAAACCACTGAAAACAAATCTTGGAATGCGCCGTGCATTGCACTTTTGTTATGAAACCACCCCAAATCCTGTCCATAGCCCTCCACGCGGCACTCACCACCTTACTGCTGATCCCCATCACCACCTCCTCTTTACCTATTGCCTTGATAGAACCCCACATGCAAGTGGTGCTAGAACCTATCCGTCTAAAACTGCCCGCTATTGCAAATGCCGATGCCGTTGGCCCGCAATTTGCTCCACCAATCAGCCAAGGTAACCCCCCGAAAGTCGCTCCCCGACCCTTGCTTCCTCCCCAGTTGCGTCCTGAACTGCCTTCCATCTTAATGATTGAGCCGACTATGGATCTGGCGGTGCAACCCAATGCGGCACTGACCAAGTTCGCGCAAATTGGTTTGCCCTGGGCCCCTCCCGGTCCGCCATCTTTGGGAAATGGTAAAAACGGCTATCTGGGTGACGATAGCAGCGGGCCTAAAGGGTTCGGACCAGGTCCAGGAGGCAGGGGTGTGGTGGTCAGCACCAAGTGTGCGCAGTCGGTGAGCCCGGTGCTGGTATATAAAGTGGAACCTGAATTCACCGAAGAAGCTCGCCGAGCCCGTGTTCAAGGTTCTGTTCTGATCAAAGCCGTGATCAGCGAAGCAGGCATGGTACGAGATCCACAAGTGACCCGCAGTTTAGGGTTGGGTTTGGATGAACGGGCGCTGGAGGCGGTTGAGAAGTGGCGATTTAAGGCAGGATCAAAAAATTGCAGCCCAGCAGCAATGAGCGCCTATATTGAGGTGAGCTTCCACCTATTGTGATTTATTGGGGAATAGCGCGGTCACATTCGGCGATCCCAGCCTCAGCCTGCTTCTTACGACGTTCCGATTCCGCCGTCTGCGGCTTCCAACTGCTCCAGCGTGCCTGATTTTTCTGAAACAGTAGCCGAGCCCAACCGTAATGATGGTTGCTCAGCAGCATGGTGGCATACAGTTGATCCAGATCGGAACAAACCTCCATGGCGGCCAGCGTCGGTTGTGGAGCGGTGAGCACGCGGGTCATGATGGCCTGGCCTTCAGTGATCCGCGCCCCGGCCAAATCACGCTTGCCAGACTTGAGCAACGCCTCGGCGTCACGGTGAATCGTCACAAGTTGAGTTACAGATTCGGCGTACCAGGCTTGTTCAGTGATGTTAGGCGATGGAACTTCAGCAGTGGGCGCCGGACTACAGGCACAAAATACCAAGCAGACAAAACAAAGGAATAATTTGTTGTTATCAGCGTTCATCGGCGTTCATCAGCGGCCTAAAAAAGGATCTTCAGCGCTATACGCATGCGACGTTCCGTGGCTGCGGCAGCAGTAATTTCAGCAAACCCGCCGGAAGATACGGTGGCTGCCGGATTTCCGAATGCTGGCGTGTTGGTAACGTTAAACACTTCAAACCGAAATTGGAAGGTGGTCCGTTCCTGCACTTTGAAGCTGCGGAACAAACTGGCGTCTGAGTTGAATGTCCCTGGACCCCGCAATAAGTTACGTCCAGTGCTGCCGAACCGAACATCGGTCACCGCTTTGAACGCCAATGGATCAAAATACTTCTCGCCACGGCCAATGCCACCCAGAATCTCAACGTGCTCCAAAACCTGGTCTGCTGTTTGGGCATTGCCGGGGGAGTTCAACGAAGTTGCCGAGGAACCTACTGTAAAAGGAGTGCCGTCTATTACGCTCATCGTTCCATTAACCTGCCAGCCACCGGCCAGCTTCTTTGCAAACCCGTGATTCAGCATTTTCTGACCCTTACCGAATGGCAATTGATACACGCCAAACACCTGCAAATTACGAGGACGGTTGAACCCGGCCACGGCCCGATTCCGCTGGAACATAGAGGGACCATTCCAACTTAAACCGGAATCGCTATTATCGTCGTAGTTAAGTGACTTTGAGTAAGTAAACGACACTCCAAACGATCCGCCACGCAGACGGCGTGTTAATCGAGCTTGCAGGGAATTGTAAGTGGCGTTATTGAAGGGCGTCATCTCCTTAATATCGGCGGTGCGACCGTAGGTGGGAAATAGCTGGCGTCCGGCATTGCCAACCCCTGGGGCATCGGCGGAATTCAAGTTGATGATTGCTGTCTGCCGCACGGCACGTGTCCCCACGTAGCCGGCCTGACCGACAAAGCCAAATCCCAGATCCTGCTGAATGGTGAAGTTATAAGACTGAATGTATCCGCGCTTATAATCTTGCGGAAAGGTGGTGTCACCTATGTTCGTGGGTAACACAATCGTCGGCTGACTTAGATCGGGGCCAACCACAGTGGGCAATCCAGTGCGCAGGCTACCTGCGGCCATGTAGGAAGTGGCACCGGAAAGTTGAAGTGAGATTACCGAAGGGTAGGCATCGCGCAGATAGCGGAACGAACTGGGATCAATGCTAATGCCGAAGCCGCTACGAATCACAGTGCGGTCACTCAAGCGGTAAGCCAGACCGAAACGGGGGGCCAGTTGTCCCAAGCCAACATTCAAGCCAGTGTCCGTAGGGGTGTTGCCCACTCCACCAATGAATACTTTATCGGTTGCCGGATCGTAACGTTCGCCGCCACGATGATCGCGCGTGGCAAAGGGATAGTATTCATAACGGGTGCCGTAGTTGATGGTTAATTTGCGGGTGACCTGCCAGGAATCGCGGATGAAGAAGCCGTAGGAAGGCATGCGCACGGCTGATGGATTCACATATTGCAAGTCTTTCCCCATGGCAGTGGGCAGGCCCAGCAGGAAATCGGCCCATCCGTTGTAGGTGTTGGATGTGGCCGCGCCTTTGGCATTCAAAATCGTCAAGCCGCCAGTGAAGTTGAAGCCTCCGCGCGGTCCATACGATGTCTGCGGTTGAAAGTGGTTGATGGTGTAGTAAGCGTATTCGCCGCCAAAGCGGATGGAGTGTGCGCCCTTTACCCAACTAAGATTCAGCACGCCGCCGAACTGATTATCGCGGAATAAAAAGGGATTGGAAACGTTGGGATTGCCGAAATTAGAGAAGCCGGAAACGGTAAAGCGAGGCACTCCACCTTGCAAGCGATAGCTGCCATTTGTTCCGGGAATGCCTAGCACCTCCAATCCATAATTCTTGCCGATGTCCACACTTTCCCCCTGCAGGCGCAGCCGGGTGAAGCCGATGTTGCCATCTAATAGAATGCGCGGGTTCACAGTGTAAGTTCCGCCGACAGAAGCGCTTTGAATCAGCCCGCTGGCTGTGCCTGGTTGACCACCATTGAGTGCGTCGCCCCCGGCCAGGCCGAAGCTGGGAGGATCGAAAATATTACTTGGTGAAAAGCTGTAACGGGTGAATAGCGTGGTCTTCGATGTGGGATTGTAAGTCACCTTAAAATCCGAATTATATCGATTGAAGAGGTAGCTGCCACTGGCAAAGTAATCGTTGGTAACACCGGTCAAGGTTGGCGTTGGCAGCATGGCCGCCATCTTAGCTGCTGCCGGATCAATGCGACTGGCAGGAATGATTTTGCCGGGAAAGAGTGAGCGTTCGGTGCCATCGGGATTGCCCGAAGCGGGGTCGAAAATATTAGCTGTGTTGTAGGGGGTGAAGTCACCGCGCTTGAGTGCATCAGTAGGCAGCGTGCGCAGGCCGGATGCATTCAAGCGGCGCGACGTCATTTCCCAATTGGCGAAGAAAAACAATTTGTTCTTGATGATGGGACCACCGAAAGTGCCCCCTGGTTGATTCAAAATGTTTTTTGCGGGATGGTTGGGGTCCCCTGGGCAAGTATAGAGGCAATAGAAATAGTTCCGAGCCTTCACCGCACTGTTGGTGTGATACCAGTGGGCAGTGCCATGGAACTGATTGGTGCCGGACTTAATGGTGACGTTGATGGCCGCACCCCCTGCCATTCCCTGTTCGGCATCAAAGCTATTGGTAACAATGTTCACCGTTTCAATGGCATCTGCTGGCGGTACATAGGCGATGATATGCGGCAACCAGGGATAGCTGACGGTGGCCCCATCCAGGCGGGTGTTGTTATTGGATCGTGAAACGCCGTTGACGTTAGTGCCCATGGAACGCTGTGGATTTCCAGCATCGGAATGCAGTTCTTCTGGCGGAGTAAAGCCAGGGACCAGCTTCAACAGATTCTGAAAGTTCCGCCCGCCATCCAAGGGAAGGTTTTCCACTTCCACTGAAGAAATCTGCACGTTCACATCGGCCCGATCGGTTTGCAGCACGGCGGCGGTCGCTTCCACGGTGACCGTCTCATTCACTTGGGCAATCTGCATTTTCACGTCATAACGGCGAATGGAATTGGCCTCAATGGGAATGCCCGCGTGATTCACGGTGCCAAAGGCAGTGGCGGCGACAATGACGTTGTAAGTGCCTGGCTGTAGATCATTGAATGAATAAAAGCCCCGCTCATCGGTGACCGCTTTACGCGACACTCCCGTATCTGAATTCCTGGCTTCCACCTTCGCACCGGGGAGCGGAGCGGTTGAGGCATCGGTAACATTCCCGGTGAGAGATCCGTAGAGCACTTGCGCGTTGGCGGCGCAGGGGATGAGCAGGAGTAGAGTGACCAAGCGAAACATGCATAAGTTATATCAAATCTGCGGTTACCCATCACGTCTGATTTGCCTGACAGGTTATTATGAATTCTCATGCTTCGGCTATTTGCACTCATTACCATGTCACTTGTCGGGAACGCCCAACCCTTCGATCTTGTGCTGCAAGGGGGTCGCGTGATGGACCCCGAATCCGGGCTGGACGCGATTCGCAATGTAGGGATTCGCCAAGGGAAAATTGCCGCCATTTCCGCGCGTTCGTTGAAGGGAACAAAAACGATTGACGTTAAAGGTCTGGTGGTATCGCCGGGATTCATTGATCTGCATTCGCACGGGCAGACGCCGGAAAATTATCGACTGAAGGCTCGTGACGGCGTGACCACGGCCCTGGAATTGGAGATCGGCGTGAGTGCTGTACCGCCTTGGTATCAGGCCAGGGAAGGCAAGGCGTTGATTAATTATGGAGCCAGCATCGGGCATGTTCCGGCTCGTATGACGGTGATGAAAGATACCGGCGATTGGTTGCCTCGCGATAACGCCATCACCAAGGTGGCCACGCGTGAGGAGCAAATCGCCATTAGGGAATTGTTGCGTCAAGGGTTGCGCGATGGAGGCCTGGGGATTGGGTTCGGCTTTTCCTACACACCCAAAGCTGGCACCGAAGAGCTGCAGGAATTATTTGAACTGGCTGGCCAAACCAAGAGCCCGACATTCATTCATATGGGTCATGGAACACTGGGCGAACCGGGTATTGCGGCGGCGCTGCATGAAGTGATTGCCATGGCTGCGGTGACTGGGGCACCCGTGCATGTGGTGCATATCGGAGCGTCAAGCACGTCAAAGTTCGATCTGGCAATGAAGATCATTGCCGATGCGCGGGCTCATGGGATCGACATCACGACGGAAGCTTATCCGTACATTGCCGGGATGACGCGTCTTGAAACAGCTATCTTTGACGCAGGCTTTCAGGAAAAACTGGGCATCACTTACAAAGACATGATGTGGGTTGAAACTGGCGAGCGACTTACTGCGGAAACGTTTGAAAAGTATCGTAAGCAAGGCGGCTTGGTGGCTACTTTTACTAATACGGAAGAGATGATTCGTAAGGTGGTGGCGCATCCCAACGTAATGATTGCCAGTGACGGCATTATGGAAGATGGCAAGGGGCATCCACGGGCTGCTGGATCGTATGCCCGCGTGTTGGGATTGTATGTGCGCGAACAGCAGTTACTAACACTAATGGATGCGATTCGTAAGATGAGCCTGATGCCAGCGCAGCGGTTGGAAACTGTTTCCCCGACAATGCGCAATAAGGGTCGTATCAAAGTGGGTGCCGACGCCGATTTAGCGGTATTCGATGCGGTCAAAGTGATTGACCGGGCGACGTATGAAAAAGCCAACTTGCCTTCTGAAGGTATTCCGTTTGTGCTGGTGGGTGGGGAATTGGTGGTTCGCAATGGGCAGATTGTGGAGGGCGTGACCCCAGGCAAAGGCATCCGAACCCGATAGCCATTGGTTGAAAACCACCATGTTGGTGGAGATAGGCCGAGGCAGCGGTTGGAGCTTTACTTATTTATCAGATATTTAACATTGGCATAACATTGGCCACTGGTTTGCAATGGAAGAGAGTGAGGAGAAAATCGAATGCGCACTTTCCTAATTCTGGCGATGGCCACACTGCTTTCGCTGACGTCTTTTGGACAAAATCGTGGTGGTGGTTCGGGTCGCGGTGGCGGGAATAGTGGAGGCCGCAGTTATTCCAGCAGCCAGAGTGTAAGTTCTAGTCGATTTTATAGCGGCGGCGGCGGGAGTCGGAATTATGTCAGCCGAGGTTCGGGGTATAGCGGCTCACGCTACGTTAATAACTATCGCGGTGGAGGCGGCTATCGCAGCGGGTATGGCTATCGTCCATATTACAGTAGATTCCGCGTGGGCTTTGGTTACCGTGGTTACTACGGTGGCGGGGCTTACTATGGTCCCAGTTACTACGGCCCCAGTTACTATGCATGTGACCCTTACTATGATTCGAGCTGCTACGATTCCTACTACATTGCCCCTCCTATACGCAGGGTTGTGAGGACAGTGGTAGTGCCAGATAGCGGTTATGCAGTGGACGGGCAATGGCGTCGCTTCGGCGATGGACGGTAATCGTGAATTCTGAAGTTGAGAGTTAGGAAAGACCGCTCCCTCGCGGTCACGTCTCGATAGAATAAGTCCGTTACCGAGCCGTGACCGCGAGGGAGCGGTCTTTTAACCACAGGTTGTCCCAACAACGGTTGGAACTTGTTATGGACGCGGAAAAACTATGCGGCATTAGGCTGAAGGCCTGCCAGCTCGCTTGCGAGCGAAGTCTTCATTCCAATTTCCAAGAAACTACATAACATTGGGATGGATTACAGCCGCCGGATCATAACGTTGCGGAACCACCCAACATCCCCATGATGCTGCAACGAGATGGGACATTCCTTGCGAGGTCGATCCACCAATGCCCTCGCATCATCGGAATTGCCAGTGCGCACTTTTAGCAGCTCCTTCACCTCCGCCGATTCCAAATCTACATCAACCACTTTCACCCCATTCAACCAATGCTCCACCTTGGTTCCATGCTTCACAATGCGCACTTCATTGAACTCGCCAATAGGCCTGGCCACTTTCCTTTTTGCCGCAACCAAACCGTACAACGCGCCTAAAGCGTGCTTGGGATCACTCAGTGCATCGGGATTTATGGCATCGTCCGCCAACTGATATTCAAATCCGCGCGACGCAGTCCCAGGTGTTCCGCCGACGCTGCTGCGACGCGTGCGAAATCCTTGCACTAAATACTTGATACCCGAATTCGCCGCCACCGTAGCTTTCCATTCCAGCTTCAATTCGAAGTCCTCAAAGGTGTCCTCAGTGATGATGTCCTGAAAGTCTTCAGCCTTCAATGTCTTTAAGCAGCCGTCTTCAATCCTCCAGGAACTTGCAGGAAACACATCACCATTTGTATTGCGCCAACCGTTGGAAGTCTTGCCATCAAACAGGGAAATCCAAACACCCTTGGTCTGATCTGGCGGCCATTGTTCCCGCCGCCAAGCCATGTCCCAAAACATATATTCATAGCGTGCGGAAAGAACAAACAACTCTTTCAATCTGGTTCGAGCAACTCCATCAAGCCGCGCCGATGCGGCGTTCATCATGTCTAAAACCTGTTGCACAACCTTGGCATAATCAGTTGCCGCATATTGGTTGATCCACTGCTGATAATCCGCGTCCTTCGACCCTTTCTTTTCCAGTTCCCTGCCCACTTCCAAATAAATCCAGTAACAAGGCAGCATCGCCGCAAGGCCCTCTGCAAAGGTCCCGCGCTCCACCGTTGCCAAAAGATGATTGGTGTAGGCGTAATTGGTAGGTGCCATTCGGCCCGCAGGATTAGTTAGCCGATAAGTTTTTAAGATGCTGGAATGCAACTGCTGCTCTGTAGCCAGCGCATCAGTCGCATGGGCTTCCAATGTCTTTCGCCAATCCGCTTTGGGGGACTTCCTGGCCAGTTTTTTCAGCGCTTCGCCATAAACATGCAGGTAACTGGCATCCTGGTCCAGATAGAAGAGAAAACTTTCTCTGGGTAACTTGCCGTTAACCAAGCCCTCAACAAATGGATGCGTCAAGGTCTGATCGTAAATCGGCTTGGAGGCCAGCCAGAGTTCGTCCGTAAACGAAGCGGCGAGTAAGATTAAAGAAGCAAGCATCAACCGAAAACCTGTTTGATAGGAGTGCCGCCAAAATCAGTCAGCTTTTCATGACGACCGTTATTCAAATACCATAACTTGTGTTGATCCAATCCCAATGCATGCAAAATAGTCGCATGAAAATCACGCATGTGATACCGATCCCCAACCCCATATAATCCAAAATCATCCGTCGCGCCAATAATTTGACCGCCCTTCACACCACCGCCAGCAAGCCACATGGTGTAGCCATGCGGATTATGATCGCGTCCATTCCCGCTTTGTGAATTCGGCAACCGGCCAAACTCACTCCCCCAAATGACCAGCGTTGAATCCAGCAAACCGCGCGACTTCAAATCCTTCAGCAACGCTGCAATCGGCTGATCGGTTAGGCCGCACATTTTTTCGTGATTCTCTTTCAAGTCCTTGTGCGCATCCCATTGAATGCTCACCGGCCCGCCTCCGGAATAAAGTTGCACAAAGCGCACGCCGCGCTCAACCAAGCGCCGAGCCATTAAACACCTCGTCCCAAACTCCCGCGTATGATTTTGATCCATGCCATACAAGCTACGAGTGGCATCAGTTTCCTTAGTCAGGTCCACAGCTTCAGGAGCATGGCTTTGCATACGGAACGCCAATTCATAGGAAGCAATTCGCGCTCCCATTTCTTCATCGGTGGGCGCGGTGGCCAGTTCATTCATCTTCTGCAATAGGTCCAGCGTAGCCCGTTGCCGATTCTCACTCATCCCCGCTGGCGGCTTCAAGTGCATGATGGGCGTTGGCCCTGGCCTAAACAATGTGCCTTGATAAACGGCTGGAAGAAATGCCGAACCCCAGCATGGTGTGCCACCTTCTGGAGTCCCTTCTGGCTGAGGCATCACCACATAGGCGGGCAGATTTTCTGATTGCGAACCCAAGCCGTAAGTGACCCAGGAACCCATACTGGGGAAGCCCATCAGAATGCGTCCTGAGTGCACCTGATACATAGCTGGCGCATGCACGGCGCTTTCTGTATAGAAACTCCGCACAAAGCAGATATCGTCCACGCATTGGGCAATGTTTGGGAACAAACTGGATACAGGTATGCCACTTTGACCGTACTGTTTGAACTCCCAAGGGGAACTGAGGACAGGCGTTGTGCCATCGGAAAACTGACTGGTTACCCGCAGACTTTCCGGCAGCGCCTGACCCTCATATTTCTTCAATGCAGGTTTAGGATCGAATGTATCCATCTGACTAGGCGCGCCCACCATATAGAGGAAGATCACGGACTTCGCTTTGCCAGGAAAATGGGAAGGCTTAGCAGCCAGTGGGTTCGTCCGCTGAGCGGCACAAGCTTCACGCTGGAGTATCGCTTCCAGAGCGACAGCCCCAAACCCTTGGGCCGCGGTCCGCAGAATGTTTCTTCTACTGGTCATATATTATTATCCGCAGATGTCGCAGATGCACGCAGATAAGACAACACGTTTGAATCCTGCGTTTGTAGCTCTTTGTGTTATCTGCGGTCATCTGCGGACAAAAATCCTTCAAGGTATATACACGAACTCATTCCTATTCAACAGCGCCAAACAAAACTCATCCCAATTCCCCTGCCTTCCAAAAAACTCTGCGGCTAACGTTGCTTCAGCAGCCGTCGGGAAACGACCCAAAGTAATCTTATATCCTCGGCGGACCCGACACCCTTGATCTCCTCCACATTCCCCTTCCAATCTCGCGGAAAATCGCCGAGCCTGGTCTGCCATGAAGTCGCTATTCATCAATGACAGAGCCTGTAACGCATGGGTTGACGTGGATCGCATGGCGCACGAAGACATCGCATCGGGTTGGTCGAAATTCGCCAGCATCGGCAACCGCACCGTCCGTTTATTCAATAGATAAAGCGTCCGCCGATTATGCTCTCGCGGATCCCGATCCACCGGCCACAAATTATCCGGCTCACCTTCCGTGAATATAATGTCGTAGATTTCTTTTTCAATCGGCACCTTCACCGGCCTTCCACCAATCCGCGGATTCAACGCGCCCGATGCCGCCAATACGCTATCCCGAATCGCCTCCCCTTCCAGCCGACGTTTATTCATCCGCCAATAAAACTTGTTCTCCGGATCAACTTTACTATTCGTCGCAATATCAGCGGAAGCCTGTTTATAGGCCTCTGAAGTGAGAATCAACCGGTCAATCGCTTGCATGCTCCAATTCCGATCCATGAATTCCACAGCTAACCAGTCCAACAGTTTTTGATTGGTCGGCTTGCCTCCCAGCATTCCAAAATCATTGGGTGTTGGAACCAGGCCTGTCCCCATGCGGAACTGCCAAATGCGATTCGCCATGACTCGCGCCGTCAGCGGATGATCGGCCGATGTGAACCACTTTGCCAGTGCTGCGCGCCGCCCCTGCGCTGCGTTCGGAGCTTGCTGCCCCCCAGTGACCAGAAGAAACGCAGGCTCAACTTCGTCCAGCTTTTTCTTGTAATCGCCCACTTTCAAGATGTGCGTCTTGGGAGCCTTGTCCATATCAGCCACCGCATAGGCCGATGGCAGCGGCTCCGGTTCATAATATTCCAAGTCGTGCAACTGCTTGCGCAGAGCCGTTCTTTGCAATAAGACAGGTGCGGGTATGCGAGCCAATACCTCATCCCAGGTAGCTTCAATTTGAGAAGCAGCTTCCTTGGCTAATCGCTCCTCTTCCTTGTTGCGTTTGTCTTTAGGAATCTCCAATGCCTTCAGAAAAACAGCATCCAGTTTGGCTATCTTTTCCGCCTTGATAGCTGCAGCATAGGGATTTTCAATTTCTTTGATCTTCTTCTGAATCGGTTTCAGGCTAGCCGTATAAGCCTTCATGACGACTTCGTGCTGCACCTTTTCGACATCACTCACTAACGGGATATCTTTATATTCTGTCGATGCCAAAACAGCTTGCAGACGATAATAATCAGCCTGCGGAATCGGGTCGAACTTATGATTGTGGCAACGCGCACAACCTACCGTAAGCCCCAAAAATACTGCACCAATGGCTGTTGTCATCTCCGTTAGCACTTCCTGCCGATTCATTTCTTCATCCTGATTTCCGCCCACCAGATGGATCGGCCCAGCCCGATGAAATCCGGTTGCAATCAACGCCTCTTTGTCTCCAGGAAAAAGTTCATCGCCCGCTAACTGTTCTTCTAAAAAGCGATTATAGGGCTTGCCGGTATTGAAACTGCGCACTACATAATCGCGATACCGCCAGGCATGGGGACGTTCCAAATCCAGTTCATAGCCATTGGTATCGGCATAGCGAACAATGTCTAACCAGCGTTGCGCCCAACGTTCGCCATACTGCGGAGTGGACATCAAGCGGTCCACGGTCTTCTCATAAGCGTTCGCAGATTTGTCCGCAAGGTATCGGTCCAACTCTCCAGGGTTCGGCGGAAGACCCGTAAGATCCAACGATAGCCGCCGGTACAAAGTCTCTCGACCAGCCACAGGCGAGGCTTTCAGCCCCTTTGCCACCCGAGCCTCCGCAAGAAATAAGTCAATAGGATTAGCCGCAGGCTTCAATAAGGAAACGGTGGCTCGCTCCGGTTTCTTGAAAGCCCAATAATTCTTGCGGGCATTCACCCATGCCAAATCTTTGTCCGCCCAGGCGAAGGCGGTAAGGGCAGTAAGGCACACAATAGCCGTCGGTTTGCGAAGAAACTGGAACATAGCTTGTTCAAATTATGATACTCAAAGGAGAATGACGCAAGCGTTGTAAAATGGTGTGATTCCATGGATACCCTCTTCAGCAGTGCCGACATGGCGCTAGGCTATGCCAAATCGAGGCCCGCCGTTCATCCTCATGTGATGTCGCGCATCATGAGCCATCTCAACATCCAGACCCCAGTCCATCGTGCGCTGGATGTAGGTTGCGGTGCCGGTCTTTCCACCCGTGTACTTGAAGGAATCGCTCAGCAATGTTACGGAATTGATCCTGTTGAAGCCATGGTAAAGGCGGCGCCGCAAGTTGCCCCACACGCATCGTTTGCCGTTGCCTCCGCGGAGTTGCTGCCATTCCCTTCATCGTCCATCAACCTGATTACTGCCGCAGGATCGCTGAATTATACGAACCTTGACCTGTTCTTTCCGGAAGCAATTCGCGTGCTTGCAACACACTGCATGTTAGTGGTCTATGATTTCTCGCAAGGCAAAAGTTTTAGAAACTCCAACGCTCTAGAAATTTGGTTCAATGAATTCAGGCAGCGCTATCCGGCCCCACCAGGTGGAGCCCTTGCCTTGAATCCTGACGTAATTCAGTCGCTTGATTCTGGCTTCCAGAGCGAGGGCGATGAGCTATTCCAAGTGGGTCTGACCTTGTCTAAGCAGGCTTATCTTGACTACATGATGACGGAAACAAACGTGGCCTATGCCATCGCCAACGGTGCCACATTAGATCAGGTCACAACTTGGTGCAATGCGTCACTCGAACCAGTCTTTCCAGGCAACGCGCAGGAAGTTCTGTTCAACGGCTACATAGTTTATCTGCAAAAACCCTGATTATTGCGACTTTACTTAACGGCCGGCGCGCTACCCTTCATCACTTTGGCAAAGGAATCGCGTAACCCCACCGTGCGATTGAACACCGGCTTTTCCGCAGTAGCGTCCTTATCCACGCAGAAATACCCGACCCGTTCGAACTGATAATAGCCCCCAGACTTCACCCCTTGCACACTTGGTTCAATCTTTGCCGTAGGCCGCACTTCCAATGACTTGGGATTCAATTCCAGATCATCTTCTGCGCTTGCAACGAAAAGGCTCTCATATAGCCGAGCTTCAAAATCCAGCGCATGGGCTGCCGAAACCCAATGAATTGTCGATTTCACTTTCCGACCGTCCGGCGTATTCCCGCCCCGTGTTGCCGGGTCGTAAGTGCAGTGGACCTCCACAATTTCCCCGGCTTCGTCCTTCACCACACTGGTGCAAGTAACCAGGTAACCATAACGTAGCCGAACTTCGCGTCCTGGAGATAAACGGAAAAATTGCTTTGGCGGATCTTCCCGAAAGTCGTCCCGCTCAATGTAAAGCACCTTGGAAAAAGGCACTTTGCGATTGCCCATTGCCGGATCTGCAGGGTTATTTTCAGCCTCCATTTCTTCCACTAAATCTGCCGGATAATTGTCAATCACAACCTTCAACGGATCAAGCACCGCCATCACCCGCGCCGCCCGCTTATTCAGATCTTCGCGCAAGCAATGTTCCAGCAACGCGTATTCAATGACGCCATTTGTTTTGGAAAGACCAATGGTTCCGCAGAATTGACGGATTGCCTCAGGACTGTACCCTCGCCGACGCAATCCGGAAAGTGTTGGCATGCGCGGATCATCCCAACCGGAAACACAACCCTGTTGCACCAACTGCAACAGCTTGCGCTTACTCAGCATTGTGTTGGTCAAATTCAGACGATCAAACTCGATCTGCTGTGGATGATGAATCCCCAAATTTTCCACATACCAATCGTATAAAGGCCGATGATCCTCAAATTCCAGTGTGCAGATGGAATGGGTGATTCCTTCAATGGAATCGCTTTCACCATGGGCGAAATCGTACATTGGATAAATGCACCAGGCATTGCCAGTGCGATGATGTTCCGCGTGCAGAATGCGATATAGAATGGGGTCGCGCATGTTGAAATTGGGCGAAGCCATGTCGATTTTTGTGCGCAGCGTTCGCGCACCATCCGGGAATTCACCAGCCCGCATTCTTTCAAACAGTTCCAGATTTTCCTTCACCGTGCGATTGCGAAACGGGCTTTCCTTACCTGGTTCCGTGGTGGTGCCACGACTCTCCCGAATCTGCTCAGCCGTAAGATCGCAAACGTAGGCCTGACCCTGTTCAATCAGTTGAACGGCCCATTTGTAAAGTTGGCCGAAATAATCGGAGGCATAAAACATCCGGTCTTCCCAATCAAATCCCAGCCAGCGGACATCTTCAATAATGGAATCTACGTACTCGGTTTCTTCTTTGGAGGGATTCGTGTCATCGAACCGCAGATTGCATTTTCCAGCGAATTCCTTGGCCAATCCGAAATTCAAGCAGATGGATTTGGCATGACCGATATGCAGGTATCCATTAGGCTCTGGAGGAAATCGAGTATGCACTCTGCCGCCATTCTTCCCGTCTTGAATGTCTTGAATAATAATGTCGCGGATGAAATTAGAAGGCCGTACTGCCTCGCTCTCCGGTGCCGATACGGTCAAATTGGGTAACTCTGAAGCCATTCATCCAGTATATCCAGCAGCCCCTTCTGGAAAAAAGCTGTTAATACGCAGGGTGAATCTGGACGAACTCAAAACCAGTGGGAGTCAGGCTCCTACTCTGCAATTGGCGGGCACAATCGGCAATAGAATCGCCCACAACTTCAATGCGACGCAGGGGCATGGTTTTGAAATCGTAGAGTTCAATGGCAATCCATTTACCGGCATGTTCGCGGCGTTCAGCAATGGTCAATTGGTCGGGTACACGGCCTTGAAGAGTAGACACTTACTTATGAGTTTAAAACTTCTTCAGCTCTTCCGCCAAGGCCTTGATGCCACGGCGACGGTAAAGGTCGGCTAAGCGCTGTTCTTCTGCAGACTGACCTGATGCTCTGGACAGTTGCGAATCCTCCGCTGCCGCCCGCTTGGGAATCCAAACGGTGCCATCGGCATATTCCACATGTTTCACAAAGCCAGTCATGCCTTGAATAGAAATCGGTTTCCCGGCAGCAGTGAATTTCAAGGATGCCCGTTGGCTGACATGGCTCATGGACCCAGGGTTCAGCGTCACATCTGCCGGAAGAGATCCAGCCAAAAACTCGTGACCTGCGCCATCTTTCACAATCCAGCCGATATCCAAAAACCGCACCGCCGATTTCGAATTGTTGCGCACCGTGAACCCAGGCAGATGCGCTTCATTTGCAGAGACCTTGGCCGAACCTTCCAACAACTCCACTGGGGCATCTGGAAATCTTAGGAAAGAAAACTGTACCTGGCGACTTTCACCCGCTACTGATGCTGGCATTGCCACAGTGCCTCGGGCAAACTGGACATCCACTTTAGGACGCTGCTTTTCACGGGCGATACTGGCAATCACTTCTTCATTCAAACCATCCATACCACGGGCTTCCAACACGCTCTTGAAATACTTGCGATCCCGCCGCGCTTCCATCTCCCACAAGGTCATAGATCGCAGCGAGTTCAGGCGATTTTCCCCGTAGAAAGTCATATCGTCAAACAGAATGCCATCGATTCGCACACGCACCAGCGGACCGTTGCTGCTATCCAATGGTCGCAACAAGCGCATGTCGATTTTAATAGGAAAAGTTTCCCCAGGACCGGCATTTAAACTGGCCAGTGCAATGGAACCCTTACCACCCGGAGTTGTATCCTGCGCCAGCACAACCAACGTCACGGCCCTGATTTTCTTCGGTTGACGATTGCGCACAACCAGCGAACTTTTCAGGTCAATCACCATGGCTCCTCCGCGCGGCGTGGTATTCGATTCACCCCAGTTAGAAGTGACAACTTCCAGCGGAGAATCGCTGCCAAACTCGATTTTCGGATCTACTGGAGACTGCGCCAGCATCACCGCAGGAACAATCCCGATGATGGCGAATTTAGTCCACATAAACATTGGTTATTGCCACCTGTCCTGTTTCGGAATCCACGTAGCGGGAACTGGCCACGCCCTTGGTATCCACCGTCACAAACGAACCTTCTTCACTGCGCGTTCGGAAAGCCAGCGCCGTGTTGCCCTGCTTCCATTCAATCCCTTGTGAATTCGCTTCCAGCAAAATGGATGGATTGTTGATGTGGTCAGCCCGTTGCGTATTCAAAAACCAACCCATCACCGTCACCACTGCAATGGCAAACACTGCTACTGCTGGACGCCAATCAAACATGGAGCGGTCAGTCCTGAAATCTGATTTTGAATCTGACTTAGAATCTGACTTTGAAAACGACGAGATCGCCTGCGATGCTTCCAGGCCGACATTGATATTACCGCGCATTTCTGCCGCCAAGCTGTCCCAATCCAAACCTTCGGGCAGTTCCATTACAGCAGTTCGCATAACCAGAATAGATCGACTCGCCGCTTCCAACTCACCACGACAAATAGAGCAGCCGCGAAGGTGCCAGCGAACTGGAATTGCTTCCATCATCGAAAGATCTTCCCCGGCCAATAGTGCCAAAGATTCAGAACTTGGATGCCTCACGTCTTTCTCCTTTCAAGATATTTGCGGAACTTGATCCGCGCATTGGCAATGTGACTGCGCACAGTAGCCTGGCTGCAATTCAGTTGCCGCGCCACTTCTTCAGCGGGCATTCCTTCCACGTCGCGCAGCAGCAACGCTGTACGTTCCCGTTCTGTCAACTGATCCAGACCATCGTCAAGAAACCTACGCTTTTCCGACAACAGCACTTGCGCTTCCGGGCTGTGATCGGCATTCGTACGAAGCGGTTCAATCAAATCGTCCACGTCAGTGAATTGAGCCCGCCCGCTTCGTCGCAAAAAATCAATTGCAGTATTGGATGCAATGCGACCCAGCCAGTGCGCTGCTTTATCCTGATCCTTCAATTGATCGCCACGTTGCAGCACCTTAATGAAAGTTTCCTGAGTGAGATCCTGCGCATCAGCGACGTTCCCAACAATCCGGTAGATCAAAACAAAAATTCGGCGTTGGTGCAGAGTGATGAATTCATTCTGCCGGTCATGTGAAACCGTTTCCGCCGTATTTGTCCTGATTGCGGGATCGCTCATCGGATTGTCTATTCCCAGCGCGGAAAGCATTTGGCTCCTGCAATGTCTGACGGAGCCGTCCCCCAATTCGTGCAAGACCAACTTACCCTAATTGGGATGATAATTGGATTATATGAGACCCGTTGCGGTTGCAGGAATAGGAAAAACAGCTTTTGGGGCATTTGCCGACAAAGATTTACGGTCGCTAGCAGTGGAAGCGGGCCGTGCCTGCCTGGATGACGCCGGACTAACCCCATCTGCTGTAGACGCATTTTACTTAGGTAACTTCGCCGGACCATCCTTTGTTGGGCAGAACCACCTGGCACCCTATATTGCTGCGGAATTGGGACTTGCAGGCGTTCCCGCCACCAGATTTGAAGCTGCCTGCGCTTCTGCAGGCGCAGCGTTCGCCCATGCCTGGTCAGCGGTGGCCAGTGGAATGCACGAAGCCGCGCTGGTCATCGGCGTAGAAAAGATGACGTCGCAGACCACCGCGAAAGTAGCCGAAATTCTTGCGGCGGCCGGCGATGTGCAAGGCGAAGGCAAAGCAGGCGCAACATTTCCGGCGCTGTTTGCCATGATCGCCAGACGGCACATGTACCAGTACGGTACCACCCGCGAACACATGGCCGCCGTTGCTGTGAAGAATCATGGCAACGGCGCCTTGAATCCGCAAGCCCACATGCGCAAGGTCATCACCATGGAGCAGGCATTGGCGGGGAAGCCCGTTTCCGATCCCCTGACGGTCTACGATTGCTCCCTGGTAAGTGACGGCGCGGCCGCAGTGTTATTGATGGCAGCACCTCATGGCAAAGTGCAGGTATTGGCGTGCTCGCAAACTTCCGATCATTTGGCGCTGGAACGGAAAGCCGATATCACCAGTCTTCCCGCAGTTCGATTGGCTGCAGAACGAGCCTATAAGATGGCCGGGCTGGGTCCCAACGACATTGACCTGGCCGAAGTGCACGATTGTTTCACCATCGCCGAAATCATCGCCATGGAAGAGCTCGGCTTCTGCGCCAAAGGAGAGGGCGGACCGTACATCGCATCCGGTGCCACGGCGCTGCACGGACCGAAACCGGTGAATACCAGTGGCGGACTAAAAAGTAAAGGGCATCCCGTTGGAGCAACTGGCGTAGCCCAAATTTGCGATCTTGTTTTGCAGATGCGAGGGCAAGCAGGTGCCCGTCAAATAAGCCGCAGCCGCATCGGACTGGCCCAGAATCTGGGTGGTTCCGGTGCCACTTGTGTTGTTACGATTCTGGGAGCAGTGTGATTTATGACTGGAACAATTTACACCGAAACTGTTGTATGGTCTGCCCCAGCCCAATACGCGAATGACGCACCGTATCAGTTGGCTCTGGTCGACGTGGATGGTGCCGCCCGCACCACTGCCCGAATCCTTGGTGATCGTGTCATCATCGGAGATCGCGTTGAACTCGCCGAGACGCGCGATGGCGTTCCTTTTTTCAGGAAGAGCCAATCAGGAAAATTAAATGAAGCTAGCTGACCGAATGAACCGTATTATGATTGAGACTGCTTTTGAAGTCCTGGTCAAAGCCCGTGCCTTAGAAGCGCAGGGGAAAAGTATTATTCACCTGGAGATCGGTGAGCCCGATTTCGATTCACCCGCTCATGTGTTATCAGCAGGCAAAAAGGCTCTGGACGAGGGTTGGACGCACTATGGCCCCACGCAAGGCTACCCCGAATTACGGGATTCCATCGCTCGGCACGTCAGCAAAACTCGTGGCATTCAAGTAGGACCAGAGCATGTTTCCGTCGTCCCCGGCGGTAAGCCGATTCTGTTCTTTCCCATGCTCGCACTGCTCGATGTTGGGGACGAAGTGATCTATCCCAACCCAGGCTTCCCCATCTACGAATCCATGATCGGATTTTGCGGCGCAAAGCCGGTGCCCATTCCATTAGTCGAATCGCGCGATTTCAGTTTCGATCTGAATGTCTTGAAGGACAGCATTACCGACAAGACCAAAATGCTGATCCTGAATTCGCCACAGAATCCCACCGGCGGCGTAATTCCCGCCGACGATATAAGAGCCATTGCCGACATGGTGCGCGAGCGCGACATCATCGTGCTGTCAGACGAAATCTATTCGCGAATCTATTACGGCGACGAAGCCCCGTTGTCCATCGCCAGCCTGCCAGACATGCAGGAAAAGACGATTATCCTGGATGGCTTTTCGAAGATCTACGCCATGACCGGTTGGCGATTGGGCTACGGCGTGATGCCACTGTGGCTGGTGGATTCCGTCAACAAGTTAATGGTGAATTCCAACAGTTGCACGGCCAGTTTTACGCAGCGAGCAGGGATCGCTGCGCTGGATGGTCCGCAGGATGAAGCCAACGCAATGGTAGCGGAATTCCATCGTCGTCGCGACGTGTTTTGTGACGGGCTAAACACCATTCCCGGTTTCAGTTGCCGCAAGCCGCAGGGCGCTTTTTATGCGTTCCCAAACATTACTGGGACCGGTAAAGGGTCGAAGCAATTGGCCGATGAGTTGTTGTATCAGGCCGGTGTGGCTAGCTTGAGTGGGACAGCGTTTGGGAGTTATGGGGAAGGGTATTTGCGGTTTAGCTATGCCAATTCATTGGAGAATCTGATGGAGGCAGTGGAGCGGATCAGACGGTTTATGGTGCGGTAGGGAGGTACGCAACCGACAATGTATGGTTTTTTAGTCCAGTCAGAAAGTGGACAGCTTGAGTTTTTTGGGCGAAGCTACTTTTTAGTGGTTTTTGACTTATTTGACTCATTTAAAAGATCAAGGAGGCTTTTTGGTTGAACGCCCCCGGACGCTAGGTCTAAAAAAGCCCTCTTGGTTTGTTCCGTGAGTCTCCTCGCAAATTCAATTTTCTCTAGTTCACTGATTGTGTCGCTCGCCTTGAATGTTCTTCCTTCTTGGTTCGCGGCAGCTTTTTTAAGCGCCTCTAGAAGGCCGGATGCGGCAGAAGGGAAGTCAGTTAAGGGTTCCCGCAGTTTTTCGATTTCCGCTTTGAGAGTTGCAATACTTTGAGTTAACTCCTGATTCTGCGGATTCGCATTCTCTAGTTTTCTGAGTGCCTCATCCACCGCAAAGAGCGTTTTTTCTTTATCGCGATTGGCCTCGGAAACCTGCTCTTCAAGTTCCCTAAGTCCTGAAGAAAGAACTCGGACAAACCCGCCCATCTCATCGGCGCTCCCAGCCATTCTATTGAAGATGGTCAAGAAGTAACCCAATAAATCATTGGAGGAAAGGTTTGGATAACGAACTTTATGGTCAATTTCACTCCAACCCTCCTCAAATATGGTTCGAACTTGCACTTCGACAATTACCTTACGCCGCGCAGGCTGTGTGCTAAAGACGTAATGGATAGAGCGATAGCCCGCTGGATGTTCTTTCATCTCGAAGCCTTGATCTCGAAACTTCTCGGAAAGGTCTTCGTGGTCACCCGTGCGAATATAAACAGCCGGAGTTTCGATAGGTTCCCACTTGGCACGGAGGGTTGCATCGATTGTGAAACAATCGTCTTTGAATAAGTGCAACGCCCTGATACCCACTAGGTCAGTCACTGCCTCATGATAATTGCCTTGATTTATCTCTAAGTATTTTGCCGATTCTTCGGCACGTTTGCGAACGATTTTTTCAAGGAGATGGTCCGTGTCCTTGACTCGCCAGCGGACTGAATGCATACAGTCGAAGTTCTGGATAAGTCGACCAAAATATTCTGCTGATTGAAGCAACTGCTCCCGGTTTGACTCATGATCATTTCCAATCTCCTGGAGCAACGACCAGTCGGACTTACTCCTGTCCCAAGTGTCTCTATCAATCCGTTTGTTTTTGAGAAAATCATCTAGTGATCTGCTTTGCGCCAAAAGTGCTCCCAGAATTAATCGCTAATTGCAGTTTAACTTAAGTTGCAATATGTCTGGCATTCCTCAATGCCATGTTTTCTGCGGGCAGCGATGTCGAGCGATAATGAACGAAGTGCTCACCATGCCAGACAAACAACCAGCCTATCAATTACTCGATCAGCTTGACCCACACCAATTGTCTGTTGTCATAAACCTGCTAAGAATCATGGTCCACGATGATGACCACCTCACCGACAATGACGTTCAGGCAATTGCCGCATCTCGGGAGTACTTCCGCAAGAACCCTAAAGGCGGAGTTTCCTTTGAGCAAGTCTTCGCGGAGTGCGGCTTCACAATGGATCAGATAGACCATAGCAAAAAAGCTATATTGTAACCTGGAAGAGCATCAATGACCAAAGTGAACGACCTTCATCAGAAATGGATGAAGAACAAAAAATACAAAAAAGCGCATGAAGAGCTTGCCCCGGAATTCGCGCTTGCCCGCACAGTCATTAGTGCTCGTGTCATCGCAGGTCTCACTCAAGAGCAGCTTGCGCAGCGTATGGCCACAACCCAATCCGTCATCGCTAGACTTGAAAGCGGGCGGACCCGGCCATCCACACAGACATTGGAACGGCTGGCCACGGCCACCGGAACTCGCCTTAAAATCAGCTTTGAGGCTGAGGCCCTTCCTCGCCCCTTATGACGCGGAAGGTGCCGACGTTGCTATCCTATGCCGCACATTCGCAGGCAACAAACAAACCACATGGTTCGCCGTCACCTTAAATTCAGGCGGTGGGCAGCCCTCACTTTCCATCGTCCGCAGTATAGTCTGAATCCCTTGCCCCTCATTCTGTGCGAACTGAAGCTTGGTCAAGATCCATGCCAAACTCTGATTCCGCCAAATCGGTCGCGCCGTACCTCTCACGAAATCCTCAAGCTCCACGCCTAACGGCAAAGACCCTGGTGACACCATTTCAATCCGGTCCGCGAAGCAGGTAATCCGAGTCGGGTCCCGCACTTCATAATTCCTATGCGCCAGTGCATTGATCATTGCCTCATGCAATGCAAGCAAGGGATATTTCTGCGTATTCAGGGATTGCAAATTGGCCTTGTCCATTGCAACCGTAACCTGTTCCGACAGCAGTTTTCGCAAGCGTCCGACCTGATCAATCAAAGTACCACCAAGTTCGTTCCGCTCCGAATATGGAACTTCAGCGCGGTCTTTGCCCCGATAAATTGAGAACAACGCATATGCCCCTGGAATGTGTCTTTGGACGTCTTTCCCAAACAACAACATGGCGAAATTTCTGGGCCGCAAAATGCCAGTAAGTGGCTCACGAAAACAAAGTGACGGAACCATCCAGTGCAACGCTTTTGTGTCGGAGAGGTATTGATCAACTCCAATCTCTGGGTCATAGAGTTTTAACTCTTGGAGAATTACCCGCAAAGCCAGTAGATCCAGGTCGTCCACCGTAGCAGTTTTGCATTCACGCCGATCCCATTCGTCCACATCTCCCTTGCGCACCATTAATTGCAGCATAATGCCATTTCGGGCTTCTCTTGTTTCGCGCCCGATCCGAACGAAGCATTTCCCGGCACTCCCTTGTCTCCGAAACAAGTGGCGATGGCGCGTTGCAGATATAACGAACCCCAATACACGGCGGTCGGGAGAATCCGAAGGAAGTTCCTCCACGCTTGGAGCGATGGAAGGGGAAACACGATCTCTACAAGCCGTGAGGACCTTCCCTTCAACTTCCTTCAGCCTGTTGGCCGTAAGGCCCGTCAATACCACACGTTGAAATCCGTGCTCGTCCTTTTCTTCTTTTGCTCCACAAACAACATACCCGCCACCAAGATTCGCCCAGTCGTTCGCAAACGCAGATAACGTCTCGGCAACATCGTCCGTGTCCGCGACATTCTCATTCCATTCGATTCGGGCGATTTCTCTAGCGGAAAGTTCCTTTAAACTTAAGGGCACCGTCATACTATGACATCATCGCCATATCGGTGACTCGCGCCCCTTCCCAAAATCCATTCACAACCCATCAAAATACCACCACGCAACACAATCCAAACATCTTCCCCCCTCCAACTCACAAAGAAATTAACACCCTCCTGCTAACCTGAATTCAGAGAACGCAAAGGGCACGCCGAAAGCCAAGTCCTTGCGCAATTTATTTATGAGAGATAAGTTCCGGCCGGAATGCTCTTGTCAAAAAGGTCTCCCATCAACGTGGGAGACCCTCGGATCGATTCGAGTAGAAGTAAAAAATCAGTGGGCCGCTTACATCGAAGTACTCGCGTTACTTACTTGGCTGGAGAGTCAAGCTAGGTGAGCCTGTAAATCAGGCAGAACTGCTGGGCGGCAGTTTCAGCGAGCGACATGTTAGGCGGCCTCTCTGTTTCAATTGGAAAAAGCAAGCCTGATCGCAAGGCAGTAGTGTGCCTCCTACCGATCGCGAATAATCCGCAGCATACGCCGTAACGGCTCAGCCGCACCCCACAATAACTGATCGCCAACCGTGAACGCACCCAGATACTGCGGCCCCAGGTTCAGCTTATGTAACCGACCCACCGGCACTATCAGCGTCCCTGATGCGGCCGTCGGCGTAAGATCCCGCAACGTAGCCTCTTTGCTATTCGGAACTACCTTCACCCATTCATGCGCACCAGCCAAGATCTGTTCAATGTCCGCCAGCGGGACGTCTTGCTTCAGCTTGATCGTAAGACCCTGGCTATGACATCGCATTGTCCCCACCCGCACACAGATTCCATCAATCGGAACTTGTGGACTCAATCCTACGATTTTGTTGGTCTCCGCCATGCCTTTCCATTCTTCTTTGGTTTGGCCGTCAGGCATATCCTTGTCGATCCACGCCAGCAAACTTCCCGCCAGCGGTGCTCCGAATTCTTTAGTGGGAAAACTGGCCGAACGCTGCTCCTCCACCAACATGCGATCCACATCCAGCGCATTCTGCGAAGGCGTCTTTCGAGTACGATCCACCAACCCACCCATCTGCGCCACCAGTTCCAACATCTTCGCCGCACCACCACCCGATGCTGCTTGATACGTCATCGTGGTCATCCATTCCACCATGTCGCGCTTGAATAATTCACCCACTGCCATCAGCATTAAACTAACTGTGCAGTTCCCGCCGACGTAAGTCTTCACGCCGTTGGCCAGGCCATTGTGAATCAGGGCACCATTCACCGGATCAAGAATGATGATCGCGTCATCAGCCATGCGCAGTGTTTGAGCGGCGTCAATCCAATAGCCTTTCCATCCTTGTGCGCGCAACGGCCCGTAAACTTCTGACGTATACTCACCGCCCTGGCAACTGATGAGGACGTCGCACGTGGCCAGTTCTTTCAGATCAGACGCGTGCTTTAATGGCGCACCTGCCGCCTCTGCGGGCGCAGTGCCTCCTGCATTTGACGTGGAAAAAAATACGGGCTCTGTGCCAACAAAATCGTTCTCTTCACGCATCCGCTGCATGAGAACGCTGCCGACCATGCCTCTCCATCCGATGAATCCGACTCGTAACATAACACTCCAATTGTAAACTTTAAGCGGTGGGTCCAGCTAACTTGGTTGTTTAATCGAAACTCTTTTAGTTCATAACGGAGCACGCAATTGCCAATGAAACCAGCATTTTCACACCTGGAACCAAGCTGTCAGCCTCTGCCGCTTCTTCCAAAGTGTGCGGACCTTTATAGCTAATGGCACCCACGGCTACGGAAGGTTTTCCTAAACTAATGCCGATGTTGGCATCCGTTGCACCAGCGTCCGAAGGCTCCATCACAGGTATCCCCGGCTTGCGAAAGTGATTCGCCAAATCGGTAGCGGTGTGCACCAATGGATGCGCCCGACGTTGTTCCGCAGATAATGCGTTGCCGTAGTCGATACCCATCTTATTCTCCATTTTGAAACCCACTCCAATGCTTTCCGATGCACCTTTTGCCGCCGTCACCACCGCTGTACTCAAACGATCCTGAGTGCTGCTATCGAGCGATCGCAAGTCGACAGTAAACCACGCTTCCCGCGGAATCGCATTCACCACCGTTCCGCCACTGATCATACCCACGTTGATCACCGGCAACTTAAATGCTCCAATGCCGCTGGCCACTGGCGGCAGTTGGATTTCGTAAATCTTTTCAATCGCCCGTGCCACCGCGTGTGCCGGATTGGGTTGCCCACGGCTTTCCAAAGTATGCGCACCCTTCGATGTATAGATGAATTTGAGCTGGTCGATGCGGAACGCCCCGTACCAAACTTCTGGCGAGGCCAGGTCCACAGCAACTACAAGGTCGGGGTTATAACCGCTCTTCGGAAGCCAATGGCGCATGCCTATTAGGCCGGTTTCTTCCTGCACAGATGCCAGAAAAATCAGGTCCCCTTTAGTTTTGATCCCGGCACGGTCTAGTGTCCGAAACATTTCCAAAGTGGCCATCAGATTTCCCGTATCGTCGCCAATACCGGGTGCTCGCAAGGTGTTTCCATCACGCTTAACATTTAACGGTGTGCCTTCCGGGAAGACCGTATCCATGTGTGCGGCGAACACTACCGATCGTCCACCACCTGTTCCTTTGCGGACTGCACTAATGTTCCCCATGTCGTCCGTATGAATTTCAACTACGCTGAGCTTCGCCAGTTCGGCACGAATGTAAGTGCCACGTTTCTGCTCTTTCCCCGATGGGGCTGAAGTTTCAGTAAGACGAATCCATTCTTCAATTAACTGCGATTCGCGGGCTTTCACAGAATCAAAAGCCTTGCTCAGTGCAGGCTGTTCCAACATTTGCGGATCAAACCAAGTGGACTGTGCTTGGAGCAGGGATATAGTAAATAGCGTTGCAGTGCAGAGCTTCATGGATTCACTTATTATCGCAGGCTCACGTGAGATCGGCTTCCTGGACGATTATGAAAGGATCTCACCGGACATCAGAAACGCTTCCTGTTCCCGCACCAACACCTGTGCCAGCGCTGCGTCTACCAGTTCAAACCGAACCTCATCTCTGGGCCGCAACTGGCCGATGCTGGGAAGATCAACTGTGATCACATTCGCAATTTTTGGATAGCCGCCAGTAGTTTGCTGGTCTACAAATAGAATGATGGGGTCACCACTGGTTGGAATTTGAATCGCTCCCAAGGACACTCCTTCAGTAATCATCTGCCCGCCGAAGGGAGCTTCAATTCGCGCACCAGTAAGACGCAGCCCCATCCGGTTTGCATCATCGGAAACACGGTACGCCTTTGCATAGAAATTATCCAACGCATCAGCCGTAAATAGTTCCGCTTGCGGACCCGCCGTCACTCGAAGCGTTTTTCTTGGATCAAAGCGGGATAGCACTTCCGGCCTAACCGATCGATTCAAGAAAGTCCCACCCCGGCCGACTTTCAACAGGTCACCTTTGCGCAATGCCCTACCTTCAAATCCACCCAGTCCACTCAACACATGAGTCGAAGCACTTCCAGCAAACAACGGAACATCAATGCCCCCGCTGATGCACAGATAGCATCGCGCACCCACTTGCATCCCACCGATTTTTAACGTATCGCCAGCATTCACCCCCAATGATTGCCACATGGGCAAACCACATTCCGCCCCAGTGATTGCCACCGTTGCACCATCAGGAAACTTGTAAGTTCCGCCCAGCAGTGTCATTTCCAATGCCGCGGCGTTTTCCGGATTCCCAACCAATCGATTCCCCAAACGGAGCGCTATCGCATCCGCAGCGCCTGATCGCGAAACCCCTACCAGGCCATATCCAGGGCGTCCTAGATCTTGAACCGTGGTAAACATGCCTGGTGACAATACTTGAATGGTCATAGTGGCAGAAATCGAACCAGGTCGCCTGGTTCCAGCAAGCTCATGGGATCGCGGTCCGGGCTGAACATCGTCATAGGCGTTCGCCCCAACAAACGCCAACCACCGGGTGTCGCAAACGGATATACGCCGGTCTGATTTCCGGCAATTCCAACAGATCCGCCAGGAACAGACTTACGAGGAATTTCCAAGCGTGGTGTGGATAATTGAAGCGGTAGCCCAGTGAGGTATGCAAACCCGGGAACAAATCCCAGGAAGCTGACTTCATAAGTTGGCGCTGCATGCCAGTCTATGATTTGTTGCTCGCTCACTGCGTGCCATTGAGCAACATCAGGCAGGTCCGGTCCATCGTAATGAACCGGAATTGTGACAAGCCTTGGTGCGGTCACAGCCACTTCACCTATAACCTGAAGCAGACTTTCAAGTGCCGAATGCGAGGTGATGCAAGGATCAAAAACAATCAGGATAGATGAATAGGCCGGGTGCAGATTTACTACACCCGAAATTCGTTGTTTGCCCAGCCATTGGGCCACTTGCGCGACCTTACCCGTTGTCGTACCAAAATCAATCAGTAGCGATTGATCGCTCCCGTAACGGAACTGATAGTTAGGCGATGCCTGCAAGCACGCCACGCATATACGCGAAAGATTCCTTCATCCCCGGCAACGGATCGTTGGCATTAATTTCGTATTCCAACATCACCGCGCCACTGTATTTCATGGATTTCAGCAGTCTGAAAATCTTAGCAATAGGCAGAGCACCTTGACCCACGGCCACTTGGCTATCTTTGTTCATCGGATCTTTTAAATCCTTCACATGCATATCGTGCAGGCGAGCCCCAGCTTCCTTGATCGATTCCAGAATGTCAGTGCCCGTGCGCGATGTGTGGCCGATGTCAATGCAAAGCCCCATACGCGGATCCATGTTCTTCACTTCTTTCAGCACGGACTGCGGAGTTGGGAAGGTCTTGTCCTCTGGGCCGTGATTGTGAATGGCTGCTTTGATGTTGTACTTCTTCACATACTTCTCAATAATCGGAAGGGTTTTCACAGTGGGCGCCATCACAATCAATGGAAAGCCCATGGCCTTGGCGTAGTCAAAATTCAACTTCACGTCGTCTTCATTTTCTGAATTGAAGGTGATGTTTCCGCCACCCAGTATCTGTAAACCGGCGTCGTCAAAATCTTTGCGCGCAGCGGCCCACTCTTCTGGAGAGCTCTTGATCTTGGCGTGGAATTCTTTAATGTTGACGTACTTTACGTCCAATTCCTTCAAAGCAGCAATCGCTTTAGCCCGCGTCATACTGCGTAGTGAATAGGAAGCAACGCCTAGCTTAAAGCCAGCCGACGCGTCTAGCGGGTGAGCCTGCAGCCCTGAGGCAGCAAGAGGAAGGGCGGCTGCTCCACGGAGCAAGTCGCGACGGGAAAATGAAAAATCTTGGGACATCGCTTTTTAGCATATCAAATAGGCAGATTCTTCTCTGCCCAATTCAGCATCTCCACTTGGCGCGGCTTGTTGCCCAGGGCCACTTCCAGGTTCACATAGCGCACGCCTGAATTTGCTGCAAGGCGTGAAAAAGATCCGTCATCAGTGGGTGGAACTTTATTTTGCAATACAACATTAAAAGGTGAACCAGCCAAAATCTGATAGTCCTGAGGATCTGTGCACAGGAAAAACTCATGTGGATTGGCAGCATCAGCCAGGCTTGTGCGATCACTGATAGCAATTTCATCCTGCACCGAATAGCCTTGCCCGTTGTTGTGCAGCGCAATCAGTAATCCATTTTTAGGAGGAAGGATTGCCTTCAATAACTTTTCACGATGTTGATCCAATTCTTCAATCAGGTACAGAAAGCCAGCCTCGGAAATTCTGGGGTTCAATTTACGAATGTTCGCCGACGCACCCAGATGGGACCACACACGATTTGGGTCAAACTCCATACCACCCATGGCGAAGTTCCGTTGTTGATTATTCGCTAGAAAAGCAACACCACTTTGCGTGGCCATATGCTCCGTCAACACTTCCCTAGCCGTCGCTTCATTGCCGTGAATATGCAGATACCGCCGTGTGGAACTACCATGACGGATCACGCTAAATTGTAAAAGTCCGCTGTGCAGAACCTTTGATTTCAGAAAAGGCAAAATGCCAAGTGAGCGCAATGCGTCGCGTCTGGTTTGCATAGCTCCAGTGTATAATTAGCCAACCAATGAATCGACGAACATTCCTTGCTGCAAGTGCAGCCACGGCCTTCTCGGAAGCTTTTGCACAAGACGATGCGAAGCCCAATATCCTGTGGGTCACCTGTGAAGACATGGGTCCACACCTGGGATGTTTAGGCGATACCTACGCCCTCTCGCCCAACCTTGACAACTTTTCTAAGAGCGCGCTGCGTTACACAACTGCCTGGTCTAACGCGCCAGTCTGCGCTCCGGCTCGCACCACCATCATCAGTGGAATGTATCCGCCCTCTACCGGGTCGGAACACATGCGTTCGGAAACGCGTTTGCCAGAGAGTATAATCATGTTTCCCAGATTTCTACGCGATGCCGGTTACTACTGCTGCAACAACGCAAAAGAAGATTACAACCTGGTGAAAACCCCTCAAGTTTGGGACGATTCTTCAGCCAAAGCGCACTGGAGTAAACGCAAGCCAGGGCAGCCCTTTTTCGCTGTTTTCAATTTGTTGATCACACATGAAAGTCAGATTCGAACACGTCCGCATATCTGGCAGCACGATCTTGCAAAAGCTCCAATCCCTAGTTATCATCCCGATACGAAAGAGGTCCGTGAGGACTGGGCCCAGTACTACGACAACATCACAACCATGGACATGCAGGCTGGTGCACTTATCAGTGAAATGGAAAAAGCCGGTTTAGCTGAAGACACCATTGTGTTCTATTATTCCGATCACGGTTCGGGCATGCCACGCAGCAAACGGACTCCGTACAATTCCGGTTTGCATGTTCCGCTGATGGTTCGTATTCCGGCTAAATGGAAACACTTGGCCACTGCCGATTACAAAGCCGGGGGCACCTCCAGTAAGCCAATCAGCTTTGTGGATTTAGCACCAACGGTGCTGAGCCTCGCCGGGATCAAGCCCCCTGAGTATCATCAAGGCCATGCCTTCCTGGGAAAATATGCCGAACCGGAACAGCCCTATATTTACGGCTTTCGCGGTCGCATGGATGAACGTTACGACCTGATGCGAACCGTCCGCGACAAGCAATATGTTTACGTTCGCAACTACATGCCACACCGTGTTTATGGACAGTACATCGCCTATCAGTTTGAAACTCCAACCACCGCCGTTTGGAAAAAACTGTTCGATAACGACAAGCTGAATCCTATACAACAGCGGTTCTGGAAAACTAAACCTGCGGAAGAGTTATACGATCTGACCAAAGATAAAGATGAAGTCAACAATTTAGCCGCGTCCGCAGTGCATCAGCCAGTGCTGCGACACATGCGCAAAGCGCAGCAGGATCTGGCCCGTAAAATTCGCGACATTGGATTTCTTCCTGAATGTGCAATTCATTCCAGAGCAGGCAGGGGGGCACCCTACGATGTTGGGCACGATGATGCGCAATATCCCTTTGACCGAGTTTTCGCCATGGCGGAAGCTGCGTCCTCTATGAAATCCGATGCCATTCCACAATTGGAAAAAGGTCTGAAGGACCCCGATAGTGCGGTTCGCTTTTGGGCAGCGACGGGGTTTGTGATTCAAGGTGCGGCGGTTAAGGCTCATTCCGGAATTCTGATGCAGGCCCTGGCCGACCCCACTCCAGAGGTCCAAATCGCCGCAGGGGAGGCTTTGGGTCGTTATGGAAGTGACCAAGAATCCGCCGCAGCAGCCGAGGTGCTATTAAAGCTTGCTCCCATTGACAAGCATGGACCCTACGTTTCCTTGATGGCATTGAACGCGTTGGACTACATGCATCCCCGGGCAGCAGGGTATAAAAAACAAATCGCCGAATTGCCGACAGAAACCAAAGGCTATCCGGCAAAATTGGATTCTTACGTTCCCCGTCTGATTGAAAGAGTACAACTCGAATTGGAGAAGAAATAAGATGCGCCTCTTCCTGTTATTGCTCACGCTGGCCTGCTCTCTGTTCGCGGAATCGCGTACGGAGCAAGGGGAAATTTATGGTGCCAAATACTTTATTGAAATCCCCGAAAACTGGAAAGGCGGGCTGGTTATGTTCTGTCATGGATACGACGCCAAACCATCTCTAGTGGGGCATAACAAACAGATTGAGCCATTTTTGGAACAAGGTTATGCCGTTGCGCAATCGGGATATTCGCGCGGAGGCTGGGCCGTGGAAGAAGCTATAAGCGACACTGAAAACCTTCGTGCCTATTTTGTTAAAAAGCACGGCGAACCCAAAGAAACTTACGTTAGCGGCGCCTCCATGGGAGGCCATATTTCATTGACACTCATAGAACAACTTCCCGAAGTTTATGATGGCGCTTTGCCGTTGTGCGGCGAAGTGGCCCCGGCCTACACTTTCATGAAGCAGCATGTGTTCGACCTTGTCATTCAGTTCAACCACTACTTTCCAGGTGTGCTTTCTGCAGTATCGAAATTGCCCAAAAACTATCAGCGCAGTAAAGGGAAAACGGAAGAAATTGAAAAGGCGCTTGGGCAAAATCCGATTGCAGCGCAATTATTACGACAACACGCAGCCGTTCCAACCAACGCCGCACTGGCCCCTGTGGTTGACTTCTTCACCGAAATTCTTGCGGAGCTAAAAGGTCGCACAGGTGGAAATTCTTTTGACAATCGGAATACGGTTTATGGAAACGGCGACCCAAAATTGAACGCTGGTGTAGAGCGGTTGGAAGCGGATTTACAAGCTGCAGGATACGTTCGCTTGTATAGCAACCTCTCCGGCAAGCTTGCAAAACCAGTGGTAGCCATTCAAACCACGTTTGACCAGTTGATTCCACCGTGGGTCACCAACTACTACGCAAACCTTGTGGAACAAAATGGTCGCACTCACTTATTCGTACAGAAACTGGTGGACCACAATGGGCATTGCAACATTAGCCCGGCAGAGATTGGCCAAGGCTTTCGTGAATTGCGAGAGTGGAAAGGTGGCGGCCCGCGTCCTGCTGCCGGGCTGCCGCAACACTAACGAAAGTCTTCCAACATTTTTTGTAGCTCGGCATTCCCTGGACATAGCTTTTCAAAAGGAATCGAGGTGAGTGCGCTATCTGGAGTGTTGTTCAGCTCATGAACGTCACTGACTGATTCATCTAAATAAAGCAGCCCTGTGGGCACTTCCCCTTTGCCTTGCCGTTCCTGCAAATAAGAGAATACTTTCTGACGATCCGTTGGGTCATACCCATCTGGCAACGCTCGAAACTTGACCACACTTCCGTCATGCATGGTGACGCTGGTAGCTTCACTGATGTGACCATTGGCACTGCCAATGTGGGCCACAATTTCTGAAGCTGGTGGGACAAAATCGGACTCTGTTGCTTTGTACTGATGCTGCCTGGAATACAAGTAACTTTTCGTAGACCCAACGTGATCGTTAAAAGTCACGCAGGGCGACACCACATCAATCAGCGCCAATCCGCGATGCGAGAATGCCGCTTTCAAAATAGGCACTAACTGTTCTTTGTCCCCGGAAAAACTGCGCGCGACAAAAGTTGCACCAAGGCTCAAGGCCAACATCACCGGATCAATGGGTGACATACGATTCGCCTCACCGCGCTTGCTCTTTGAACCTATATCAGCAGATGCCGAGAACTGCCCTTTGGTCAATCCGTACACACCATTGTTTTCGATGACGTAAACCATGCGAACGTTGCGACGGATGGCGTGGCTCAAGTGGCCCAAGCCGATGGACAACGAATCGCCATCGCCGGAAACGCCAATGTAAATTAGCTCGCGATTAGCGGCATTCGCACCAGTAACAATGGCTGGCATGCGGCCATGCGCGGAGTTGAACCCGTGAGCACCACTAACGAAATAAGTTGGGGTCTTTGACGAACAACCAATGCCACTCATCTTGGCGATCATATGCGGCGGCGTCGATAGTTCCCAGAACGTGCGCACAATGGCCGCAGTAATGGAATCGTGACCGCAACCGGCGCACAGCGTGGACATGGTGCCTTCATAATCGCGGACGGTCAATCCAAGATTATTCTTCTTCAGGCTGGGATGTTGGGCAATTGGTTTTGCAATGGATGGCATGTGATTCTTTTTCCTGGCTTAAGTCAATTGGCTTAAAATCCCTTCAATTACGTGGCGCGCGCTCAATGGAAATCCACCGTAAACAAGTACTGATCGCAACTTGTCTTTAGACACTGGCGTTTCCATCATCAGCAGGGAGCGCAATTGCGCATCACGATTCTGTTCCACAACAAACGTATAAGGATGATCTTCTAAAAACTGCACAACTTCATCGCTGAACGGAAATCCACGAACGCGCATGTAATCCGCTGGCATACCGCGATCCTCTAACAGATCCAGTGCCTCACGCACCGCGCCATCACAACCTCCAAGAGTCAACACCCCGAACTTCGCCCCGGCGCGCTTTTGGATGATCGGTTCCGGCACAAACTTAGCCGACGCTTTATGCTTGAGCAACAGTCGATCTACTACTTCCTGATACTCATCCGGGATTTCAGTGTACCCGCCAAATTTGTTATGGCCTGAGCCTCGCACAAAGTACGAGCCCTTGGAATGGACCCCTGGTAATGTGCGAGCTGCAACAAAATTTTCATCGTGATTGAAGTAGCGTTGAAACTTTGGCAGCTCCTCAATTTGTTCTTTTGTCAACACCAGCCCACGGTTGGGTTGGTAGCTATCGTCCCAATTCAAACGAGGCACAACCCAATCGTTCATGCCGATATCCAGATCACTGAGAATCATCACCGGTGTTTGAAAGTACTCGGCCAAATCAAAGGCTTTTGCGGCAAAATCAAAACACTCATGAGGATTGGCCGGGAACAACAGAATATGTTTGGTATCGCCGTGTGAGGCATAAGCGCAAATCATTAAGTCGCCCTGCTGCGTTCTGGTGGGCATCCCGGTGGATGGGCCAACACGCTGGACGTCAATTATGACGGCAGGAATTTCAGCATAGTAAGCCAAGCCTAACAACTCATTCATCAACGAAATGCCCGGGCCGGATGTAGAGGTAAAGGCCCGTGCACCATTCCAGGAAGCGCCAATTACCATACCAATTGCTGCCAATTCATCCTCAGCTTGAAGGATGCAATAGTTGTTGCGCTTGGTTTCAGGATCTTTCCGGAACTGCTCGCAGAAGCCTTTGAAAGCATCCATTACTGAAGTGGACGGAGTAATCGGATACCAGGCAGCAACCGTAGCACCGGCAAAAACGCAGCCCAACGCCAGCGCAGTATTGCCGTCAATCAGAATTTTGTCAGCGTTGGCGTTCATCTGATCCAGATGAAATGGCAGCGGGCAATCGAAATGTTTGGTGGCGTAATCATAGCCAAGTTTCAACGCAGTTTGATTGGAAACACGCATCTTTTCTTTGCCCGAATACTTTTCCATCAACAGGTCTTCCACTACTTTCATATCCACTTTGATCAACGCACACAATGCCCCGGCGTAAGCGACATTTTTCATTAGAATACGCTCGCGAGGATCGTTGAAATGGATGTTGCACATTTCAGCCAGGGGAATGCCGATGAAATGAATATCATCACGATTCAGATCGGGATCAAGCGGCCAACTGGAATCAAACAGCAAGTACCCGCCAGTGCGCACTTCCTTCACATCACGGGCATAGGTCTGTGAATTCATTGCCACCATCAAATCGTAATCCAAGGCGCGGGCGTTGTAGCCATCTTTGCTGACCCGGATTTCATACCAGGTGGGCAGCCCTTGAATATTGGATGGAAAAAGATTCTTGCCAGTAACCGGAACTCCCATGCGGAACATGGCCTGCATCAGCAACCCGTTTGCCGAAGCCGATCCAGTTCCATTCACATTGGCCAGCTTCACGGCGAAATCGTTTACGCGTGTACTGGTTCTGGGTTCGACGGTTGGAGGCATATTGTTCCTACTTGGGGAATAGACAAATCAATCTTCAGCATGTCCCAGGCAGCGGTGGGACAGCGTTCGGCACACAGGCCGCAATGGACGCAGACATCTTCGTCCTTCAACATCAGCCGCTTAGTTTGCGGCAATGGTTCCGATGCATATAACGATTGCTCCACGTTGGCAGCGGGTGCCGACAGACGTCCGCGCAAATCCACTTCGTCACCATCGCGGGCAATGGTCAGGCAAAGCACCGGACAAATATCAATGCAGGCATCGCATTCAATGCAGCGCTTGGCCGTGAAAACTGTTTCAATATCGCAGTTCAAACAACGCTGCACTTCACGGGCAGTTTGCTCTGCGGAATATCCGATTTCTACTTCAACATTCAGTTGCTTGAAGCGATTCACTAGATCCACATGGGTCATCTTTTGGCGCGAAGATGGATTGAAATCGTTGTGATAACTCCATTCACTGATGCCCATTTTTTGTGGAATCAGCTTCATGCCAACAGGCAAGCGTTCCGAAGTAGCGATGCCTTGGCAATGATTGTGAATAGAAATCGCGGCTTGATGGCCGTGTTCCACAGCCCAGATAATATTCTTGGGACCCCAAGCTGCATCGCCACCAAAAAAGATTCCTGGCCTTGACGATTCATAGGTGACTTTGTTCACCACAGGCATATCCCACTTATCGAATTCAATGCCCAGGTCACGTTCAATCCAAGGGAACGCGTTGTCCTGACCAATGGCCAGAATCACATCATCAGCGGGTAAGAAAATAGTGTCGATGACAGTGGATTTCTTGGCCTCGGCATCCCATTCCAGGCGTTCGAACTCCATACCTTTCAGCTTGCCGTTTTCAACTACGAACCGTTTGGGAGCGTGGTTGATAAGGATCTCTACACCCTCTTCCTCAGCATCTTCCAATTCCCAGGGAGACGCTTTGAAGTAGGCGCGGGGTCGGCGGGCCATTACTTTGATATCCTTGCCACCCATGCGAAGTGAAGACCGACAGCAATCCATGGCCGTGTTGCCAACGCCGATGATCAAGACCTTTTCACCAATCGTATCGACATGTTCAAATGCGATGGATTCCAACCAGTCAATCCCCAAATGAATACGGTCCGTTTCAAAGCGCCCGGGCAGATCCAGATTCTTTCCGCGAGGTGCGCCGCTACCTACAAACACAGCATCGAAATCATTGACGAGAGCTTTCAAACTGCCTACTGGTGAACTGTAGCGAATGTCCACACCCATGTTCAGGATGTTGCCCACTTCTTCATCCAACACACCTTCCGGCAAGCGAAACGACGGAATGTTGGTGCGCATCAAGCCACCGGGCTTGGAATTCTTTTCAAACATCACTACTTCATAACCCAGCGGCATCAGGTCATTGGCAACTGTCAGCGAGGAAGGCCCTGCGCCGATACAGGCTATGCGCTTGCCATTTTTCACTTTTGGAATGGCGGGAAGCAGTTCAGAAATGTCGTCTTTGTTATCGGCAGCGACACGCTTTAAGCGGCAGATGGCGACGGGCTTGCCTTCTTCTAAGCGACCACGACGACAAGCAGGTTCACAAGGCCGGTCACAGGTGCGCCCCAGAATAGCCGGGAACACGTTGGATGCGCGGTTCAACATGTAGGCATCGGTGTAGCGGCCCTGGGCGATCATGCGAATGTATTCGGGCACGTTGGTGTGCGTCGGGCATGCCCACTGGCAATCTACTACTTTGTGGAAATAATCGGGGTCATGAACGTTAGTAGGTTTCAATTAATCCTCCGTCTATAGGCAGACACGGGTATAGTGCGGTTTGTTTGGATCATCGGGGAAAGCCGGGTTGCGGGTAGTTTGTTATCTCTCAAGGGCAACAAACTGCCCAACCAAAAAGGGTATCAAATTTCCAACCCCGAATGAATACGTGGTCCGGGCAATTGTTGCGCCAGCACTTTTGCCTCAGCCGCCAAAAGCTGATGCCATCTACGATCAACTGCTGCCTTATCCATCATTTTATAACCTAATCGCAGGAACACTTTGAAATGTCCCAGTTCAGAGGAAAACAATGCCGTGTAGAAAGCGCTCAATTCGGGATCGTTTAACTCTGCTGCGGCAACCGACAAAACTGAAAATCGTTCACAGGACCGCGCTTCGATCAATGCTGAAACCAGCAGCCTGTCCAGCGTATCGCCAGTTTCACCTTTACGCACCAACTGCCGCAGATCGGTGGCGTATTGGCATTTATGAGTGCGGCCTAACCGCCCTCCACGACTGAGTAAAATTTTCACAACCTGAGCCAAATGGGCTGCCTCATCTCGAGCCACACGGGTCATGGTTTCAACCCAACCTGGAGCCCACTCTTCAGGCCAGCGGGTCATCAACTCCATGGCATTCATGGCCGCTTTCTTTTCCAGAAATGCGTGATCAATTAACAGGTTAATTGGATCTGCCAGCACGGCATGCCCCCAAGCGCCAGGGGTGCGCGAATGCAGCGGCAGGGCGTCAATCTTATCGGCGAAAACCATAGGTATACTTCATCGTACAATGTTACGGATGCCATCCTTCACTCGTCGAACCTTTGCAGCCACTATGCTGAATACCACATTGTTACAAGCGCAACCTAATAAGACGAAAATCGACGGAGCTTTGCGTAGCGGAATTGCAAAGCGAAAAATACCTGTAGCGGTGGGCATGGTAGCCAGCCCGAACAAGGTCCTTTATCAAGGAGCTTTTGGCACGCGCGATGCTTCCGGTGTTCCCGTTAAAGTGGATTCCATTTTTGCCATCCATTCCATGACCAAGGCCATCACCACGGTTGCGGCACTTCAATTGGTGGAACAGGGCAAGGTGCAACTGGACGAACCGGTTTCGAAATATCTTCCGAAGTTAGCCAAGCTAGAAGTGCTGCATGGTTTTGATCAAGCAGGCAAGCCGATGCTGCAACCGGCGACGAAACAAGTAACGTTGAAGCACCTTCTGACGCACACTTCAGGATTTTGTTACGACAATTGGGATGCCCAAATGTTTCGTTATACTGGCGGGCAGCAAACAGCAGAAGTGCCTCCGCTAATGTTTGAACCTGGGACCAGATGGCAGTACGGACAAGGCATAGATTGGGCTGGCCGTTTGGTTGAGGCAATCAGCGGCATGAGCTTGGAGGATTACTTTCAGGCAAAAATCTTTAAGCCACTGGACATGGCAGACACCAGCTACATTGTGCCTGCGGGAAAGTTTGAACGATTGGTGACGGGTTACCGTCGTCAGGAAAATGGTCCGCTGCTCCCTAATGAACGCGCGCTGCCCACTCCGCCTAAGACGTTCGGCGGTGGTGGTGGATTGTATTCAACTGCCGCGGATTACACGCGCTTCATGCAAATGATTCTGAATCAGGGTCAAGGTATTTTGAAGCCGCAGACGGTGGCTAGTATGCAGATGAATCAGATCGGCAATCTGAATGCAGGGAAGCTGAAAAGCTTCAAGCCAGCTATTTCGAGCGATGTGGATATTCAACCAGGGCATACCGAAAAGTGGGGGCTGGGTTTCTTGATTAACACTACGGCTTATAGCGGAGGTCGATCTGCAGGGAGCTTGGCTTGGGCGGGATTGGAAAATACATTTTATTGGATTGATCCGAAGCGTTCCTTATGTGCGGTTTTATTGATGCGGTTTCTGCCTTTTGTGGATAAGGAAGCGGTGGGTTTGTTGGATGATTTTGAACGGGCGGTTTATGGGGTTTAATGGGAATTTTATCCGCAGATGTCGCAGATGAACGCAGATGAAAACATCACACAATGCTGTTTTCTTGCCTTATCTGCGTTTATCTGCGACATCTGCGGATGAACTAGGTTTGCCTGCCTTGGTCAGGATGTAGAAACCGAGTGCCAGCAGGGCCAGGGAAATCCATTGGGTCAGCGATAGAGGCAGTCCGAACGGTAGGGCTTGTTCGTGATGACGGAAGAATTCCACGCCGAAGCGAAGGATGGAATACAGCACCAGATAGTAGCCCAGCAGCTCACCTGTTTTGTAACCGTGGCGATAGCGCCACCATAGAATTCCGAACAAAACAAGATTCCCCATTGCTTCGTAAAGCTGTGTGGGGTGCAACGGAATATCTAATGGCACGCCGACGCGACGGGCAGCATCTGAATCGGTGAAGGTCACAGCCCAGGGCAGATCACATTTTTCGCCATAGCAACAACCGGCGGCAAAGCATCCCATGCGACCGATGGCGTGGGCAATGGCCAAGCCTGGTGTAAAGAGATCAGCTGTTGACAGGAATGGCAGATTATGTTTGCGCATGTACCAATAAGCAACCACTATCGCCAGGATGAGGCCGCCTTGATAAACGCCTGCAGCTTGCAGAGTGCTGATAGCAAAAATCTCTTCGGGATGCTTCCAGTAAAGGTTCCAATCGAACAGGTACATGGTGAGCTTGGCCCCAAGAATTCCACCGAAGGCACAGTAGACAGCAAGGTTGGTGACCACTTCCGAATTCAGACCTTTTTCTTTGGCGATTTTCGTAGTGATCCACAGTGCCACTAAAAAAGCCAATGCCACCAAAACCCCGTAGCTGGGTAGGAAGAAGTCGCCGAATGAAATCAGTTTGGGATGCATGTCAGGTTGTGGGAATGGGCTTTTTGCTATCGCGCATCATATCCAGAATCAGCAGACAGGCACCGATGAAGATAGCGCTATCAGCCACGTTAAAAGCCGGGAATTGGTAATCCTGCCAGTAGAACAGCAAGAAGTCAGTTACGCTGCCATTGAAGATTCGATCATGTAAATTGCCGCAGGCACCACCCAATACGAAGGCCAAAGCAATACGCACCCAATTGGTTTGCGGGTCACCTGGGAACAGTGAGCGAACCAACATGTATGCCACCACAATGGCCACCATGCTGGAGATTCCGATAAGAACCACCGTGCGTACCCAATCAGGAGCGTCGTTCAGCATGCTGAATGCGGCACCACGATTCTGCGTGTGAATGATGCTGAAGAAACCTGGGATAACGCTATGGTTATCCCAGAAACTGACTCGTGTTTCAATTAACGCCTTGGTCATCCTGTCCAGCAGGAAGATCAATGGGGCAATGGCGGCAATGACGTATCGGGAGTTCATGTTGTTTGAAGCAACGGTCGCACGGCTACGGCACAGGCAGCGCAGGCAGTGGGCAATGCGGCGTCGCAACCAACGTCATTTGTATACTTCCAGCAACGTTCGCATTTGACACCGTCGGCGAGATCTACTTGAATGGCGAGTTCACCGGGGGCCGGTTCCACAATCACTTGCGACACAATGAACAAACCTGCCAGATCTTTCTGCATGGATTGCAGCAAGCCTAACTGTTCACCGCTGGCCCGTAGGGTGAGTTTTGCCTCAAGTGGAGCGCCGATTAACTTCGCTTGCCGAGCACTTTCCAAAGCTTTTAGGACGGGCTCACGCAGGTCAATCAATTTGGTCCACTCATCTAAACGAGCCTTATTGCTGGGGATTGGACGCGTATCAGGGAACATGGCCAGATGAATGCTGGATTCAGAACCTTCCGGCTTTTTCAGATTTTTCCAAACTTCTTCAGCAGTAAAGCTGAGCATGGGAGCGATCATACGGGCGAATTCATGGGTGATTTGATACAGCGCGGTTTGGGCACTGCGTCGCATATGCGAATCAGCAGCAGCGGTGTAGAGCTTGTCTTTCGAAACATCGAAATAGAGCGAACTTAGATCGATGACGGCGAAGTTGTAAAGAGCCTGATAGACGCGATGGAAAGCGAATTCCCCGTAGGAAGCGCGGCACTTGGCAAAGACATCGCCAGCGCGCACCAGTATCCATTGGTCGATCTCTTCCATTTTGTCGAAGGGTACGGAATTAGTGGCGGGGTCGAAATCGGCTAAGTTGCCCAGGGCATAGCGGAAGGTGTTGCGCAGCTTGCGATACGCTTCCGTGAGACGGGCCAGGATGGTATCTGATAGCGTGACGTCTTCGGTGAATTCTACGGACGAAACCCACAGACGAAGAATATCAGCACCGAACTGTTTAATGATCTTATCGGGTTCAATACCGTTGCCTCCAGATTTCGACATGGCCTTGCCATGCTCATCCAGAGTCCAGCCGTGAGTTGCCGATTCGCGATACGGCGCATCGCCTTTCAAGCCGACTCCGACGAGGAGCGAACTATGGAACCAGCCTCGATACTGATCGCCGCCTTCAAGATACATGTCGGAGGGCCAAGTGAGATCGTTTTCTGGAGTGAGCACAGCTAAATGGCTGGAGCCGGAATCGAACCAGACGTCTAAAATATCGTTCTCTTTGCGGAAGTCGCTGGCACCGCATTTGGCACATTTCACATGGGGACCAAGCAGTTCAGCGGCAGTCTTTTCGTACCACAGGTCGGCACTGGCTTCAGCGAACTGATCCACAATAGCGTGCATGGGAGCGGTATCTTCCATCAGGGCGCCGCAGGGAATGCAATGGAACGCGACAATGGGAACGCCCCAGATACGTTGGCGGGAAATACACCAATCGGGACGGCTGGCAATCATATTGGAAATGCGATCTTCGCCCCAAGCGGGCATCCACTTGATCTTGTGAATCGCTTCCAGCGCATGTTCCCGCAGGTTGTTGCGATCCATGCCGATGAACCACTGTTCCGTTGCGCGGAAGATAGTTGGCTTATGGCAGCGCCAACAATGCGGATAACTGTGATCGATTTTCTTCACAGCAAGCAGCGCGCCTTTTTCCTGAAGCAGATCAATGACAACTGGATTGGCATCCCAAACGGTTTTGCCGATCAACACTTCCGGCAGCACCCCTGGTTCATCGGGCGTATGATACAAGCGGCCAGCACCATCTACAGGGCAGTACACTGGGATGCCGTATTGCAGGCTGGCAACGTAATCATCCGCACCATGCCCAGGAGCAGTGTGGACCGCGCCAGTGCCCTGTTCCAGAGTGACGTGGTTCCCTAGAATGCCTTTGGAATCGCGTTCAATAAACGGATGTCGGAAAACGGCACCTTCGATTTTTGCGCCTTCGAATTGGACTAGCTTTTTGACATCGCCCCAACCAAGATTCGTCGCAGTCTCTACAAGCAAGCCTTCAGCCACCAGGTAAACGGCACCTTCCACTTCCACCGCCACGTATTGATACTTGGGGTTATGGGCGATGGCCATATTGGCCGGAATGGTCCAAGGTGTGGTGGTCCAGATTAAACCGTAAACTTGCTTACCGACAAGAACGGGGTCAATTGTTTCGGGCGGTGAGGTAAGCGCGAAGCGGACAAAGATGGAAGGGCTGCTGTGGTTGGCGTACTCCACTTCAGCTTCGGCCAGGGCGGTGCGACAACTGATGCACCAGTTCACCGGCTTCAATCCCTTATACACGTAGCCTTTTTCAAAGAAGGAAATAAAGGCACGGGCGATCACTGCCTGGTAACCAGGGCTCATGGTGAGGTAGGGGTTATCCCAACGGCCGAGGACACCCAGACGCTGAAAATCTTTGCGTTGCAGATCGACATATTTTTGAGCGTATTGGCGACACACTTTGCGGATTTGCGAAGGCGTCATCTGGGCCTTTTTCGATCCTAACTGCGAATCCACTTTGATTTCGATAGGCAGGCCGTGACAATCCCAACCGGGGATATACGGAGAATCGAACCCAGCCATGGTTTTCGATTTCACAATAAAATCCTTGAGGATTTTGTTGAGGGCGTGGCCCAGATGCAGGTCGCCATTGGCGTATGGAGGCCCATCGTGCAGGACGTAGCGGGGCCTGCCTGCGCGGGATTTACGGATGGTTCCGTAAAGATCGGATTTATGCCACTCTTCTAAAAGCCGCGGTTCCAACAGCGGCAAATTTGCTTTCATTGAGAAGTCCGTGCGTGGCAGGTTGACGGTCTTCTTCAGGTCGAACGGTCCTGATTCCATGGGGAGCTTTCATTATCGCATTGGTGATGGCGTTCACCATTTTCAAGAAGGGAAAATTAATTGCTTTTGATGGCTTTCACTATCGCGATAGCTGTAGGATCTTCTGGTCTTACGGCCCGGACGATCTCGGAAATATGATTCTCTGCGGGGATATACAGCAGCTCTGCATTCACACCCACTTTGTTGAGCGCTGCGTGAAACTGACGAGCTTGTAAGGGCAACGTCAGATAATCCCATTGGCAATACGAAATGAGGAACGGGGGCAAACCTGGTTTGATATGGGCCATGGCTGCAGATTTGCGACGTTGTTCTGGATCTGTCCCAAAAACATTCTCAAAACCTTCTCCGATCCAATACACTCCGCTGATGGAAATTACCTTGCGAATATTCGCCAGGGAAAGCCCATGCTGTTTCAAATATTGGTCGTCACTCGCCAATAGCGACACTAAATGTCCGCCAGCAGAGTGGCCCACTATGGTGATGTTAGTCGGATCGCCACCGAACTCTTTGGCATGGGTCACAGTCCAGGCAAACGCTGCGGCCACATCGTCAATTTGGGCCGGATGGGGATACTTTGGCGCCAGCCGGTAACTGGGCACCACAACAGCGATGTCTTCCTTGGCGAAGCGGTTGGCAAATGCAGGATACTGGTTTTTGTCTCCGCTCTTCCAAGAAAGTCTTGTCTCATGCAAGAAGAGCCTGGAGCGGAGGTCGATTCTCACACAAGAAGAGCCTGAAGGGGCAAGGTGTCGGAAGCTGGGGATTGATCATCAGCATGAAAGGTGGAGAGAAGCTAAGCCTGGAGAAAATCAAGG
>JANXSF010000128.1 GCA_025352795.1 Acidobacteriota bacterium
GCGGAATCCTCGCGAACTGGCGCAAGCGCCTGCGAACTGGATGCCTTGGAATTACCGCGAGAATCTTCTTCAGACGTCCGATATTGCCGCCTGAATGGCAAATTCATGTCGGTTACGCATGCTTGCCGCAACCTCACGAACAATCGGATTCTCTTTTTACTGATCGAAGAAGGGCAGCTACAAGGCTCCGTTCAACTGGCCCTGGCGGTCAAAGCTAATGCCAGGCATCGGGCCGAAGTGCAAAAACTTCTTGTCCACAGCAGGGCTCGTCGACGTGGGTTGGCCCGCCAGTTGATGGAGGCGTTGGAAGCCGAAGCACTGGCTGCGGGGCGTACTCTATTGGTTTTGGACACTCTGCAAGGCGACGTCGCCAGCAGCCTTTACGCCTCCATGAATTACCAGCTTGCCGGAGTAATTCCGGGCTACGTTGCGTGCAATGACGGACATCTGGAAGGAACCGTAATTTTCTACAATAATTTGGCCTGATCCGGTTGCGCCGTGGAACACCAATGCGGGATAGTTAAATTGGAGTTAGATGTAGAGCCAGCCGTAAATCCAATTGCTTGTAACCGTAAGGTAACAATCTTCTTGTGCAACGGCACTCCTTCTTGCTTTTATATGGGCACTGGACACAAGATATGGCAGACAACATCCTGTTCTTCACAGAGCTGTTGGGTCTTAAGGTCTTCGATCTTAAGGGCCGCCGCCTTGGTACCATCCGCGATGCAGCCCTTGTTCCACTAGTCGACGCAATCCGCGTAGACCGCTACCTACTTGGTGGCGGCTGGTCCTGGCTCACTATCCGCTACGATCAAATTCAATCCATCACCCTGGATGGAATTTACCTTTCCGATGAACAGTTAGTTCCGCACCATGGCGACGATTATATGTTGCGCTTGGGGCGCGACCTTCTCGACCAGCAGATCATTGATGTTCACGGTCGTAAAGTGGTCCGGGTCACCGACATCACATTTGAAACCGTGCAAGTAAGCGGTCGCGATGAACTGCGGATGCTGGAAGTGGACGTCGGTCTGCGCAGCATCTTCCGCCGTATTGTGCAAGGTGTCATTCCGCCGCGCTGGATTCGCAAAGCGATGTCCCGCATTCCGCCTAACTCCATTCGTTGGGAATTTTGCAATATCGTCGAAGCCGATCCACAGCGGCGCCTGCGGTTGAACATTACCCACAACATGCTGGAAACCATGCACCCGGCAGATTTGGCCGATATTGTTGAGGAATTGAGCCCTGAGGATCGTGAAGCGATCTTCGAAACACTCGATAGCGAAGTTGCTGCCGAAGCTTTAAGCGAAGTGTCACCGGGCATTCAGGCCAGCATTATTGAATCGCTGGAAACTGAAAAAGCAGCGGAGATCATTGAAGAAATGTCGCCTGATGACGCGGCTGATATTTTGGCCGAACTGGAAAAAGAAACCAGTGACGAAATTCTGGAAGAAATGCATTCCGACGATAAAGACAAGCAGGAAATGCGCGAGCTATTGGAGTTTTCCGATGATCGGGCAGGCGGTATGATGAGCACCGAATACGTCGCCTTGTCCCACAAAGCCACCGTTTCCGATGCAGTGATTTCTATGCGCGAAAATGAGGAGCTGCTGGAATCTTTGCATACAATATTTTTGATTGATGGCGAAGATAAACTGGTGGGCACCGTCCCCGTGGGTCGCTTATTTACGGCGGGCGAAGGCGCATTGCTCGACACTTTGAAATCCGATGGATTGATCAAAGTGAGTGTTGCAGAGCATCAGGATAAAGTGACCGAAATGTTCGATAAATACAGCTTACTGGCCCTGCCCGTAGTGGATAGCAACGGACAATTGGCGGGCGTGATTACGGCTGACGACATCATCAGCGTGTTGAGGAATAGTTAGTGCTGAAGAAGTTCAAATATCATATTGCTGTATTCTTTTCCGTCATTGGTCCTGGCTTTATTACCGCCGTAGTGGATAACGACGCTGGCGGAATTCTTACTTACTCGCAGGCTGGTGCTAAGTACGGCTACTTACCTTTGTGGACGCTGCTGCCCATTACACTGTTGTTGATTGTGGCGCAGGAAATGTCTTCGCGCATGGGGGCTGTTACTGGCAAGGGTCTTTCTGATTTGATTCGGGAAGAGTTCGGTTTGCGCACCACCTTTTTCATGATGGCCGCTCTGGTTGTTGTGAATCTGATGAACGTGATGGCCAATTTTGCAGGCGTGGCCAGTGCCTTGGAACTGTTCCACATCAGCCGCTATATTTCCGTTCCCATTGCTGCCCTGGTTGTATGGCTGTTGATCGTGAAGGGCACTTACGCCAGCGTGGAAAAAATCTTTCTATTCGCCACCGTGCTGTACGTCTGTTACATCGCATCAGGAATTCTGGTGGGGCCAGATTGGAAAGAAGCCGCGCTCTATAGCGTGACCCCAGTGCTGATGTGGGACCCCGATTACATCACCATTCTGATTGCCATGGTGGGCACTTCCGTTGCCCCGTGGATGCAGTTCTACTTGCAGGCGGCAGTGGTGGAAAAGGGCATTACGCCAAAAGATTACGCCGCATCGCGAATTGAAGTGATTGTGGGCTGCGTGGTCATGTCAGTGATCGCGTTTTTCATCATCGTGGCCTGCGCCGGTGCCATTTGGAGCGTCAAGCCGCGGGACATTACCGACGCCACCGATGCCGCTTTGGCCCTGAAACCGTTCGGCCCCTATGCTTACTTAATGTTCTGCGCCGGCTTGTTGAACGCATCCCTATTCGCCGCCTGCATTCAACCCCTGTCCACTGCCTACACAGTATGCGAAGGCTTAGGATTTGAAAGTGGCGTCAACAAAAAATGGGATGAGGCGCCAATCTTCTATTGGTTGTTTACGCTGTTGATCGTGATCGGCGCAGGCTTCGTGCTGATCCCGAATTTCCCGCTAATCAAAATGATTTTGTTCAGCCAGGTGGTCAACGGCGTGTTACTGCCCTTCGTATTGGTATACATGATTCTGCTAGTGAATAAGAAACAGATCATGCACGAATGGGTGGCATCCCGAGCCTACAACGTCGTAGCCTGGACGGCGGTCACCGTGATGATTTTACTCACCGTGGCCTTAGTCGGAATCAGTGCACGGCAGTTAGTGGGCGGGTAGCGATTGGTGCTGCTTCTGCAGCCCCTTCGCCAACCAGTTCCATGTAAATAGTGAATCGGAAAATGGATCCCTTGCCTAACTCGCTTTCCACTCCAATTTCACCACCCATCATCTCCACAAGCTCTTTCGATATAGCCAGACCCAACCCCGTGCCCCCGTATTTGCGCGACATGGAAGCATCACCTTGAACAAAAGGTTGAAAAATGTTTATCTTGGTTCCAACAGAAATTCCGATCCCCGAATCCTCAACCTCAAACACTGCCCTTACCCGATTCCCAAATTGCCCGGACACCTTTCCCCGAACGCGTATTGATCCGTGTTCAGTGAACTTAATGCCATTGCTGATCAGGTTGAACAGCACTTGGCGCAAGCGCATGGGGTCACCCAGAAAAAGATCGTGAAGGCTGGAATCAATGTCGCACTCCAGGGTCAATCCTTTTTTGCGGCAACGTTCGTTCAGCAGTTTCGCCATATCCAGCACAACTTCATCTGGAGCAAATTCCAAATGACTCAGCGTCATCTTCCCTGCTTCAATCAGCGAAAGATCAAGAATTTCATCAATCAGCATTAACAACGAATTAGAGGAACTCAGCACCATATGAACAAATTCTTTCTGTTCATCGTCCAGTTCAGTATCCAAAAGCAAAGACGTCATGCCCAGAATTCCGTTCATCGGCGTGCGGATTTCGTGGCTCACATTGGCCAGAAAAGCACTTTTAGCGCGATTGGCTTCTTCAGCAGCGACTTTTGCCTTGCGCAGTTCTGTCTGATTCTTCGTGTGCTGAATCGCATAGCGAATAGAACGTTCCAGCGTCCGTTCATCAATTTGACCCTTCACCAGAAAGTCAGCGGCTCCGGCTTCCATGGCCGCTAAATCGGTTTCCAAATCTTCTTGACCAGTCAGCAGAATCACTGGAGTGAAGCCGCCCTTCTTGTTCATTTCTGTAAGAAGCTGAATCCCATTGTGACTCCCCAAATTGTAATCGAACAGATACAAATCGTAAGGCGCCTTATTGATCAGGGTCAGCGCTTCGGCATAGGTGGTAACCCAATCCAGGCTGTAGCGGCTGGCGTTGGTAGCCAGCAAAGATCGCACCACAATGCAATCATCCTCGTCATCATCCAGCATCAAAATACGAAGGGGATTAGGCTCTATATTCATTTCCAGGCAGCTCCACAATTTCCAACCAATAGCGTCCGAGCGTTTGAGTAACGTCCACCAATGCTTTGAAAGTCACCGGTTTTACGATGAACGAATTCACACCCAGGTCATAGGCCCGGTAAATGTCCTCTTCCGCTTTGGAAGTGGTCAGAATAATTACCGGAACACGCCGCAAATTGGGATCACTTTTGATTTCACGAAGTGCTTCCCGACCATCTTTGCGGGGCATGTTCAAATCCAGAAGAATCATTCCCGGCAGTGGCGAGGACGCAAGCGAAGTGTACTCACCACGACGCAGCAAATAATCCATTAACTGCTCCCCATCCTCCACCATGTGAAGGTCGTTGGCCACCCGACTCTCTTTCCAGGCGTCCATTAAAAGCATGCGATCTTCCGGGTCATCGTCGGCATAAAGAATGGTGATTGGACGGGAGGCTTGGTTCATTTTTGGATAGATTCCTCTGGGTGTAAAATCGGCAAAGTGACAGTGAATCGCGACCCCTGCCCTGGCGTGCTTCGGGCAGTGATCTGACCGCCATGTCGTTCCGCAATGCGGCGGCAAACGGATAAGCCAATGCCTGTCCCTTCAAATTCACTGCGGCCATGCAGGCGCTGGAAAACTTGAAAAATGCGCTCAATGTATTTTTCGTCAAACCCAATGCCGTGGTCTTCCACAATCAACTGGCAATGGATACCGTCAGCTAACACGCATCCGCTGATTTCCACAATAGGGACCTCCGTCGGGGCATGAAACTTCAAACCATTTCCGATAAGATTCTGCATTAGTTGCGACATTTGCACCGGATCAGCGTGAATGGTGGGCAAGGTTCCAGTGGTCACATTTGCCCCTGCCTGGGCAATGCGAATTTCCAAATCGGAAAGCACTTCCCGAACAACACTGTTCAAGTTCACCGGAATGAATTTCTGGGTCCGCGTGCCAGCTCGGGATAGCGAAAGCAGATCATTGATCAACCGTTGCATGCGCCCAGCGGCGTTTTGCATTCGATTCAAATAGTCATGACCCTGTTCACTGAGGGTGTCCGTACAGCGAGTCTTGAGCAGGTCGCCAAATGCCTGAATTTTACGTAGCGGTTCTTGTAAATCGTGCGAGGCGACGTAGGCGAATTGCTGCAATTCCAAATTCATGGCAACCAGTTCCCCAGCCTTCAATTCCAGCGCTTCTTCGGCGATTCTACGGGCCGTGATATCAATCAGCGCAGACCGAATACCGGTCACTTTGCCACGCCGGTCTCGCATCAGATTCTCATGAACTTCCATCACCAATCGCGACCCATTTTGGCTGATGTAATTGCGCGTAAACACGTCCAATTTTCGCTGTTCTGAAATTTTATTCAGCACCGCTTCACGGCTTTCAGCTTGCTCATCAGGAGCAACAAAATTCCAGACAGGATGCCCCACCATGGCATCGGCAGTGTAGCCCAGAATCTGGCATTCCATGCGATTCACACGCAGGACAACGCCTTCGCTATTAATTTCATGATAGGCAATGGGCACTTCGTCCAGAAAGCTATGAAACCGATCCTCACTTTCCCGCAGAGCCACTTCCACGCTATTAAAAGCGCGGTCCAATTCCGATAGGGAATCAGTAAGAGTATCTTGCATGGTCATGATGGTGGTTCATCGTCGGAGTAGAGGGAAGACTTTATGGGGAGGAGCAAAGTATCTTTCATCGATAGAGAGCGTTAGGGGTAGGAGTGGGTGCTGTTCGATAAGGGGATGCTAAGTTCACCTGCTGTGGCGAATGGGTGCGAAGCGCGGAAATCCACATACGGAGATGGTATGAGAAGGCCGGTCTCCCAGGAGGAAGCGGTAAACTTCCAATGAACGCACTCGATAAGGTGCAAGGAGACCAGCTATGAAAAAGAATACCACTGTGATGAAACGAGTCAGAGAACAAGCCAAAGCAAGGAAGAAGATCATCCAAGCGTCAGCGCAGGAAAAACTGACGATCGGGCTAGACATGAGTGATCAGAGTAGTTGTTACTGCGTGATCATGCATCGAAGCCATTCTTGGCAACTCAATGCCCGCACTTGAACATTTGCGAAGAGCATCAAATCTTAAACAAAAGCGCATCGACGAAGAATCCGACTTCGACCCGATCCGTTCTGATTCAGCGTTTCGTGAATTTGTGGAATCACTCCCCAAGGAATGAGGCTCCGGCACGCCGGACCCACGCCTTCAATCGCCGTGCCAGTTTTCAATCAACTCAATTGATTCCAATCCACTGAATCACTCGAAAGTCTTGACACTGTCCGATTTGCTAGAACGCCGTCTTCCCCGCACTGTCACGCGCCACTAAGGCACCACGCGAAAACCCAATCACGACCCATCCAAAATTCCCAACCCCATCGCCCTAAAACCAATTACCCACCGCCCCACCCTGCTCACCTCCACACCTCATGCAACAATCCCACCAACGACAAAACCATGACATCCCCACCCCAAATCTCAGCCATCCACCGGCACCCCTTCTGCCGATGTTACTTTAAAAGGATTGTCTCTGCTTCGTAGTTTCTACTTCTCCTGCTGCCTAATCGTTCTGCCGTGCGCTGCCCAGTCCACGCCAATCGAACCAGCCAAGGCCTCCCCAAAGCCCGCCGTCACTACGCCTGGCCCTGTCAATACCCAATCTGCCGAGAGTCGTCGCAACGAAAATGTTCAGTTCAACCTCATCGATAACAACGCTCTCAAAGATCTGAATATCCGCCTTGGCACCACCGCCACAATCGTTCGCGAGTTCCAGGCGCAGCGTCAATATTTCGGTGTCGAATTCGGCAACACTCCTACATCGCCACCCCATCTTTCTGTTACTAAGTTACTCACCGGCGTTCACGGTTTGCTCAACGATACGCTCAATAACAGCATCTTCAACGCCCGCACATTCTTTCAAGTCGGCCCCGTCCAACCCGCACATGAAAATCAATACGGTATCAACTTAGTAACTCCTCTGTGGACCAAGGCGTTCCTTACAATCGATGGCGGCATGCAGCAAATTCGCGGCAGTGTGAACGGCAATGTCCTCATCCCTCTCCCCTCGGAACGCAATCTACTCGCTGCCGACCCGCCGCGCGCGCCCTGCTGCAACGCTTCCTCAACGCCTTTCCCAACGTTGCCCCCAATCGAACCGACATTGATCCGCGTGCTCTGAATATCAACTCCCGGCAAAGCCAGGATGCCCACCGTGCCGCACTTCGCTTCGATCAGGCACTTTCTACTCGCGATCACCTGATCGCCCGCGCAGCACTTACTTCACAAGTGGTGCACGCGTTTCAATTTGTGGCGGGACAAAATCCAGATACTACCAGTAAGTCGCACACTGTCCGACTTACTGGGCTGCATACTTACTCGGCAAATACAACTAGCGAAGTCACCACTGGCTTGGATCGCGCCACAACGCTGTTAGTTCCTGAACCAAATGCCGTTGGCCCACAAGTTCAAATCGGAACTGCCTGGACCACACTCGGCCCTGCCTCCAACATTCCACTGGACCGTATTCAAAACCGCTTTCGTTACGCCGCACTAATCAATCACAAACAGGGCAAGCACACCTTAACCGCAGGGGCCGAACTGGTTCGACTGCAATTCAATGGGCGCGAGGCCAGTAGCAATCGTGGCAATTGGTATTTCCGAAGTGACTTCGGTCGCGATGCCATTACGAATTTCAGGCTCGGCACACCCAGCCGCTACTCCACCGGCATCGGTGATTTGAATCGTGGATTTCGTAACTGGGAACAAGCCTATTACATGGGCGATACGTGGCAGGCCAGTTCCCGTTTAACCTTGCACTTCGGTTTCCGCTGGCAGCCTGCGCTTGCCCCAATTGAAGTGAACAACCGCACGCAAATTCCATACCAGTGCGATTGCAACAACCTTGCACCGCGCTTCGGATTCGCTTATCGCGCGGCAGGCGGCGTGATTCGTGCAGCGTATGGTTTACATTACGGTGACCTGTATGCCGTCACTTTTCAGCAACTTCGCTGGAACCAACCCGCGTTTCAAAAGATCGAAGTTCTTGCCCCCGACTTTCTCAATCCATTGCGCGGTGCCGATGTCGGGCCGAACGGGCGCAGTATACGAATCGAAGTGCCGCAGAACCTTCGCTCGCCGTATTCGCATCAGTACAACTTCAGTTGGGAACGTCCAGTGCTGCATGGCTGGCAATTGCAGCTCGGTTATGTGGGAAGTCGCACGCACAAACTGCTGCTGTCGAACGCCTACAACAGAGCGTTGCCTGGGCCTGACGCCTCCACCAGCAATGTCACCGCCCGACGTCCCGATGCCCGTTACTTCGAATTACGCCGTGTGGAAAATTCATCGCGCGCCTGGTACGATGCAGCCCGCGTCACACTGGTTTTGCCGGAGAGACACGGCTTTTCTGTGGACGCATCGTACTGGTTCAGCAAAGCGCTCGATGCCGGTGCAGCTTACACCAACACTGCTGCAGGCGACGATGCTTTGCAGGGCAACAGCCAGAGTCAAAACTTGTTGCAGGCAGATCTCAAAGGGCCCAGCGCGTTCGATCAATCGCACGCCGGCTTGTTGCGCATGCGTTATGCAATGCCCGGCCACGGCGCGTTAGGCAAGTGGGTGCTCAGCTCCGTTGTTCTTGCAAAAACTGGAATCCCATTCACAGTGTTGAGCGGGTCCGATAGCCCCGGCTTCGGCAACGTGGATGGCACCAATGGCGACCGTCCCGACATAGTCGACCCATCCATTCTTGGGCGCACCATCGGCAAGCCCGATACAGCCGCCATGTTGCTGCCCAGGAGTGCGTTTCGTGGCATCGCCGCAGGACAGTTGCGCGGCAACATCGGCGTTGGAACCTTCCGCCGTGGTGGTATTTTCAACTGGAATGCCGCGCTCTCCAGAACCTGGACCATTGCCCATGAACGCTCTTTGATGTTCCGCGCTGAATCCATCAATCTCACCAACACCCCACAATTCGCCGCTCCCAATTCCGATTGGAGTTCCCCATCTTTCGGTAAGATCACCAACACACTAAACGATGGGAGAACGTTCACGTTCACTGGCCAGTTTCGGTTTTAGTGGCTTCTACAAATTCATTCATCCGCTCCAGTTGCTTCGTCAAAAACGCAACGTCGCTGAATGGATCACCACCGAAGCGCGCCCAATAAACACGGCCTTTTTTATCAATCAGGATGGTGGCGTGTAGTTCCAGATCTTCAAAATCGTCATAGGAATGGAACCGCCGTGAGTTGATGTGATTGTCATCGGACAACAAGCGAAATGGCAGATCTCCAAACGTCTTTACACCTTCCGCATTCTTCGTCGGTTCCTTACTGCTCACGGCCAACAACACCGTATCCAGCTTGGTCCAGTCTTCAGCTTTCTTGCCGATGTCATGCAGTTGCCTCATGCAATGCGGGCACTCCTCGCCCAGATAAAAACCAGCATCACATTTTTCCCGCGATACTCTTCCAGCGATACCTGCTTGCCTTTCACATCGCGAACGTTCAACGCCGGAGCCGCGTAGGGCTCCCATCGGCTTGGTCCGTATTTTTCAAGAGTCATGCGCGCATAGTTCCGCTGTTTGCCCGGTGATGCGTCGCGCGGTGTGGCGGTAATCCCAGTGGCTTTTGCCGCATCCACAATGCGCAACCCTGGTTGTGCATCGGCAGTCACAAAAAGCAGTTGTGCCATTGCGTCCTGAGCCTTGGTTGTCTCTCCGACAGCTGCATAAGATCGGACAAGCCCTGACAGCGCGTTCGGAATCTTCACTGGCCCGAGCCAGACCCCAGTACGCCATCGCATTTTCCGGCTCCAACTTCAAACACCATCGGAACGCACGCTCCGCTTCGTAATACCAAAACGAATGTAGCAATGCGTTGCCTTGATCGAACCAACGTTGCACTTCCGGGTTCTTTGTTGTAATTGGAAAGTGGGCCTCGCCGATGCCCGCAATGGGCCACGGTTTTTGTCGAGGTCCAACATCGTAGGAGTCTCCTGATGAGAGTGGCCCTGTTTGTAGATGTCGGGAATTTGAGCGAGCGCAGTCGTTGCAAGCGCTGTTGCTATTGCATAAATAAACAGACGGAAAGTCATTGTAGAAGTCTCTTACTTGTAGTGAATTTCAAACGGCTTATTCGTGATGAACAGCACCACCACATCGGTATCAGCCGTCGCACCGTGCTCCATTACTTGACCTTCGGGGAACCATACAAAACTTCCCGGGCCGTACTGTCCGTCATGCGTCACCAGCGTTCCTTCCAAAACATACATACCGTGAGAGCAGGGATGCGTGTGCAGTTTGTTGGTGACCCCTGCCGGATATTTCACCAGTCGCACTTCCATTCCGGTATCGGGATCAATGATCAGATTCTTGCGATACAAGGTTTTGCCTAACGTCTCGTTGTAACGCGTTTCCCACTCCATTTTGGTTGTGTCGATGGCTGTCAGCTTCGGGTTCATAGTCTTACTTCAGTATCGTGCGCAACACTTTTTGGAAGGCGGTCGCCTGATGCAAAAAGCCTAAGTCTGTGGGGTGCGACCCGTCAATGGTATCCTCTCCATCCAGCGCCAGCAACTCTTCCCCCTTTAGATAATGCAAGTAAGGAACCTTATCCTTAAGCAACTTTGCATACACTGCACGCATGGCCGCATGGTTCAGTTCGTTGCGTTCCAGATGACTGGCATTTAGGAAATTGTCGGCCATGTTGCGATCTTCCACCAGCAGGATGGGCGTCTTTGGATGGGCGGCACGAATTGCCTTCACTCCATCTTCAGCACGTTCGTTGATGTCTTTTGGCGACATGTTGGGCAGGCAGTCCAATACGAACACGGCGGGGTCCAACTCGGCCACAAACTTGATCACTTCGGGTTCCATTCTGCCGTTGCCGGAAAAGCCCAGGTTGATTACTTCTCGATTGAACATGCGTCCTAACATGGCAACATGTGTCATGCCTGGGCGCGATGCGGAAATGCCGTGCGTGATGGATGTTCCGTAGAACAGAATCGGCTTAGAGCCTGCCGCGCGGGGCGCACCTTTATCAATGGTGCTTCCTTTCACCACTCCAATTTCAAGCTGCGTTATGGCATTGCGCAGAGGCAAATACAGCATATATTCGCGTTGGCCGGGCGGCAATCCTTTGGCTAAAGCATCGGTATTTTCAGGGAACTTCGTAGGCCGTCCGATGCCCAACCAGTGCCAACGTCCGGCATCTGTTTTGGCGTATAAATCAAGGCCGCTGGACGCGATGGCGGTTATATTTGCCGATGCAAGATTCTTGTTGGCCAGCGTCCAACGCGCATGAATATCTGTTGATGCGGCAGTGAATCGAACGACCACACCGCTGGTATCGCGGCTCAAATCCCACACTGCTTTGCGGACGACATTCTCAGCACGTAGCGGCAGACGATCGTAGGGGGATTTTAGATCGGAGTAACCCAGACCTTCTACCGTGAACTTTTTGGCATCGTACCAATCCAGTTCAATAGGTGGTGCGGCAGGGGCTTGGGCAAGTAAGGTGGAACTGCTCAGCAAGAGTGTGAAATGACGTCGATTGATCATGGGTGTGAGATTCAGTTTACATGATTTCGTTCTAGAGTATAGGAATGGCAACCACACAAAACATGTTGGGATCTTACGGCGATTGGGCTGCGCAGTTGATGCAGGACCCGCCCCGGTTATCTTTTCGTCAGCCGATGTTCCACAACGTGGATGCATGGAGGCCAACCGCGCGGGCACGCTATCGGGAGCTGCTGGCGGGTCCAGGGCCTAGTCCCACACCCATCGCAGTGGTGCAGCATCATGTGGATTTCGATGGCCTTTCCATTGAACATTTGCACTGGCAACTACCCTACGGCCCGCCCACTGAGGCGCTGGTTTTGAAGCCTGCCGGGGCAACAGGGAAACTGCCTGGGGTGGTGGCGCTGCATGATCACGGTGGCAATAAATACTTTGGGCTGCGCAAAATCACCAGGATGTCGAAAGACCCGCATCCGCTGACCATTCGTCATCAGGATCGTTACTACGGCGGTTTGGCCTGGGCCAATGAACTGGCCAAGCGCGGCTATGTGGTGTTAGTGCACGATGCCTTTACCTTTGGTAGTCGCCGCATGTTACTGGCAGATTTGCCCGCTAAAATTCGTAACAACATGGTGGAGGCCAACCCGGAATCAGAAGACGAAATTCAGAAGTACAACACCTTCGCCGGGACCCATGAACACATTATCGCCAAGAGCCTTTTTAGTGCCGGTATGACCTGGCCCGGCGTGTTTGTCTCCGACGATCAGCGGGCATTGGATTACCTGGCCTCGCGACCCGACGTCGATGCCACGCGGTTGGGCTGCGGCGGATTGTCCGGCGGTGGTTTGCGAACCGTGATGCTTACCGGAATGGATGAACGCATTCGCTGTTCCTGTTGTGTTGGGATGATGACCACGTGGCGTGATTTTGCTCTGAATAAATCCAGCACACATACCTGGATGTGTTACATCCCAGGGCTTCCCAAAGAGATTGACTATCCTGAAATTCTTGGACTTGGTGCACCGAATCCTGTATTGGTTCTGAATAACAATCAGGACGATTTATTTACGCTGCCAGAGATGCAACGGGCAGACAGGATTCTTACCGATGTCTACAAAAAGGCAGGCGCCGCAGATCGCTATAAAGCCAGTTTCTATGACGGTCCACATAAATTCGATGTAGCCATGCAGAAGGAAGCGTTCGCCTGGTTTGATCGTTGGTTGAAAGGTTAGTTTGTCTAAAATTGAAAATAGACAAACGGGATAGCGACATCCGTTACAGAGAATAGTTCCAAGGCAAGTAAAGTCAGTGCGACCACTAATGTGAATCGAGTAAGACTTGCCCGGGATAGTCGTTCGAACCAGTGCCATCTCTCTTCGGCGATGGCCAATATCAACGTCAATAGCGCAAGTCTTATAAGTTGGGTGCTCAGCAGAAATTTGCCTGGTGCGCCACCGCTGAACATTTGCCCCAACACGTATCTGGCATCCTGAAATGTAACTGCTCGAAAGAACACCCAGCCTATGGCAACCAAAGTAAATGTAAGGACTGTATACATGATTCGAAATAACAAAGATCTTACCCTCGAAGCATCCACGCCAGCCATTCGTTCCGCTCCCAGCAAGGCCCCATGATAGCCTCCCCAAATGACGAAGTTCCAACTGGCACCGTGCCACAATCCGCCCAGTAACATGGTCAGCATCAGGTTACGATAAGTGGAAAAAGTTCCACCACGATTGCCGCCAAGCGGGATATACAAGTAATCGCGCAGCCACCTGGATAGCGACATATGCCAGCGTCGCCAGAACTCAGTAATGGAAAAGGCCAGATAGGGTCTGCGGAAGTTTTTTGGAAAATGAAAACCCAAGATAGCCGCACTTCCAATGGCGATATCGGTATAGCCTGAGAAGTCGAAAAAGATCTGTAGGGCAAAGGCAATCACGCCACCCCAAGCTGGCAACATTCCTGGGTGACCAGTAACATCGGCGAAGTATAAATTGGCGATCAGTGCAAACTGGTCCGCAGCAATCATCTTCTTCATCATCCCCAGCAGCAACATTAAAATACCACTTTGCAGCAATGCGGCGGAAGGCGGTTTCCAATGATAGAAGTCCGCAAAAAATTCCTTGGCACGGACAATAGGCCCAGCCACTAATTGCGGAAAAAAGGCAATGAACAGCGCATAATCAATGAAACTACGAATGGGCTGTTGCTGGCCGCGATAGACGTCCACTACATAGGAAATACTCTGGAACGTATGAAAGCTGATACCCAGTGGAAGCACAATATCGAACGCCCATGCCCCAGGAACCTTGCCCGTCAACTGTGCGATGTTCGCCGCGAAAAAGTTGAAGTACTTGAAGAACGATAGGAACAGTAAGTTCGCCCCAACGCTGAACCATAGCGCAGCAGTACGTTGCCTGCCTGAAGATTTTGAAATCCAGATGGCAGCGGCGTAGTCAATCACTGTCAGCGTCAAAAGCAACACAATAAATTTCGGATTCCAGCACATGTAAAAGAAGTAACTGGCAGCTAACAATAACCAACGCCGAGCAGGCCCAGGCAGTAAGTAATGTAATAACACCACTGCGAGAAAAAACAATAGAAATGGTGCAGAGTTAAACAGCATGTTACTGACCCAGCACCCGACCTACTTCGCTTGCCAGCAGCTCCGTGAATCGACGCGAACCTTCCGCGTTCAAATGCATCATGTCCGCAAATAATTCCGGTTTTTCAAGCACCTCGAAAAGATGTTCGTCCAATAGAATCACATTGGGTTTCACAGCCAACTCGCGGATTGAATGAGTCTTCCGCAGCAATGGATTGGCTGGCCGCACCAGTGGCCCCCGCGGCACGCGATAGAAAATCAGCTTAGTACGACTGCCCTCATACCTATCGACAATCTTCCCAAACCATTTGCGCATGTATGCCGCTCTGGCTCCGGTTTGCTGCGTACTTCCGCGCAGCAGCACTTCATCCACTGACTTACGTTCCGCCGCAGTAAGTCGACCCGGGTATGTTACTTTACGGGTGGACCAATCCACAGCAAGTCCGGTCATCTTGGTATCCGGTCCGGCATAATCCTGCTGCACGCCGTACCATGTTCCTACTTGAGCGCGAACATCTTCCATGCGACGGGATGGCCCGCGTAAAAACTCCTGCACATCTTCCTTCAACACCAAGCCCCGCAACAGCGTCCCCCTAGCGGCAATCCATTGTTGATCGCGTGTCGTGTAGCTTCCGGCAAACTCAAATAAGTCTGAGTAGCGAAGCCGGTAAATCAGATACCGCAGATCACTGGAACGGTTCGCCAAGTCTTCCCAATCTTCGTCATCATAGTCATCCACCGGCAACAGTATGCCGGCATATTTGTTGCGATTCGTATCCACGTCGCGCAGCAAATAAAACCAGACTCGCGGCAATGTTCCAGCCATTCCTGCGAAGCCAAATGTATAGCCCGTATCCATTCGGTTAGCCAACCAGATGCGCAATGCCATGCGGGAATCGCCGATAGCCAGAACTTGTTTTGGATGACGTATGGGCCGGTTCAATTCCGCATCAAGAACCATTTCCACGGCCCCAGTTGTGGAGAACGGCAATAGCGCGCGACGATAAAGATTGGTGCGGAACAAGAAGGCTTCCATAGTAAGGAAGATTAGTGTTCCCAGCAAAAGACCAGAAAGAACCCGGTAAGGTGAGAAGCTCAAGGTGCTAGTTTAGCGTGAAGTGGCTGGGGGACAGGGATTCGAACCCCGATAAGCAGAGTCAGAGTCTGCTGTCCTACCGTTGAACGATCCCCCAACGGAGTGGTTCTTTTAGTTTAACCCAATTTGGGTGAATGGCAAAATAGAGTTTGTTGGATCAGGTCCAAGTACTATTGACGAGCAGCGCTGATGGCCCCAATGAACGTCACCAGGTAAGCCGCTAAGCCTTGCAATGCCATATTGAAAGGGTCTTGGCCATCAAACGTCCAACCCGGCGTATAGATTGCCCGAACCCACAGCACCACAATCAACACACTCCATAAAAGCAGCAACCATCGCAAAATACCAAACATGGAAAGCCCCACAACAATCAATCCCACCAGACCCAATCCTACTAACCAGGAACTAAGTTCGTGACCGCTCCATGGCAGCATATCTAATTTCAGGTCCAAGGAACTGAGTTTTGAAATCAAACCCAGCGCCAGCATCGCGCCTGCGATTGCTAAATTGAAAGCGTAGCTGAGGTATCGAAAAATGGCAGCGATCATGGCTTAAAGTTCATCCCTCCAGCATCCCTTGCGAGTACAAGACTTGCGATGCAACTTTCCATTCTAGCAAAGCGTGGCAGGGTCCCTGCCTGCAAGTCTTGTCTCATGCAAGAAGAGCCTGGAGCGGAGGTCGATTCTCACACAAGAAGAGCCTGAAGGGGCAAGGTGTCGGAAGCTGGGGATTGATCATCAGCATGAAAGGTGGAGAGAAGCTAAGCCTGGAGAAAATCAAGG
>JANXSF010000129.1 GCA_025352795.1 Acidobacteriota bacterium
CCTTGATTTTCTCCAGGCTTAGCTTCTCTCCACCTTTCATGCTGATGATCAATCCCCAGCTTCCGACACCTTGCCCCTTCAGGCTCTTCTTGTGTGAGAATCGACCTCCGCTCCAGGCTCTTCTTGCATGAGACAAGACTGGATAGTGTTTTGAAGCCGCCCCTCGTGTTAGCATCAAGTCTCAAGGATTATCCTGTTTGCTCGACTTCCTGAAGCTGAAAGTCCTGTTATTTCAAGAGTATTTGGGCTTGGCTGGCAGAGCTACGCAAAATGTTATTCGACGCCCCTTCTATGGGCAGGATCTGCTGTTGCAGATGGACACCATTGGCGTGGGTAGTTTACCGATTACCATTTTGATTGGCTTTTTCAGCGGTGCAGTGATGGCGTTGCAAATGTCCCGTGCGCTGGCGCAATACGGGGCTTCTGGCGAAGTGGGTAAAATTACCGCTCTGACTTTGGTTCGCGAATTGGGTCCGGTGCTTACTGCGTTGCTGGTTGCTGGTAGAAACGCTTCCGGCATTGCCAGTGAACTGGGTTCCATGAAAGTCACTGAACAGATAGATGCTATGCGGGCGTTGGGAACTGATCCTATTAAGAAGTTAGTTACTCCGCGTCTGATTGCCCTTTGCATTATGCTTCCACTGCTCACCGTATTGGCCGATTTCATTGGGCTTTTCGGTGGTTATATGGTGGGAGTCCCTTTGTTACGACTTACAACAGGTTCCCAATATTGGGTTTCGTCTTATCAGGCGTTGGAATACAATGATTTGGCACAAGGGTTGTTGAAGCCCTTTATCTTTGCCTACATTATTGCAAGTGTCGGCTGCTTTTTCGGGATGAAGACTACTGGCGGAACGCAGGGTGTGGGCCGTGCCACAACGCAGGCAGTGGTTGTGGCCAGCGTGTGGATTTTTGTGATCGACATTTTTATCACGCGCATTTTTGTTTGGATCGCAACGTAATTACGCCATGGCTGATGATGATATTTTGCGGTTTGAAAATGTGTCGTTACACTTTGACGGCGATGAGGCACCAGCGCTAAATAGCGTATCGTTTCAATTGAAAGCAAGTGACACTATTGTTCTGTATGGAGCGGCCGGTTCGGGTAAAACAGTTTTGTTGAAGTTGGCACTGGGATTACTGCGAGCAGGCTCTGGTAGAATTTTTTTGTTTGGTCATGACGTGACCAATCTGCGCGAAGAAGAATGGTTTGAGATGCGCGCTCGCACGGGAGTGTTGTTTCAGGAAGGAGGACTTTTTGATTCTATGACTATTGAAGAGAATGTCTCTTATCCATTAATCAACCAAAAGAACGTCGCTATCCCCAGTGAGGAAGTGCACCGCAGAGTGGAAGAAGTGCTGCACTTCGTAGGATTGCCGCAAACTCTGGAAAAGTTTCCAAGCGAACTTTCCGGCGGCATGCGACGCAGGGTTGGCATAGCCCGAGCCACGGTTACGGAGCCTCGACTTGTGCTGTATGATTCCCCCACTGCGGGGCTTGACCCCATTACTGCCAACCGCATTGTGGCGCTTCTTATTAAGGAGCGGGAACTACGAAATACAGCGTCGATGATTGTCACCCATCGCTTCCAGGACGGACATATGCTTGCAACTTTTCGTTATAACCCGCAAACTGAGAAAGTGCTGGAGGTTCCGCCTGCCCAGCGAATGCATTTGCGAACTCGCTTTTTCGTAATGCAGGAAGGTCGATTGGTGTTTGAAGGTACTGAGGATGAACTGGCGGCATCCACTGATCCTTATGTTTCGAAATTCAATATGCAAAGGGCCTGATCAATCAATATGCCTTCCGCGGAAAAAATAAGTTGGGCCAAACTTCGAGTAGGGATCACCGGGATAATTTCCCTGGCACTCCTTGGGTTCCTGGTATTCCTTTTGACAGGCAACAAGAGCCTGTTTTCTTCCGACGTCATGCTGTACACCTATATGGACGATTCATCGGCTATGACTGAAGGAGCCGCCGTTCGTCTGAATGGGATTGAAGTGGGGAAGCTGAAGAAGATTGAATTATCGGGCGAAAATAAGCCACAGCGGATCATCAAAATCAGCATGGCCATTGATGACCGCATGATAAAAGCAATTCCTGTGGATTCGCAAGCATCGGTAGGGGCTGAAAACTTGCTGGGCAGCAAGTACATGAATATCCGCAAAGGCAAAAGCCCCACTGCAGTGCAACCTGGCGGCGAATTGAAAAGCTTGGACACACAGGAATTTCAGGATCTTGTGAATGCCGCTTACCCCACGCTGCAATCCATGCAGGGCATTGCTGTACGGGTGGATAGGATTGTTGGTCTGGTGGAATCGGGCAAGGGCAGCATTGGAAAGTTGCTTGTGGATGATGAACTTTACCAGCGCGCCACGCAAACGGTAGCTGAGGTGCAGAAGGTGGTTGTGGATGTTCAAAAAGTGGCCAAGGTGGTTGCCGAAGGTAAGGGCACCATGGGCAAGCTACTTTACGACGAAGCCATTTATAACGACCTGCAAAGTTCCGTAAAGGATGTGCGCGGCTCAGTGGCCAAGCTGGATAAAATGATTGACGATCTTCAAGCTGGCAATGGGACTGCCGGGAAACTTTTGAAAGACCCCGCTTTGTTTGATGAAGCCAAGAAAACAACTGTTGAATTACGGAAGCTGGTGGAAGAGTTGAATCAGGGCAAGGGCACGGCGGGTAAGCTGCTGAAGGATGATGAACTGAGCAATCGTCTGAATAAACTGCTGGCAAAAATTGATACAACTGTTGAAAAGTTGAATGCCGGACAGGGCACTATGGGTCAGCTAATGGTGAATCCGCAATTGTTTGAATCGTTGAATGGAACAGCAAAAGAAATGAATGGATTGATGAAAGATTTCCGAGCCAATCCGAAGAAGTTCTTAAGCATCCAATTGAAATTTTTCTAACGCGCGCCAATGAAATACCTGGTCACTAATGCCGATGACTTCGGCTTCACACGTGACGTGAATGAAGGCATTGTTATGGCTCATCGGGATGGGATTCTGACAGCCACCACCTTGATGGCCAATGGCGATGCATTTGACCATGCAGTGCAATTGGCAAGCCAGACGCCAACCTTGGATATTGGCTGTCATCTGGTTCTGATCGGCGGCCAATCTTTACTTGACCCAGGTAGATGCTTGCCGTCTTCCATCTTTGATTTGACGACGCAAGTGTATGCGGGCAAGCTGAGGATTTACGAAGAGCTGGCGGCCCAGGTAAGAAAAATCATGGCAACTGGAATTGTTCCAACGCATTTGGACACCCATAAGCACACGCATCTTCTGCCACCGGTTTTCAATACAGTTCGTCGCGTTGCCCTGGACTTCAACATCCCCTGGGTGCGGCGACCCATTGATTTTCCAGCGCCTGTAAAAGCCGAACTTGGGCAGCGCATTACCGGGAGCCTGATCCGTCATTTTGAACCAAAGATGGATTTCACAGGGCTGCGGCATACCGATCATTTCTGGGGCTTCGCGGTGACCGGGCGTCTGGATTCCGCTGCGTTGATAGACATCATCCCACACATTCCCGATGGCGTTACGGAACTGATGACGCATCCCGGCCTTTTAACAGACCAGTTGCGCGCGGCACCAACGCGCTTGAAGGAAAGCCGCATGGTTGAGTTGGCGGCCCTAACTTCGCAGTCAGTTAAAAAAGCCATAGCAACTACTGGAATCGCTTTGGTAAACTACCATCAATTGAATCAGGAGTTCCCGCAATGAAGCTTGTGACGTTTTTACTTGTTCCCGTTACCTATCTTATGGCAGCCAATAGTTTTCCAGAAACACACAAAGAACCCGTTATTGAAACCATTCACGGCGTGAAAATCACCGATAACTACCGCTGGTTGGAAGATCAGGAATCACCACGCACGCGCGAATGGGTGAAGTCTCAAATGGGCTACACCAAATCATTTCTGGATGCCGTGCCGGGCAGGGCTCGTGTTGAGAAACGCTTGGGGGAACTGATGCGGGTGGATTCCATTGGCGTTCCTCATGAAGCTGGGGGTCGGTATTTCTATTCACGACGTCCGAAAGATTCCAGTCAGCCAATGCTTTGTCTGCGGCAAGGGTTGAACGGTGCGGAAGAAGTTTTGGTGGATGGAAACAAGTTAGGCAAGGGAAAATCCGCTTCCTTGTTTGAAGTCAGTAATGACGGTAAGATGATTGCTTTCGGAATTCGCCAGGGCGGTGAAGACGAAGTGCATTTGAAGTTAATGAACGTGGATACGCGGCGACAATTGGAAGACGATCTGCCGCGTGCCCGCTACTACGGTATCGTTTTTGCGGAAGATCACAAAGGGTATTACTACGCCACCATGCTGAAAGAAGGTCCCCGTGTCTATTACAGGGCAATTGGTGACACTACGGCGAAACTCATTTTTGGTGAACGATATGGCAACCAATACGGGATCGGGATGAGGCAGGATGACACTGGTCGCTACATCCTATTTTCAGTGTGGTTAGGCTCTTCCGGGGATCATACAGAGGTCTACCTTTTGGATACGAAAAAGGGCGGCCCAGTGCGAGTGGTGGTTGACGATTTGCCGAACAAGTTTAGTGCCGCTATTGGTGGTGACGAAATATTCTTTGAGACCAACTGGAAGGCACCCAAGGGTCGGGTAATGGCTGCCAAGCTGAGCAACCTGGATCGGTCGAAGTGGCGGGAAGTGATTCCAGAAGGTCAATGGCCGCTGGAGAATATGCACTTAGTGGGCGGAAACATCAGCGTCACTTATCTGGAAAATGTGGTGTCAAAAATTCGTGTCTATTCCACTGCTGGCAAGATGCTGCGGGAAGTGACGCAGCCGGGAATTGGAACAGCCAACGGGCTTTTTGGACGTTGGGGAAGCAATGAAGCTTTCTATCAATATCAATCTGTTTCTACTCCACCACTTATTCAACGGTATCAGGTGACCGATGGAGCGACTAAGCTTTGGGCAAAGATGGACGTACCTTTTAATGCCGACCAGATGGAAGTAAAGCAGGTTTGGTATTCGTCAAAAGATGGGACGAAAATCCCAATGTTCCTGACCTATAAAAAGGGCCTGCAGTTAGATGGAAACAATCCCGTATTCCTTACTGCCTATGGTGGCTTCAACATCAGCATGACGCCCACCTTCAGCGCGACCGCTGCATATTGGGCTGAGAATGGTGGCGTCTTCGCAGTGCCCAGTTTGCGAGGCGGCGGAGAGTTTGGCGAAGCGTGGCACAAGGCGGGCACGAAAGAGAAAAAGCAAAACGTGTTTGATGACTTTATTGCCGCCGCTGAATATCTGATTGCCAACAAATATACACGACCGGAAAAGCTGGCCATCAGCGGCGGGTCGAACGGCGGATTGCTGGTTGGCGCGGTGGAGTTGCAGCGGCCCGATCTTTATGGGGCAGTGTTGTGCAACATTCCGTTGCTGGATATGGTGCGCTATCACATGTTCAAAATCGCACGATTTTGGGTGCCCGAATACGGTTCATCGGAAGAGCCCGATCAGTTCCAGTTCATCAGGAAATATTCGCCGTATCACAACGTGAAAGGGGGCGTGAAGTATCCCGCCACCATGTTCATCAGCGGTGATTCGGATACGCGTGTGGATCCACTGCATGCCCGTAAAATGGCCGCTTTGATGCAATCGCTGAGCGGGCAAGTGAAACCGATGTTGTTGCATTACGATACCGAAGGGGGCCATTCCGGTGGCTTACCCATTGAAAAAGTAATCTCCAATGCAGCAGACAACTTTCTGTTTGTGGAATCGCAATTGGGGATCGCCCATTGATCCTGATGATTCGTCCAGCAGTGCGCCAAGATGCGGCTGTAATTCTGCACTTAATCCAAGGGCTGGCGGATTATGAGAAGCTGTCGAAGGAAGTGGTAGCCACCCCGCAAATGCTGGAAAAGTGGCTGTTTGGTGAACGTCCTGTGGCGGAAGTTCTGATTGCCGAATGGGAAGGCGTGGCCTGTGGTTTTGCGCTGTTCTTTCACAACTTCAGTACGTTCTTAGGTAAGCCTGGGTTCTATTTGGAAGACCTCTACGTGGAACCGGAATTTCGAGGAAAGGGTATCGGCAAGGCGTTGTTGCTGCGGTTGGCTGCGCTTGCCGTGGAGCGCGATTACGGTCGGGTGGAATGGAGCGTTCTTGACTGGAACGAACCTGCCATTGGCTTTTATAAATCGTTAGGCGCAAAGCCGATGGATGAGTGGACAGTGTTTCGATTGACCGGTGATGCGCTAACCAAGGCTGGTAATCAGCGCGAGTAACTAAGCTTCCAAAGTCATTGGTTGCCGTTTGCCGTAAGTAAGTGACCGCCACAGCCACTCCGCTGGACCAAAGCGATAATGATTCAGCCACCATACGCTGAAGGGCATTTGCAGCCCATAGATCACGAAGCACAACAGTAATCCCCAGGCTGGTCCTACTTTTCCGTAGAGCCCAAACCCGTAACTATAGAACAAGGTTGTTGAAATGAGTGTGTGCATCAAGTAGTTAGTGAGAGCCATGCGTCCCACAGCAGCCATTGGAGCCAGTGCGCGACGCCAGAAATTATATTGAGCTAGTAATACAATGCTGGCACCATAGAATGCTGCGGCCAGGGGTCTGGAAATAAATTCATGGGTCAGGCCAACTGCTGCCTGCTGCCAATCGGGAGCGGTGACGGGCATTATTTCACCCAGCCAATAAGTGAACCACGAAAGTAAAATACCACCGATAAGTCCCACCCAGAATACGCGGCGAAAGAATCCAAGATTTTCGCCAGCCCGTTCCAGCAAGCCGCTACGAGCCATCCAAAGTCCGAATAGAAAATTGGTGAACAGTTCAACGCCCCAACCCAATTCGCCGGGCAGTTGCCGACGATCTTCATTTAAGCGCTCTATAAAGACTTCTTTGATGGTGCCGGTGGACATAACCACTCTGTTGCGATCCAACACTTCCCGAAACTTTTGGCGACGTTCAGGGCGTTTCTCTTCGTTCTCTTTTTTCTTTTGAGCTTCCTTGGTTCTATCCGCTTCTGTTGCGAACCGCTCTTTCACAGCTACGAAAGTGAAATATCCGAAGGTTGAAACCATGGGCATCAGCGCGAATCCAAACACCCAGATAAGGATAGTCTTTTGGGCACTTTTTCGGAACAAAAGCAATAAAAAGCCGAGCGTTGCGTAGACATGCAAAACATCGCCCCACCAAAAGCAGGTGAAGTGGATCAATCCGATACACAGAAGAATCGCCAGACGACGCAGGTATACTTTGGTGAAATCTTTGGAGCCCTTTTCAGCTGCGGATTCCGAGCCAAGAAAATAACCATTCCGAGGTGAAGAAAATAATCGTTCCGAGCTGAACGAAATAATCGATTCCGGGCTGAAGACGATCAAAAATCGCCTCGACCCCGGAATCGATTATTTTCATCAGTTCG
>JANXSF010000137.1 GCA_025352795.1 Acidobacteriota bacterium
CCTTGATTTTCTCCAGGCTTAGCTTCTCTCCACCTTTCATGCTGATGATCAATCCCCAGCTTCCGACACCTTGCCCCTTCAGGCTCTTCTTGTGTGAGAATCGACCTCCGCTCCAGGCTCTTCTTGCATGAGACAAGACTAGCCCTTTATTCCTACACCCGGCTACAGTTACAATCATCTAATCGTGATGCGTAACGTAGCCAGTGTAGGAATACTTCTTCTTATTTTATCCGCCTCCCAATCTGGCCCCTCTGTTGCTGAACGTCTTGCCATTCATAGAAACTTAGGGAAAGCTTTTTACGAAAATCCCACCACCCAAGCCTTGGCCGTAGTTGAATTTCGCAAGGCTTATGAGTTGCAACCAAATTCCTCTCGCGAACGCTTGAACTACGCCCTGGCGCTGTTGCGTGCCGGTTCCACAGAACAAGGCATAGATGAGCTTGAGAAAACGCAGAAGCAAGATCCGTCTTTGCCCCACACCTGGTTCAATTTGGGAATTCAGTTCAAACGGCGTGGCGAAGCAGACAAGGCTCGAATTCAGTTTCGTAAAATGGCCGAACTGGATCCAAAAGATCCCATTACGCAATATAACCTTGGGGTGCTGGAAAAGTTGGATGGCCGCATGGAACAAGCCGCTGCCGCCTTTGAAAATAGTCTACGACTGGATGCCATGCTCATGGCCCCGCACTTTCAGCTTTTTAATTTATACCGGCAAATGGATAAGTCAGTGGAATCGCAAAAGCATTTGGCAGATTTCCAACGGCTGAAAAAAGATCAGGAAGGTGCTGCCATTCCAGAGGATATGGAATGGAATAAATATGCTGAAGTTCTGGACGAAGTGGCCCCTGCCGGCGATCCTTCTCCGGTAGTTGTCGCTCGTTGGGAAGATCGACCCATTGCGTTGCCAGGTGGTTTGAAAGTGGAATCGCTCACCCGCTTTGGCCACGGAGTGATTGCATTGGGTGGCAACCAGGCTTGGTTATTGCAAGTGGGTCAGCCAGCTAAACCATTGCCCGCTCTGGCCGGTGCTATTTCCGTGGCTGTAGGCGATTTTGACAATGACGGCATTTCCGATCTTTGCGTGATCACGCCTACCGAAGCCTTTTTGTCGAAAAAATTTGCCCGTGGCGCCACCGTGGCCAAAGGGAAATTCACCAAGGCTGTGTGGATTGATTACGATCACGATTACGACTTGGACCTGGTGCTGCTGGGTGAGGAGCAGAAGCTATTCCGCAATCAGGGTCCGGCCGGGTTTGTGGATAAGACTGCCAGCTTCCCGTTTGTTAAAGGCGTTGCCCTGGATGCAGTGTCCTTTCGATTGGAAGCCGAAACCAAGGGCTGGGATTTAGCGGTTTCCTACGCTGATCGGGTCGGCGTACTTTACCATGATCAACTGGGCGGCGTTTTCAAACCCATGGATTGGCCTGCATCCCAAGGCAGAAAGGATTTGGTAGCTGAAGATTTGGATCGGGATGGGGAAGTAGACATCCGCTCTGGAAGTAAAGTTTTCTATAACCGATTGACCCGTGGAATGCGTAGTTGGGTCCCAGGGGAATGGAAAGAAGCGTTTGCTGCGGGAGTGGTTCTGGATGGTGGCGACATTGCTTATCTGGATGCAAAGCAGCAACCGCACTTCGCCATAAACCGCGCCGTAGGCTCCAATTGGCTTCGAGTGCAATTGACTGGCGTGAAAAATTTGAAGCTGGCCCAAGGTAGCGAAGTGGAAGTGAAGTACGGGCGCTTTTATCAAAAGCAGGTCTATAACGGAGATCCCATTGCATTTGATTTGGGAAGTTATAAGAAAGCCGAAGTAGTGCGCGTCGCCTGGCCCAATGGTCTGATTCAAAATGAAATGAATCAAACCACTGCTGCCGTGCTACGTGCCAAAGAAGCGCAAAGATTGTCCGGTTCCTGCCCTATGATTTGGATCTGGAACGGAAAAGAATTCGAATTTGTGACCGACATTTTAGGTGTTGCCCCACTAGGAGCATCCTCCGGCGATGGCGATTATTTCCCTGTAGATCACGATGAATATATTCAGATTCCGGAAGGCGCACTCAAAGCGAAAGATGGGCGATTCAATATTCGCATCACCGAAGAGCTAAGCGAAGTTGCCTACCTGGATGAAGTGGCTTTGGTGACTGTTGATCACCGTGCTAAACAAGATATTTTTGTGGCTGATAAATTTCAAACACCACCGTATCCTGAATTTAGAGTTTACGGTGTAAGCCATAAACTACCCCTTCTTGGCGCCAGGGAAAATGGCTTGAACGATGTTCGTGCTGCACTGGCCAAACGCGACGCCATCTATCCCAGAGGGTTTCGTCGCGATGCCGCTGGTGTTGCTCAAATGCACAGTCTGGAACTGGACATTGCCCCAGGGTCCGATCTGCTGCTGTTGAACGGCTGGGTGGATTGGGCCGATGGCAGCACGTTTTTAGGTGCTTCTCAGGAAAGTAAAGATGGTCTAGTTTTCCCTCGCATTGAAGTGAAAGGTTCAGATGGGAAATGGAAAGTCGCTGTAGCCGATATGGGTATTCCAGCCGGTAAACCAAAGACTATCGTCGTCGAATTGCCTACTACGATTTCGCGCAAAGGTGCCACCATCCGCATTGTGACTAATCTGGCGCTTTATTGGGATGAGGTGTTCACCGCAAGCAACGAGAATTTCGAAGGCACTATATCGACACTACATGCCGTGGATGCCGTCACCAAATTTCGCGGATTTTCCAAAGCCATCATTCATCCGCAGCGCCTGCAACCGGAACGATTTCTATATTTCCCCAGCAGTCCAGTGTCGATGTGGAATCAAACACCGGGGCTCTACACGCGCTATGGCGATGTCCGTGAATTAATTAATTATCCTGATGATCGCTTTGTGATCATTGGGTCTGGTGATGAATTACAGCTTCAGTTCGACGCCACCCGCTTGCAGGCGCTGGCCCCGGGATTGGTGCGTAGTTTCCTGTTGAAAGTAGATGGCTGGGCTAAAGATCGGGACGCGAACACGGCGTTTTCTCAATCCGTAGAACCGTTACCATTTCATTCCATGACCAAGTATCCTTATCCCAAGGCGGAACGATTTCCTGCTGACGAACAACATGCCACTTGGCGCAAACAATACAATACGCGGCCCGCTATCAAAACCCTACGGCCATTGACGGTGAGCCGATGACACGAACTAAAATCGCTGGAATTACTCTGATCGTTTTCCTTGTAAGCACCGCCTACGTAGCCGCGTTTGCTTCTGCCACCATTTTTTACATGGCAAATGTGGTGATGCATTTGGTGTTGGGTGCCTGCCTGTTTGTCTATGCGGCAAGCCTGCTTCCCAATGTCCCTCGCTATATTTTGGGCGTCGCTTTTCTCACTGGCCTTTACTTAGCGTGGCAAGGTTCGTTGTACTCCAACCGTCCCGTTTGGATTGCCCACATTGTTGTTGCAGCCGTTGGGCTGCTGTTTCTAGGCATGTGGATCTTTAAGCAGCATCGCGATTTTGTCCCGTGGTTCTTCAGCTCTGCAGCGTTGTTGATTCTGCTACCAGCAGGGGTGCGGGTGTTCGGCGAACCACCGTTGAAGGTGGAAAATGCTCTCATCATTCCTACCTCAATGGAAGAAGAAGGAGGCGGTCCTAAATCTCCTTTCTGGCCTTCTGCATCCAAGACGAACGTTGGCGGAACCATACCTTCCAACTTTTTTATGGATTCCAAGCTATGCGGAGAATGCCACAAAGATGCCTATCAGCAATGGGAAAGTTCCATGCACCACTTTGCATCGTTCAACAACCAGTTTTATAGAAAGTCCATTGAACAGATGCAAGAGTTAAGTGGCACCAAAGGCAGCAAATGGTGTGCCGGTTGTCATGACCATGCACTGTTCTTTAACGGTCGGTTCGATACTCCAGTGAAGGATCAGATTGACACACCCGAAGCGCAGAACGGGTTGGGATGTGTATCCTGCCATTCCATAACCCATGTGCAAGGTTCCGTGGGCAACGGTGCGTTCACCATCCAATATCCTCCTTTGCACGAACTGGCTTCCAGTCGCAATCCGGTAATCCATCAAGCAGATCGTTTCCTGACCTTCTTGAATCCAGAGCCGCATCGTCGAACGTTCCTGAAACCGTTCATGCAGCTATCGGAATTTTGTGCCACTTGCCACAAAGTTCACTTAGATGTTCCGGTGAACAATTACCGCTGGATTCGCGGCTTCAATGACTATGACAACTGGCAGGCCAGCGGCGTCAGTGGGCAGGGTGCTCGTAGTTTCTACTATCCACAGAAAACTTCCACTTGCTCGGATTGCCACATGACTATGGTGGATTCAAAGGACCCTGGAAATCGAAATGGGAAAATCCATTCGCATCGTTTCAGTGCCGCCAACACGGCGGTTGCCAATGCCAATGGTGATCAAACACAGTTAGCGGAAACAGAAAAATTTCTGAAATCAGGATTTGTCACAGTCGACATCTTCGCTATATCGCCCGTTGAAAAAGCTACCGGTTTGGAGATGCGTCGTCGAAACGACGCGCCACAACAGTTGATGTCGTTCAATGGAGTTGGCGAAGAATCGGAACAAGGCGGCCAAACTGTGATTCGCGAAGTGGGCAAGGTGGCAGCGCCGTTAGACAAAGCCGGTGCTTCAGTTAAACCGGGGGATACAGTGCGTGTCGACGTTGTGGTGCGTACGCGTAAAATCGGCCATTTCTTTCCCGGAGGTACAGTGGATTCCTTCGACGTCTGGCTGGAACTGGCGGCCAAAGATGCCGACGGAAAAGTAGTCTTTTGGAGCGGCGCTGTGAACGATGGCGGTCCGGTTGAACAGGGTGCCCATTTCTACCGCGCATTTGGTTTAGATGGCGAAGGCAACCCCATCAACAAACGCAATGCCTGGCAATTGCGCAGTGTGCTGTATGCCCGATTGATTCCACCCGGTGCTGCCGACGTTGCCCATTTCCGCATGAAGATCCCCGAAGGCGTGAAGGGTCCATTGCAACTGGAAGCGAAGCTGAACTATCGCAAATTCTCGCACTATTACACCGAATATGCCTACGCAGGGAAGCCCGGAGCAGGCAGTGCAGGGCTGGATCACGATAGTCGCGAGTACAGTTTTGTAAAATCAAATATTCCCAAGAATGTTTCAGGCGCAGTGAAGGATCGAATTCCGCAAGCTCCTATTGTGGTGCTGGCCACCACGAAATCAGCATTAACAGTGGGTCCGGGGATTTCCGCATGGCAGCCCAAAGTGGAATTGAAAGATCGGGAACGGTGGAACGACTGGGGTATTGGAATGTTGTTGCAGGGGGATTTGAAAGGAGCCGAATACGCCTTCAAAAAAGTTACCGAAGCGGAACCTGGTTATGCCGATGGTTGGTTGAACGTTGCTCGCGTGCTGATTCAGGAAGGCGAAACAGAAGCGGCCAAACCCTTTTTAGCAAAAGCCATGTCCCTTGATTCGTCCCTAGGACGAATTCATTTCTTCCAGGCTCTAGTTGAAAAAGCCGATGGAAACTACGATGCGGCATTGGCCAGTTTGGAAACTGTTTTGGCAAAGTATCCGCGGGATAGGGTTGTGCTCAATCAAGTGGCTCGCATTCGTTTTCTGCAACGCAAGTATGAAGCGTCTGTTGAAGCGGGCAATCGGGTGTTGAAAGTGGATACTGAAGACGTTCAGGCACACTACACTTTAATGCTCGCTTACCGGGGCTTAGGCAAAGTGGAGGAAGCGGCCAGGGAAGAAAAACTGTTCCGACGCTTCAAGGCCGATGAGCCATCGCAATCCATTACTCAAGTGCGCAGGCAAGCCAGTGCCGAAGATAACAACGAACGGCAAATGATTCACGATCACGGGAGTGTTCCATTACGATGAGGCTCATCATAGCCTGTTTATTGCTCATTTCAGTTTGCTTTGGGCAAGTGAAATTTACTGACATCACCAAAGAAGCTGGGATCGTGTTCAATCACAACAGTGGGCGGGCAGGCAAGCGCTGGCTGCCGGAAACTATGGGGTCCGGGTGCCTGTTCTTCGATTACGACGGGGATGGTTGGCAGGATATTTTCCTGGTGAATTCCAAAGACTGGACGCCCAAGGGTCGCAAATCCATTGGCGCTTTATATCACAACAATCGTAACGGGACCTTTACCAATGTCACAGCAGGAAGCGGTTTGGATGTGGAGATGTTTGGTTTGGGAGTGACCTCGGCAGATTACGATAACGACGGGCGCGAAGATATTTACATCACCGCACTGGAAGGCGACCGTCTATTCCACAACGAAGGCAATGGCAAGTTTCGCGATGTGACAGCGGCGAGTGGAATTCACAACGCAGGGTTCCCGGCCAGCGCCGTCTTCTTTGATTTTGATCGCGATGGAAAAGTGGATCTATTCGTCGCCAACTACGTGGATTGGACCATTAAAGGTGACCTGTGGTGTTCGCTCGATGGAAGTACAAAATCGTACTGCACTCCGGAATCCTATAAAAGTTTGCCGTCAAAGTTGTATCGAAATTTGGGGAATGGAAAATTCGCCGACGTCAGCCAGGCGGCAGGTTTGTCAGACAAAGGCAGCAAGGCGTTAGGAGCCACCGTGTTGGATTTTGATGGGGACGGCTGGCCAGATCTGTTTGTATCGAACGATACGCAGCCCAACAAACTGTATCGCAATAATCGCAATGGAACTTTCAAGGAAATCGGGCTCAGCGCCGGAGTAGCGTTCGGCGAAGACGGCGTGGCCCGTGGCGCCATGGGTGTGGATGCTGGCGATTACGACCGTTCTGGCCGACCCCATTTGCTGGTTGGAAATTTCTCAAATCAGATGCTGGGTTTGTATCATAACGAAGGGAATGGGTTGTTTGTAGATGAAGCTCCGCGATCCTCAGTGGGCCGTTCCAGCCTGCTTTCATTGACCTTTGGAGCATTTTTCTTCGATTATGACCTGGATGGTTGGCTGGATATTCTTACAGCCAATGGGCACATTGAAGAAGAAATTGGCCGTGTGCAACCCAAGGTGCAGTTTCGTCAACCACCGCTTCTATTTAGAAACTTGGGCAAAGGCAAGTTCGCCGATTTCTCCAAATCCGTTGGACCGGACTTCCAAAAATCCATTGTGGCCCGCGGCGCAGCCTATGCCGATTTTGACCATGACGGCGATTTAGATGTCCTCATTTCCACCAACAACGGCCCGGCATATCTATACCGCAACGATGGCGGCAATAAGAATAACTGGTTGCAAGTGAAGCTGGAAGGTGTGAAATCGAACCGTAGCGCGATTGGCGCAGTGGTCCGCATTGAATCCGATTCCGGTAAGCAATGGCAAGTGGTCCACAGCGGATCCAGCTACTGCTCGCAAAGTGATTTGGCGTTGACGTTCGGCTTGGGGCAGGACGCTGTGGTCAAAAGTATCCAGATTGAATGGCCCAGCGGAACCAAACAGAAGTTGGAAAATGTAAAGGCCCGCCAGACTTTGAAAATCAAAGAACAGTAGTTGATAGAATGGGGGGATTCCATGGAACCCAAACTGCGAATTGCCTCCATTACAGACGAATTTTCCCCCGATCTTGCCCTGGCTCTCAATGCCATGACGGCCATCGGAATGACTGGAGCGGAACTGCGCGTTCTGTGGGGAAAGAACATTCTGGACCTCTCCGATGAGGAACTAGCCAAGGCTAAATCTCTTCTCGTAGAACACAAAATGGAAGTCATTTCCATTGCCTCTCCGCTTCTGAAATGCGTTTTACCGGGTGCCCCTAAAATTGATGGTCGCTTTCAGCAAGACGTCTTTGCCGCCAAACATACGTTTGAAGATCAGGCTCGGCTTACGGAACGGGCCTTTCATGCGGCGGAATTTTTCGGAGCAAAGATCGTTCGTGTTTTTAGCTATTGGCGAACAGTGGAACCGGAACAATGTTTCCCTGCTGTTGCTGCCGCGCTAACTGCTTTGGGTGAAAAGGCAGCAGCCCGGGACTTGATTATCGGTCTTGAAAATGAACATGCATGTAACGTTGCCACGGCTGAACATTCCGCCAAGATGCTGGCCATGGTGGCCCACGCGGCGGTGAAACTGGTCTGGGATCCGGCCAATGCGCTCTGTTCCGGGGAAGTTCCATTCCCATTTGGGTACAAATTGCTTCCGGTGGACCGCATTATTCACGTCCACACCAAGGATTGTCACATGGAAAATCACAAGCCAATTTGGGGACCACTGGGCACCCGCGACGTGGATTGGAAGGGTCAAATTGCCGCTTTGTGGGCCGATGGATACCGTGGTTGGCTCAGTTTAGAGACACATTGGCCCGGACCAGGGGGAATCAAGATGGAGGCATCTACCATCTGCGGATGGAACTTGCGTGGTTTGGCAGCCATGTAGCTGGTACTATTTCACCCTACTAATGTGATAAATTTCCTGTTATCCGTGTAGCGAAAGGGAAACTTTCAGCGTCAAACCTAGTATCGTTGTGCGGAAAAAAATCTGGGGTGTGGTCCGGCGGAATTGCCTGGCAATAACCGCTATAGGTCACATCCCTTTTAAGTTTTTATGGGAGGCAACTTGAAGAGGCGTCGGAAATTAGCTGTTTCGGCGATGGTGATCTTAATGCTGGCTGCCGCAGCGCTTGCCCAGCGTCGATCTCAACCCGTTGATTACCCATTCGACGAAGGTGCGCCTGTAGTAATGCCCCCAGACGCCAACGAAAAGACGGAATTTGCCTTTGCCCGGCTTCGTTACCCCAACTGGCAATCCAACGACCGGATGTGGTCCATGCGCGGCAGTTGGTCCATTGATTATCCCAAGGCTGACCGGCAATTCGTGTCAGGAGTGCGGCGTCTAACCCGTCTGCATGTTCGTTCTGTAGAACAGATTGTGGATCTTGAAAGTGACGATATTTTCAACTGGCCCTGGATCTATGCCGTAGAATCTGGTCACTGGGATCTACCCGATAAACAGGCCGCCAAGCTTCGCGAATATCTGTTGCGTGGCGGATTCCTGATGACTGACGATTTCCACGGAACCATGGAATGGGAAATCATGATGGCCTCCATGAGCCGCGTGTTTCCAGACCGTCCAGTGGTAAACATTCCTGCCAACGATCCCATCTTTCACATTCTTTACAATCTTGATGACAAATTTCAGGTACCTGGCACGGTAAACTATCCTTTCAACAAGACTTATGAATACGATGGCTACGAAGCGGAATGGAAGGGGATTTATGACGACAAAGGTCGCTTGATGGTGGCCATCTGCCACAACATGGATTTGGGCGATGCCTGGGAATGGGCCGACAGCCCGTACTATCCAGAGAAATATGCTGGATTGGCTTATCGTATTGGAATTAATTACATTATTTACGCCATGAGCCATTGATCTAATCATCATGTTCGAATTTTTGTTCAAATATCCGTCCAGTGTTTTCGCCAAAGGCAAGTTGGTTCTGCTTGCCGGTTGGCCGTCGTGGTTACTGCTTTTATTGGCGTTGCTGGTTGCCGTTGGTTTGGCATGGCTGATGTGGAAGAACCAGCCCGGTTGGAGCAAATTACGTTCTGGCTTGCTGTGGGCTTTGCAAGCGGCAGTGGTTTGTACCCTGTTGCTGATGCTTTGGCAACCAGCGCTCAGCGTTTCTGCATTGAAACCACAACAAAATATTGTGGCAATTGTGGTGGACAATTCCAGCAGCATGAAACGTACCGATGCCGATGGCACACGTCTTGACGCCGCCAAAAAGATTCTAGATTCGGGGCTGTTAAAAGATCTTGAAAAACGCTTCCAGGTGCGGCTTTATAGCATTGACCAGGGACTGCATCGGATTGCTAAAACCGATGCCCTCACTGGGGATTCGACGGTCAGCAAAATCGGCGAAGGGCTAAAGCAGTTGACGGCGGAATCCTCTGGATTGCCCGTAGGTGCCGTGCTTTTACTCAGCGATGGGGCCGATAGCGCCGGGGGCATTGATCGCCAGACCATCGTCGATATTCGCAGCCAGCGGATTCCCGTGCACACCATTGGTTTCGGCAAAGAGCAATTAACCAAAGATCTGGAAATTCGTAACGTGGACGTGCCGTTGCGTGCACTGGCCGATGCCCGTTTGAGCGCTGTGGTGCGCTTGCGGAATCGTGGTTACGGTGGGCAGAGGACTCGTTTAGAGATTCGCGATGGGGTGAAAATCCTGGCGGCGAAAGATGTAACTTTGGCGAAAGATGGGAAGGAGCAAACGGAATCGCTGCTTTTTAATGCAGGAATCGCTGGGGCCAGGCATCTCAATGTGGGCTTGAAATTAATGGACGGGGAAGAAAATCAGGCTAACAATTCCATGAGCCGATTCGTCGTAGTAGAAAGTCGCAAGCCCCGTGTGCTTTACATTGAAGGCGAACCACGCTGGGAATTCAAGTTCATTCGCCGTGCAGTTGAGGAAGATCGTAGCCTGCAATTGATCACCATGCTGCGCGTGACCCAAAATAAAATTCTGCGTCAGGGTGGGGCTAATGCCAAGGAGTTGGAAGCTGGCTTTCCCACAACCGCAGAAGAATTGTTTCAATATGACGGGCTGATCATCGGCAGCGTGGACGCCGGTTATTTCTCTTTGACGCAGCAGGAACTGATCCGTCAATTTGCGGATCGACGCGGCGGCGGAGTGCTGTTCCTGGGTGGTCGCAGTTCGCTGGGTGATGGCGGTTACGATAAGACGGGCATGGCCGAAATGCTGCCTGTTACCCTGACCGGAAACAAGGGAACGTTTGAGCGTGACCTGGCCATTCCCAGCGTCACTCCAGCCGGCAAGGACAGTCTGATTTTAAGGCTGCTGGAAGATCCTGACAAGAACGTTGAACGTTGGAAGACCATGCCCAAGCTGGCTGATTTTCAAGCCACCGGTAAGGCCAAACCTGGTGCCGTTGTGCTGGCAGAAATGTCCACACCAAAGGGTGTGTTTCCATTGTTGACCGTTCAAAATTACGGACGCGGACGCGTTGCCGTCTTCGCTACCTCCGGCAGTTGGCGCTGGCAGATGACGCAGCCCAAAGAAGACACCACGCACGAAATGTTCTGGCAGCAGTTGCTGCGCTGGATCAGTTCGGCGACCCAAGGTCAGGTGGTTTCCTCGACTCCGAATCCGCTTTTAGCTGATGATGGCAAGCTGCCCATTCGTGTTGACGTTCGGGAAAAGAATTATCTTCCAGTGGCCGATGCCGATGTTACGGCGCGCATTCTAGGCCCCGCCGGTGTGGCTGCGCAAGTCAAGTTGACGCCAGACCCAGTGACTCCCGGAGTTTATGTGGGCTTGTGGAATGCCCCTGCTGTTGGCGATTATGTGGCCGAAGTAGAAGCGCTTCGCAATGGGCAAAAAGTAGGATCGGACGCACTGCTATTCCGCCGTGAAGACGGTGTCACAGAGAATTTCTACTCCGAACAGAATAAAGAATTACTGGAAAAGCTGGCCGAAGAAACAGGTGGAAAATACTGGAAGCCGGAAGATGCGAAAAAGCTACCCACAGAGATTTCTTTTTCTGAAGCCGGTATCACCACCCGCGAGACTTACGATTTATGGAACATGCCGTTCTTCTTCCTTTTATTACTGGCAATGCGCGCGGGCGAATGGTTGCTGCGTCGCAAGTGGGGTGCTGTATGAAATGGATTTCCATGCTGTTGCTGATGGCAAACGCCAGCTTTGGCGCCTCCTGGTATGTGACCATCTCCGGCTTGGGTGGCGATCTTGAATACGAAGTTCGCTTCGCAGGCTGGGCTACCGATTTGGATAAGTCGCTACGAAACATTCCCGATGCCCAAGTAAACACTTACATCGGCAAGACTGCTACCAAAGAGACTTTACGCAAGGCGTTTGCTGAATTTGCAGGAAAGGTAAAACCGGATGACAGTTTTGCAGTGTTCCTCATCGGCCATGGCACTTTTGATGGCACCGATTATAAATTCAACATCCCCGGGCCAGATCTTTCTGCTGCCGAACTTGCCGGATGGATGGATAAGCTTCCCGCAACTCGTCAATTAGTGGTCAACACTACATCTGCTGGCGGGGCATCCATAGCAGCCTTGCAGCGCGTCAATCGCACGGTGATTTCGGCAACGCGGAGCGGCACAGAAAAGAACGCTACATTGTTCGCCCGCTATTTTGTGGAAGCCTTGCGCGACCCCAGTGCCGATACCGATAAAAATGAAACGTTGAGTGCGCTGGAAGCCTTCCACTACGCCGATCAGAAAACCGTGAAGTTCTACGAGACTCAGAAACGCCTTGCCACTGAACATGCCGTTCTGGAAGACACGGGCAAGGGTGAGGCGGTTCGAGCTCCGTCTGCCGAAAATGGTAAGGGTCTGACAGCGGGCCGATTCCCGCTGATGGCTCTTGGAAACGCCCGCAAATTCTCCCCTGAAAAAACGAAGTTGGTGGAGAAGAAACAGGATATTGAAGGGCAGATCGACAAGTTGAAATATGAGAAGGCGGCCATGCCGTCCGATGAATATCGCAAGAAGCTTGCCGGACTCTTAGTGGAACTGGCCCGCACGCAGGAGGAATTAGACAAATGAAATTCTTGCTGCTTTCACTGTTCTGTGTGACCTCCTGCAACTGGGCCGCCGCGCCAGCACCGCCATCCCCTTGTGAAGATCATCGCAAGCATGGAAGACGCGAAGCGGCCACCGCCTGCTTCAATAACTTGGTGAATACATCGAAAAATCCTGCCTTGATTGCCGAAGGATTCTGGGGCTTGAAAAACTACAAAGCGGCCAATGAACTGTTCCGCAAAGCTGTGGCGGCCAACCCGAAAGATCCGCATGTGCGGGTCCGTTGGGGCCGCATGTACCTGGATCATTTCCAAAAAGTGGATGCAGCAGGCTTATTCGAAGAAGCTCTGGAGTTGAAAGAAAATTACGCTCCGGCACAGTTGGGCTTGGCCCTGGTGGCATCGGAGTCCTTTGAGGAAAAGGCAGTTGAAATGGCCAAGGAAGGGCTGAAGAACGACCCGACTTTGGTAGAAGCCCAGGAACTGTTAGCCCGCCTTGCCCTGGAAGAAGGCAATGAATTGAAGGCTGGTGAAGAGGCGGAAAAAGCGCTGAAGATGTCGCCTGAAGCTCTGGATGCAATGGCCGTGATGGCTACCATTCACATGCTCAATGATCGGGATGCTTCGGAGTGGACCAACCGGATTTTGAAAATCAATCCCAGCTATGGTCAGGCCTGGTCCATAGCCGCCCACTTTTTCGTCATCAATCGGCGTTACGAAGAAGGCATCCAGATGTACTACAAAGCTCTTGAACTGGACTCAGGCCTGCTTGAAACCAAATCCGACCTTGGTGTGAATCTAATGCGTCTGGGTCGTGACGTGGAAGCTCGCAAGTTATTGGAAGAAGCCTTTGCTGGAGGGTACACCAGCGCTGCCACGGTGAATACTTTGAAGCTGATGGACAGCTATAAAAACTTTGACACTCTGCTAACTCCCAAAACTGACATCCGTCTGCACAAGAAAGAAACTGCTTTACTCAAGCTATATTTCCAGCCAGAACTGGAACGCGCCATTGCCACTTACGAGGCTAAATATAAATTCAAATTGAAAGAACCGGTGCGGCTGGAAGTATATCCAGACCATGAGGATTTCGCAGTTCGAACCATGGGTCTGCCAGGGCTGGGTGCTTTAGGCGTAACTTTCGGAACCGTAGTTGCTATGGATTCCCCTTCAGGTCGCAAACCCGGTGCGTTTCATTGGGCCAGCACTTTGTGGCACGAACTGGATCACGTGTATGTACTGACAGCCACCCAACATCGCGTCCCGCGCTGGTTCGCCGAAGGCATGGCGATGCATGAAGAAACCGCCAACAACCCTGAATGGGGTGACCGTTTTTCTGTGGAAGGAATCACCGCCATTCGTGACAAAAAGCTGCTGCCCATTGCCACTCTCGATGCTGGTTTTGTCCGTCCCAAATATCCGGCACAAGTAACTGTAAGTTATTTTCAAGCAGGTAAAATTTGCGATTACATCAAAGAACGTTGGGGTTTTGACAAGCTTCTGGAAATGATGAACGCCTTTGGTGCCAAGCAAACCACCGAACAAATTGTCGAACAAAAACTGGGAATGAAACCAGAACAGTTCGACATTGAGTTTCTGGCTTGGCTTAACAAACAGGTTGGAAATACGGTGGCTCACTTCGAGGAATGGCGCAAGCGGCTAAAGCAGAGCGTCGCCCTGATGAAAGAAAAGAAGTATGACGAAATATTGAAAGATGGTCATGAGATTCGTGACCTCTATCCAGATTATGTTGAGGCCGGGAACATTTATGAGATGATGGCCACCAGCTTTCTGGAAAAGAAAGATACCGAATCGGCGATCCAGGAATTGACGGCTTACGCCAAAATCGGTGGGCGGGATCGGGATGTGCTGAAGAAGCTCGGAAAACTGCTGGAAGACAAGGGTAACAAGCAGGAAGCTGCCGCCGTCTACGACCGTATCAACTATTTTTATCCTATGCAGGATGAAGAATTGCACCGAAAATTGGGCGATCTTTGGATGGATTTAAAGAACGCCAAAGGGGCTGTTCGGGAATTTAGCGCCGCCCTTGGTTCCAAACCCGTAGATCCGGCTCTGGCCTATTACAATCTGGCTCGGGCGCAAAAAGCATCGGGAAACAAGGACGATGCTCGCGAAAGTTTAGTGAGTGCACTGGAAAATGCGCCTGGCTTTAAACCGGCGCAGAAAATGTTATTGGAGCTTACAGACAAATAATATGTCATCAACGTTAGGCAGTATTGAAACCGCCGATCTTCAGGCACGAGTCTCGCGCTTCCAGGAGATTGAACAGAAGATTCTTACCCAGGTGCGCAGTGTGATTGTGGGGCAGGAAGAAGTGGTGGAACAGGTTCTAATCAGCTTGTTTGTAGGCGGCCATTGCCTGATCACAGGTATGCCCGGAACCGCCAAAACACTGCTTGTGCGAACCATCTCCGATGCCTTGGGGCTGGTGTTCAAGCGCATTCAATTCACTCCTGACTTGATGCCGACAGACATCACAGGTACCGACATCATTGAAGAGGACGAAACCACCGGACGTCGCAAATGGACCTTTGTTCCCGGCCCAATTTTCACCAACGTTCTGCTAGCCGATGAAGTGAATCGTACGCCTCCTAAGACGCAATCGGCCCTGCTTGAAGCCATGCAGGAAAAGTGTTGCACCGTACGTGGCAACAACTACGTGCTTCCCAAACCATTTTTCGTATTGGCCACACAGAATCCCATTGAACTGGAAGGCACCTATCCATTGCCTGAAGCGCAATTGGATCGCTTTCTGTTCAACACCATCATGGGTTACCTTACCGCCAAAGAAGAGCTTGAGGTGCTGTCACGAACCACTACCACTGCGGCGCATTTTGCTGAACCTGTGACCAACGCTGAAGAGATTTTAGGGATGCAGCAACTGGTTCGCATGGTGCCAATTGCTGACGCCGTGGCCAACTACGCCATCGCTATTGTGCGTGCCACGCGACCTACCGATCCCAGCGCTCCAGATTTTGTGAAGAAGTACGTGAACTTTGGCGCATCCGTCCGTGGTGCGCAGTTCCTGGTGCTGGCGGCCAAGGCTCGGACGTTGGTCAAACGACGCTATAACGTGTCCTACGAAGATATTGCCGCACTTGCCGCCCCCATTTTACGCCATCGTATTTTGCTGAACTTTCATGCAGAATCAGACAAGCAAGACACCGATGCCGTGGTCAAGAAAATCATTGAGGCGGTACCTGTTCCCCGAGCCTAAACTATGCTGGAGCGATTTCTAATTCCGTCGGTCCTTTCTGGTCTTTCCAGTCTGGAACTTGTGGCTCGAACCGTGGTGGATGGCTTTGTCTCAGGCCTCCATCGGTCCCCCGACTTCGGTTTCAGCCAGGAGTTTGCCGAGTACCGTGCCTATACCGAAGGTGACGATTTGCGTCACGTCGATTGGAACGTTTACGCTCGTACTGAAAAAATTGTTCTGAAGCGTTTTCGCGGCGAAACCAATTCGCAAGTCACCGTGATTTTAGATGCCAGCGCTTCCATGGGCTTTGGACCCAGCGGCGTTACCAAAATGGATTACGCCCGCTATTTAACGGCCAGTATTGTCTACATGGCCAATCTGCAACGCGATGCTTATGGCGTGATTGTATTCGATGACGATATACGAACCTACGTCCAGCCTTCCTCCCGTCAAGGGCAGCTATATCGTGTACTTCATGCGTTGGATCAAGCCGAACCAAAGGCCCGGACTGACTACGCCAAACCGTTTTTCCATTACCAGCAGTTTCATCGCAAGCGCGGAATCACAGCGGTGATCTCAGATTTTTGGGAATCTCCAAAGACCATTGTGGATACCATTGCACCGCTCCGCTTCCGTGGAAACGACGTAGTGATGTTTCACCTATTAGACCCTCAGGAATACCGTCCAGATTTTCGCGATTCTGTTCTGCTTGTCGATTCAGAAACCAATCGCACAGTTGAAGTGACGCCCGATTACGCAAAGCACGAGTATGGTCCAAAGATCGATGCGCACATTGCTGCCTTGCGATCTGCAGCTCAGGCCAATGGATTGGACTACTGCCAAATCATGACCGACAAGCCGCTGGATGCAGCTCTCCGCGAATATCTGACAGTGCGCAAGGGGAGGAACTAAAATGGGATTCCTTTCTCCCTGGTTCCTGCTTGGATTGCTTGGCGTGGGGCTCCCCGTCTGGCTACATTTACTGAAGCAGCATAAGACCGTGCCGCAGGCGTTTAGTTCGCTGATGTTCTTTGAAAAGCGGACCCAAAGTTCCGTAAAGCATCGCCGGTTGAAGCACCTGTTATTGCTGGCTCTGCGACTCTTATTATTGGTTTTGCTCGCCCTGTTGTTCGCTGGTCCTTACATTCTTCAAAAGCCTTCCTCCGCCAACAGCGGTAGGCGCAACGTAGTTATCGCGGTAGATCATTCGTTCAGCATGCGCCAAGGTGGTCAGTTGCAACGGGCGAAGAAAGAAGCTGCAAGCCTGGCTTCAGGGTTGGGTTCTGGCGCTCGTGCTGAAGTGCTGGCCGTGGGCATGCATTCCCGAGCCATGTCGCAAATGATTGCCGACCCTGGTCAGATTCGTGCCGCAATTGAGGCCATTGCTGCCTCCGACGAACGTAGCGATTATTCGGAATTGGGCCGTGCCGTGCGGGCAATTTCAGAAACGGAACGAGTGCCTGTGGAAGTTCACTTTTTCACCGATGCACAGCAGACTTCCATGCCCGCCAATTTTAGCGATCTGGCCATGCCCGCCGACGCAAAGTTAACCGTGCACCGCACTCGCGAATCCGCCAAACCAAATTGGACCATAGAGACTGTATCCGCCCCTGGCCGTATTTTTGACACCAAAAAAGTTCGTGTGCAAGCAACCATTGCGGGCTTTGGAACTCCCGTCACGAAGAAACAAATAAAACTGATTGCTGGTGGCAAAACTTTGGATTCAAAGACTGTGGACATTGCCGCTGATGGGCGCGCCTCAGTTGAGTTTGTATCTTTAGATAGCAGCTACGGTTTCAACAAATGCGAAATTCGGATTGAACCTGCCGATGAGTTTCCCGCCGATGATGTCTTTCGTTTCGCTGTAGAACGGGCCGATCCGCGCCGCGTACTTTTCGTTCATTCCGATTTAGATTCTCGTTCGGCGTTGTACTACCGCACTGCTCTGGAATCCGCTGGGAGTGGCAACTTTGTGATGGACGTGGTCAGTACGGGGCAAGCAGGGAATCAGTCTCCAGAGAAATTTGCATTCATCGTATTGTCCGATCCTGGCCCCTTGTCGCAAGGATTTGAAGAATCGTTGAAACGGTATGTCTCCGGCGGTGGTGCCGTTTTCATTACCCTTGGACGCGCAACAGTTGCCGCTGGAAAGCTGCCCCTAACCGGCGATGTACTCGATGGCACTCGTACCGCACAACGATCCGGTGACCGTTTTTTCAACATCACCTGGACGGACACAACCAATCCCGTGATCGCCAAATCCGCTGGTCTGGACCGTGTAAAATTCTTTCAATTGGTCAATGTGCAAGGGCAAGGCTGGCGGCACATGGCTCGCGTTTCCGATGGCGGCTGGGTTCTGGCAGAGAAGCAATTGGGTGAAGGTCGGGTCATGGTGTTGGCATCGGCATTAGATAATGTGGCGAACGATTTGCCCTTGCATCCAACGTTTCTACCGCTGGTTGAACAATCGGGCCGGTTGCTGGCTAGGGAGACGGAATCGACCACGAGTATGCCCGTTGGGGCACCGCTGGAATTGCGCACGGCTCGCGAAAGGGCAACTAGCGTAGAAGTTTTGGACCCCGATGGCAAACGACTTTTAAGTTTGGAAGAGTCGGTAAGAGCACTAACGGTGAACCTGGATCGCGAAGGGTTTTATGAAATTCGCCGCGCGCAAGGCAGACAATCGATGGTGGCTGTAAACGCCCCGCGCAGTGAATCGAACCTGGCCCTAGTACCTCAGGAGACCCTTGCGCTGTGGGAAAATAAAGGCCAAACGGGGGCTTCGGCCTCTGCCCAATCCACCACGCCAGATTTCGAAAAACCGCAGCCAGTAAGCTATTGGCGTCCTTTGCTGGTGTTGCTGTTGTTGGCTGTGTTGGCAGAAAGTTTTGTAGCAGGGCGGCATCGGGATAGAGGTGAAGCCCAGGATGACGAAGTAGAGAATTTGCAGGAGGCCGCATGAATCCCCGAGAGTCCTTAGCCGCGTACTTGAACAAAATTGAAAGCCGATTCCGCTGGGGAACCACGGCGCGCGGTCTAGCCATAGCCGCTCTGGCTGCGTTGTCGGCCACCTTGGCATTAGTTGTGCTGTTAAACTCCCTCGAGTTTGAACGCAATTTTGTCATTGCCGCACGAGTTGTTTTATTTCTCTCCATTGCCATAGCCTTGTGCTTTGGCCTGGGTGCACCGTTGCTGGCACTCAATCGTAGACGCGCGGCACATCGCGTGGAAGCCAAGTTCCCTGAATTTGGGGAACGGCTGGTGACCTTCGCCGAAAAAGAAAATCAGGCGATACCCGATCCGTTCTTGCCACTGCTTGCTGCCGATGCTTTGAAGGTGGCTGCGCGTGTGGAACCCGCACAAGTTTTGTCCTCAACGTGGATCGCAGGCTTCGCCTCTGCGGCACTGGCACTGGTGGGCACTTTAACCTGGTTGATCTTCGCCGGTCCTGGATACCTGGGTGCCGGAGCGAATCTTTTATGGGCCGGTCCACCACGCATTGATACGCCTGGTATCGGTTTGACCAAGAGCATCACCATCAAGCCGGGCAACCGCAAAGTCCGTCGCAAGTCAGATCAAATGGTGTCCGCTGGGTTGATAGGATTTCATGCTCCCATCGTAAAAATGTACGCTCGTTATCACAGTGGCAGTAAGTGGGAACAGGCTCCAATGTTGCCGCAAGGGCAAAGCAATGGTTACGAATTTCTGTTTTCTGGATTGCCGGAAAGCGTAGATTATTACGTGGAAGCGGCTGGTGCAAAATCAGCAACATTTACGTTGACCGCAGTGGATCTTCCGGGTGTCAAGCGCATGAAGGTTACCTATCGGTATCCCGCGTGGCTGGGGCTCAAAGCAGTCAGCGAAGAACCTGCCGGCGATCTGCGTGCAGTGGCTGGAACTGAGGCGATTCTATCCATTGAAACGGACAAGCCGTTAACCACTGGCGTCCTCATGTTGGATGATGGCAAGAAGATTGAAGTGAAGGCCAAGGAAGGAAATTGGTTAGAAGCTCGTGTCCCCATTCAGAAAGATGGGCTCTACTACATAGCAGCCATGGATGACGGCCAGCCAGTGCGTTTGAGTGACGATTATTTTATTGAAGCCCGCAAAGATACGGAACCCACGTTGCGTGTTCGCAAGCCTGGACGGGATTTGAAGGTGAGCCCCATTGAAGAGGTTCCCTTTGAAATTGAAGCTACCGATGATTATGGCTTGCAGGATGTGACCCTGCATTACTCAGTGAACGGTGGCGAAGAAAAGAGTGTTGTTCTAGGCAAGGGCGGTAAGGAAATTCATGCCAAAACCATGTTGTCCCTGGAAGATTTTTCCATGGTTCCCGGCGACGTTGTGAGTTTCTACGCTACTGCCCGCGATGCGAAGACTATCGCGCAAACGGATATGTATTTTCTGGAAGCGCAGCCTTATGAAAAGGAATATTCACAGTCCCAGCAAGGGGGCGGCGGAGGTGGCGGTGGTGGGGAAGGCGGGCAGGACTCGAAAGTTTCTGAACGTCAGAAGGAAATTATTTCTGCTACCTGGAACCAGATTAGGAATCGTTTTTCGACACCTGCACAACAGCAGGAAAACGCCAAGTTCCTGAGTGAACAGGAAGCGAAATTAAGCGAACAGGCTAAGAGCCTCGCCAAGAGAATGCGCAGCCGTGAGTTAACCGGCGGCAATCAGGAATTTGAACAGTTCGCGAAAAACATGGATGAAGCGGTGAAGGCCATGGGCGGCGCTGTGGACAAGTTGAAGGTGGCCAAGTTGCAACCTTCGCTGGCCGATCAGCAAAAAGCTTTGCAGCATTTAATGCGAGCGGAAGCCATCTTCAAGCAGATCCAAGTTGCCTTTGGAAGCAAAGGCGGTGGCGGGGGCGGCGGTGGTGGCGCCGGTCGGGAACTGGAAAGTCTGTTCGACTTAGAACTGGATACTGAAAAAAATCAATTCGAAACCGGGCAACAAGCTTCTTCTGAACAGAAGGCCAAGGAAGTGGATGAGGCTCTGGAAAAATTGAAGCAACTGGCACGGAAGCAGGAAGAACTGGCCGATGCACGGCAGAAGAGTCCGCAATCGTTTGAACAGCGCTGGCAGCAGGATATGCTGCGTCGTCAGGCGGAAGAATTGAAGAAGCAGATGGAGCAATTGTCACGCGGATCGGAAAGTTCGCAGTCCCAGTCACAGTCCCAATCGCAATCACAACAATCGTCCAACGGCGGGCAACAGGGTCAGCAAGGGCAACAGGGTCAGCAAGGGCAACAGGGTCAGCAAGGGCAACAGTCTGGATCGCCACAGTCACAACAACAGCAGCAACAGCAGCAGCAAGCGGGGAACCGCAATCAGCAACAGCAGCAGCAGCAACCCAAGCCGAATTCGCCCACCAGAGAACGTCTGCGCGATATGGCTGGTGCCAATGAAGTGGATCCGCGCCTGAAGCAGGCATTGGAGCGGTTAGATGCCGCTACCAAGGACATGCAGCGGGCAGGTGATTCCAAGCAAGGCGGAGAGACTGCGCAATCGGCTGCGGATGCCCGACGTGCGGCAGAACGTTTGAATGAAGCGAAGAATTTGCTGGGCGGCATGCGCGGTCAGCAGACTTCAGATAAAGTGCACGAGCTTTCCCAGCGTGCTTCAGACTTGGCCGATAAGCAGCGTGATTTTTCTGAACGGATGAAACAGACTTTCCCCAATACTCCCAGTGGACAACCTACGCCCAGCGCAGATCGTGCGCAGAGTGCGGCTTTGGGTCAGGAAAAGGAAAAGCTGCAAGAGAAATTGCAGGGTTTGGAACGGAGCATGCAGGATGCATTGCGGGAACTCAATAACGGCAAAGGTGAAGCGGCTGGCAAGGTTCGGGAAGGCTTAGAACTTATCCAAAAGGACCAGTTGGGCTTGCGCATGAAGTACAACGCTGAAAATATCAAGAATGGTTTTGGGGCGTATGTGCGTTCGCGTGAAGATATGGTCACGGCCGATTTGGACAAGCTGCGTGAAATGATGCAGCAGGCCGAAAAATCGATGAACGGTCAAAGCCGTGGCGGGTCGGACAAGGAAAAGGGCTTAGCGGGCGTTGAGAAACTTCGCGAGCAGATGGAGAGCATGGCTCAGGCCGCCAGAGGCCAACAGCAAGGCAAGGGTCAGGGGCAACAACCAGGCCAACAGGCTGGCAATCAGCCTGGACAGCAAGGTCAAGGTCAGCAGGGCAAGCCAGGACAGAATGGACAGCAGGCTGGGAATCAACCTGGACAACAAGGCCAAGGTCAGCAACCAGGCCAAGGTGAAGGTCAGGGCCAGGGCCAGGGCCAACCAGGTCAGGGACAAGGACAAGGCCAGCAAGGTCAGGGTGGCCAACAGGGGCAAGGTGGCGGACAACGTGCAGGCGGCGGGAACCAACAGGGTGGTGGCACCGGGGCATTTGGAAATCCGGGTCGCGACAATTTTGGTGGCAATGGCTATGGTGCGATGAATCGCGGCGATGTCCCGTTCAATACAACTGCTATGGAAGGCGCACTGCGCGACGGTGCCCGCAATCTGAATGAGCTTCGTCAAGCGTTGGGTCAAGGTAAGGATGTGGAGTCGGCGGAAATGTCTAAGGAAATCGAGCGGCTGTTGCAAGAGATTCGCGACATTGATCCCAAGCAATTCAAGGGCAACCCGGAATTGATTGAAAAGATCCGCACGCAGCTGCTTCCATCGCTGGAACATTTAGAGCTGTCATTACGACGTCAGGTAGACGATTCAGTGAAGGGGCAAGTACGGACCCCGGCATCCGATAAAGTTCCTGCAGGCTATGCTCAGGCTGTGGCCGATTACTTCCGGAAGTTGAGCAGCGGCAAGTAATTCAAGGAGTCGAAAATGCGGCGAGTAGATGCCAACGATAGCGACATGTCCGGGTCCACATTCATCAATGTGAATCTTGCCAGCGCTGTCTTTGATGATGTCAATTTGACGGGAACAACCCTCAACAACGTCAATCTCTCTGGTCTACGGATCAGCCATGCAAATCTAAAGGGCGCGTCCATTGTCCAGAGCCTGACGGATGGGATGACCATCAACGGCATCTCAGTAATAGAATTGTTAGCCTGTTACCAAGCCAATTATCCTGTCAAACCGGATGCTGCGTAAGCAAATTATTTCTGAACGGGTAGATTGTAGACTGGCGTCGTAATGGAATCGAGTGTAACCGTCATCGGCTGCACTCCATTCACTACTTCGTTCTTCAGGAAGAACTGCAACTGCATCGCCGACCCAAATAGCAACGCACTGACCGGCTTGTGCTCAATTCCGGCAATGCTGATAACCACTTGCTTCGGTGTGCCCAGGTTTTCAGGGATGCCCGTAACAATCATGCCAAGCAGTTCCCCCACGCGAGCTGGCCGATTGGAATCCACTACAATTCCTGGACCGGCGATCAAGGAAGTAATCTGCGTCAGCGGTGCAACATTCAGCACCGTCGGTTGGCTCACATCGCCGTTGTATTGCAACCGCGCAACTGCCGGACCCGTAGATAGACCCACTGGCATGGGGAAGCTCACCGAGCCACCCAGGACAGTAACGGCCACCTGCTGATTGTTGATGAACAAGACCAGATTGAGCGGATTTTCCGGCAGGTTCAGGACATTCAAGACTCCTGTCGATCCCGGTTGATACGACTGCACATTGCTTGGTACGGAAATCGTCAATTGGCGTGGATTGGGTGCCACTACCGTAATTCCCAAAGCTTGCGTGAAGGTGCGTAGGCCAGTGGAAACGCGCATGGCGTAGGTGCCCGCCTGGGTGTTGGGGGCAACGGCCACGGTGACCAGAAGGCGGTTGGGATTCACCACCCATACACGCTTTACAAACAGATCGGTCGTTGAAAAACCGACAGTCGTTTGGGCATCGAAAGCCACATTAATTCCAGTCACCTCAATCACCGATTCCGACGCCGAGGGCAGGGAAGTATTCGGTGCCACAATCGAGGAATTCTCGGTTCCTTCGTAGAGAAAAGTTACCGGAGCTTGCACGAACAATGAGCTTTGACCATCGGGATTGGCAGCCGTGACAAAAGCCCGGTACCCGCTGGGTGCAGACGGCAATGTGACCACCAATCTACCCAGTTCATCCACAGACTTGTTCAGAGCAGCCGTGCCATCAAACAAAATTTTCGTACTCATCGTCAAATTGGCACCAGTAATCACTGCCGAATCCTGAACGATAGCCAGTGAAGTAATGGAAGGCGGTTGACGGGAAACAATATGCAATCCATTGGGCAGAATGTAAAGCTCACCATTGCGGGTGAAGACCAGGTGCTCTGGACCATCGTTGATCAATGGTTTCGCTGTCCAATCCACTTGCAGGTAATCCACTGTGGCAGCTCTCAGGTTGCTGGCTGTTAAATCTTCGCCCAACATAGATAGTTGCAGGCCCGCAGCCACTTGCCCGTTCTGCAGAAGGCCTTCGCCAATCGCGTATGAAAAATAGCGGTTCCCTGCCGTGTTCAAATGGGCCGGACGAATAAAAAGCTGGCCTGGATAACTGTAGGTCAGGACATCATAAAGGGTAAGGGAAGCGCGCCGTTGCACTGAGAAATTTTGAGGATCGCCGGCTTGCCCTGCGGAAACATTCGTGATGGAACTGGGAACTTTTGTCCCCGGATAAAAGACGCTTTCGAAATCCGGACTCCTGTCCATGTCCCGGTTCAAATTGTCTTTGGGCAGCACCAATCCAATGGTTGGTGGCAGCGGGCTGACATACAAATTGTAGGAGCCAGCAGGCAGGCCGTCAATTCTGTAAGTGCCATCAGGATTAGTGTAAGTACTGATCGCCGGACCCTTGGCCACAATGGCGGTGACGCTTGCTAAGGCCACTGCAGCACCACTATTGGTGACCCTCCCGGTGACGAAACCGAATGTTTCTTTCGCGGCCTGTGTGGGATAAAGAGTGGAGATACCTGCGATATCGTCGAAAGTCAGCGGTACAGTTTTGGTGGTTGTTCGCTGCAATTCCTGGCTCATCGCGCCAGCCGAAGTGGAATGTTGCAATCCCAATGCATGCCCCAGTTCATGAACTGCGGTTTGAAAAAAGGCTTCCGTCCACGATGGCCGAAGCGAAGCATCTTTACGAAGGATCACCTGAGATCGAAGAATGGGGACGTAGTTGCCTGTTGCCAAAAACACCTGGTCACCCTTCACAATGGGACCGCTACGACCGAAAACTCCTGGTTCCAGATCGTCGAAAATCACATCGATTCCCGGTGTATTTTGCGGGATGGAATTGGTTAGAAAACCGCCAAAGCGGACCCGCAGATCAGAAGTTTCCACCGCGTTCCAAATGTTAGCCGCAGCCCGAATCTGGCTCACAACTGCCTGGAAATTATCGCCGTCAGCGTACTTTGTCGGGCCCTGATCGGAAATCAAAAACGTAACTGTTTTTTCAGGTAATGCATTCAAGTCGAACCGTTCCACAATCGGATTGAAGGGGCCCGTTCGATTTGTATAGTGGACAAAAAAGTAATATGCGTCAGCCGCAGACGATAACAGAATCATGCCCGCTACCAGTGCTGCTACTCGTTTGGTGGCTTGCATAACTACTCTTTCCCCGCGCCGATTCGGCTGCGCAATTCGGTCAGCGACATCCTGAAACCGGTCTCATTTTGTGGCACTAATGTCGCTTTTTCGAGCATAATTGCATCAGAAATGGCGTTTCTGGAGATGAATTGCGCACCTAAAGCATCTTTTTGGATGTCAAAAGCGCCCTGTTGCATCCCAATAACGTGGATCAGACCCTTCGGAGATTTCCACAGGAATAAGACCATTTCTGAGTTGGCAACCAGTTTGGGAGCTCCTGCAACAGATTGCGAAAGTCCGTTAGCAGACCCGCCAGGAACAAGAACGTCCAAGTTGGCGGTGCTAGAACCTTTCAATTTTTCAGTGACTTGTAGCGAAAACTTGGTGTAAATTGTGCGACCGGAAAGAATCCCCGTGCCACCTTGGATTCGAGCCCGAACAATGTAAGTGGATTGCGCGATCATCTGGTCCATGGACAGACGTTCCAACGTGGTTGCACCCACGCTTGCCATCGTCACCAATATAATTGCCAGGAACCGCATATTCACCTGTCCATAAGATAAGCAGGTCTGATGCCACGTGCAAGGCTTTTTATTGTCAATCAGTTAGAGGCTGGAAGAGGTGGCTATCGTGTGTTGGTGTGACACGCTGTTGGGTCCTACTGACGCGATTCGTGACAATAGGTACAGTCGTTGGACACCTTGTTTTGCCGGTGGCACTCCATGCAATCTCCCATAGCGATGCCCACTTCCTTGAACATTTTGTCGCGTTGGGCAACTTCGCCGTGACAGGTCTTACACTCTGTGCCCTTTTCCATATGGATGCGATGGCTAAAAAAGACATATCCGGGAAGCTGATAAATGCGTTGCCAGGGAACATTGCGTTTGGCTGCATGAAACTCGGCCAGTTTCGCGATTTGCGGAGAGTCCTTTTTGATGCTTTGATGGCATGTCATGCACTTTGCGGTCATTGGAATCCCCATGATTTCGCCGGGATCCTTGTTTTCATGACAATCCTTACACTTCATACCCATCGATAGATGGGTCTTATGGCTGTAAGCAATGGGCTGCTCTGGACCTGGTGCTGCCGTTTGAAAAAAGGCCAGAAACAGTACTGAGACCCAATCCATTTACAGATCACCTTTGCGCTTCTGTTCCAGAATATACTCGCTGGCCCGCATGGTGAGCGATAGGATAGTCAACGTTGGATTTTGCGCGCCTCCGCTGACAAAACTGGACCCATCCACTACAAACAGATTCTTCACGTCGTGAGTTTGGTTCCACTTGTTCAGCACACTGGTATTTGCGTCAGAGCCCATGCGACATGTCCCTAATTCATGGATGCTTTCACCGGGCGGAACGACTTCCTTATGAGCGGCTAAAATTTCAAATCCAGCACCTTTGGCCATCTCAATGCCCATGTTCATAGCGTCTTCGGCCATGTTGTATTCATTGCTGGTATAGCGATGTTGAATGTGTAAACAGGGGATTCCCCAGGCATCTTTCAGATCGGGGTTGATGCGGACATGATTTTCTTTGCGGGCAAGCACTTCGCCCATGGTAGTCATGCCAAAGCAAGTGCCGTTCACATCCTGGAACTTTTTGTAGAAATCGGCTCCGTAGGCGTTGATTTGGGCTGGTTGGGGACCGCCGCCGCTGTAAAAATCGTAAGTATATCCGCGCAGAAATTTGGGATGCTTTTCCTTAATATTGCGGAATCGCACAATGTAGCCGCCCCCGCCCATCAGGTTTTTGGGGGCCTTGCCCGCTCGAGCTTCAGGAACCACGGCAGTGACGGTGTTTTTCACGTAAATCTGATCAAACAGATATTGACCAAGCACGCCGCTGGAATTGGCCAGGCCGGTAGAAAATCGCGGACAGGTGGAATTCAATAAAAGCCGGGTCGATTCCAACGTGGATGCGCCCAGGATAATTATTTTTGCAGTGACATGGTAATCGCGCTTGTTGCGGCGATCCACAAAATTTGCTCCATTCACCAGACCGGTTTTAGGGTCAACCGTGATTTCCCGCACAATCGCATCGGGCACCACTTGCAGATTTCCGGTGGCCAGGGCGTCGGGCAATAAGAGATTCAAAGAACTGGCTAATGTACCGGTTGCCCGGCGAGCTTTGGTGGTGGGAACACCTAACTTTTTCGCCGATTCAATGAAGCGTTGGATGCTAAGGCTATCGCTGCTCTGGTCGGCTATCAGGTTTCCATCAGGCAGTTGGGGTAAGCCTTCGTTGCGTCCAGAGACACGAAATAGGGGCTCACAACGATCATAAAACGGAGAAAGGTCTTGCAAAGAAATAGGCCAGTTATCGCCGTGCCCATCATGATCCTTCCCTTTGAATTCAAAGTTGGACAGCCGCCAACTGGCCCGTCCCCAGCGATTCATTTTCCCGCCGATCATGCGGATGCGAACCCAATAATAGGGGTCGCCTTCGGGGTGGGTGTAAGGATTCTTTTCTTCGTCAATCCATAGATTCGCATCGAACTCAGAAGCTTGGGTGATGTGCGGAAAGCGATTGGGCCGGTTGAAGTTGCGGTAGGGGAGCTCCCACGCCGATTTCATGGAGCGCTGCTTTTCAAAATCCACGGAAGGTCCGGCATCCAGCATCAGGCATTTCACGCCGGCTTTTGCCAAAGTGTATGCGGCCATACCGCCAGAAGCGCCTGACCCAATAATAAGAACATCATGATCGGTTTTCATATCGGTTGGTGTCCTTTTTTAGTCCAGTAGGTGCCAATACGGATTTTGGCCAGCACCGCGACGGCGCCCGCTTTGCACGTCGGCATACTGCTTGGAATTAACGGTGGCGCGGAAGAAATCATCCTTGGCTTCACGCAGGAATCGGGCAAATTCATCTTTTGGCGGATTGTAGGTCCAAGGTTCCAGCAGTGAGACCAGCAGAGGTGCGGCTTGTTGGGGGTCAATCTCCCCAAAGCCAGTTAATCGGCGATTCCTGGCTTCCTGGTTCAGGCGGTCCAGACCCATTTGGTAGCGCTGCTTGTGTTCCGATGTGGATTGGGAGATGTAGAAATCCAGAAAATCTGGAGCTTCTGCGGCCACGGCACCGGGAAACGACCCATTAGGCGGCAATAGTAAATCACCTAGCCGCCGCAGGGCTGCGAATTGATCTTTAGTGAAGAAATGAAGTGTCGGTTCGCCGACGGAATCAAGACCAGTGACGTCCAGGGTGGGGCGTTCGGTCGCAGGTGCCGCCGCTGGTGCTGATTGCGCCTGAGCAGGCTGTGGGGTAGCCATGGCTGCTGCTGCCGGGACAGCAGCGGTAAGGGATTGGATCCAGCGTCTTCTTGGGATTCGATCTGACATAGTTCAAGATTTAGCATACAGGGACTTAAAACTGTTCGCCATCAGGGCGATAAGATTCTTTGCGATGAACACTCTTGCTGAACAACCGGAGATTTCTACTGTCCGGGATGTAATGGTGGCTGGAAAGTCATTGGAGTCAGGATTATTGGCCCATGGGGCATGGCTGGAAAAGAAGCAGGAGGGCATGCGGGCTGATTTTACTGGGGGAAGTTTCAACGGACTAAAGTTGGCAAACAGGAACCTTGCTCGGGCAATTCTGCGCAGCACCAACTGGATCAACGCCGATTTGGTGGGTGCGAATTTGTCAGGGGCGATGTTGGGTCACGCCGATTTTCGGCAGGCAATGTTGATGCAGGCAGACCTTACTGCAGCGGATTTGGCAAATGCGAATTGTGAAGGGGCCTGGCTGCGTTGGGCGAATCTTTCGGAATGTTCGCTGGGGACGGTCAATTTTCGAAGGGCGCGAATGGAAGGTGCCCGGTTGTTGGAAGCAAAGTTAAATGAGGTAGATTGTTCGGAGGCCGAACTGAATGGCACAGGTTGGCATCATGCAAGAGTTTTCCGTTGTCAGTTTAGCTCTGCCAATCTGGATGGATCGTTGTTCTATAACGCCCAAATACAATTCAGCCGGTTTGTGAATAGCAGTGCCGTTGGTTCCAGCTTTGCCAACGCCACGGTTCAGGATTGCGAACTGCTGCGAGCCAATTTCACCAATGGAAAGTTCAACCGGGCGAAATTGGAACGCAGTAGTTTTCGTGAAGCAAACTTCCTGCTCGCTGATTTTAGGGAAGCGAAGCTGAGTGGGTCCATTTTTCAGAATGCTGTATTTGAGGGTGCCCGCTTTCAGGGTGCAAACTGTTTTGGTGCAGATTTCCGTGGGGCTAACTTGAAAGATGCCAAAGAGTTCAATCCAGAAATGTTGTCACAAATGAGAACGGATGAAAAGACTATTCTGCCCAATGGATCTAAGGGGCCGTATTGCAAGGGGTCGGGTGCGGAGCGTGCTGGCGGACAGTGGTCTCGGTAGGAGTTCTTAAAGACCGCTCCCTCGCGGTCACGGCTCGGTAACGTACTGAACGCTACAACAATCGGAGCGAACGGGGTTTGTGCATTTTGGCTTCCAGACGGGCTTTCCGTTTGACCAGACCTGGATTCACTTCCACTTCCATGGCGATCAGAACAAACTCCATGGCCATGGCTGGATTCCGCTCTTTGTGTTCGTAGTGCTTGGCTAATTCTTCGCAAGCTGCTGGTCGAAACGGATTATCGGCACCGGCCAGTTCCGCATATAACGCCAGTGCTGAATCGGGCTTTTCCAGCTTTCGTTCCAGTCCTGCTAAATCCCACATGGTGCGCCATGTCAGTTCATCAGCCAACCCACTGGTGAGTGCCTTACGGAACAATCGCGTTGCCTGGTCCAACTGCCCGGCCTGCCGTAGCCATCGTCCCAGGCCTACCCATTCCGCTGGATGACGTGCCGGGAGCATGTCCCATCCCTCGGATTGAAATGCCCGAGGCACTATGGCTGTCAGACATGCCAGCGTCACTATATCTAATGTGTTGTGCTCAAACACAGGACCCAACCTTGGGGAATGTCCCATGCGTACATACTCAAAATAAACATAGGGAATGAGCGATCCCGGAATATCCCCTTCGCGTTCCACTCCCAGAATTTGGTATTCCAATTCAACGAGTCGGCAACTGTCAAAACAGAGTTTCCACAACCGCCGGGCACCGAACAGCAAATCCAGATGTGCCATTTTTGAAAACGGGGGACAAGTTCGCGACATCCGGTAGCGCGTCTCAAGCAACGGCTGATCGTAGGCGCGACCGTTGTAGGTGATCAAGACCTCGAAATCTGCCAGATGCCTGGTAAGCGCATCCAGCATACTGGCCTCTTCTGAAAAATCACGCATGAAGAATTGCTTCACACGAAAGCCATCGCTGGTGATGCGGCCGACACCCACAAGGAATGCATACGTGCCACTGCCACCAGCCAGACCGGTGGTTTCCGTATCGAGAAAGGCCCAATGTCCTGGGTTACATTGGGGAAAGCCTTCATCGGCAAGGCTGCTTAAATGGTTTGTTGGAAGTGTCGCCAGGCTGCCGATATCCACGTTGCCATGGCGGCGATAAGCGGGATACAATCGCTCACATTCAAAGTGCTTGCCGAAGGCAGTTTCTACTTCTCCGGCTTGGCTCCAACCATCCAACATATCCTCCAAGGCCTGAGTTATTTTCGGCTGGCTGGGACGTGGCGTTGCAGGCTGGAACGTGCGCTGCTCCATGGTGGCGATTTTAGCCCGTAGAATTGCGAGTTGTGCGTGTAGATCTGCCAATGAGCCTTCGCCCTTTCTTTGCCTACTGTAACTCCTCAAGGGCAGCGGCGGCAACTTCCCATTTCTGCATGGTTGCATCGCGATCTTCAATCAGCTTCTGCACGCGCTGGGAAGCGGCCATTAACTCATCTTGAGAACTGGGGTTGGACATGGTTTGTTCGCACGTTGCAATGTCTGTCTCCAATTGCGATACACGGTTTTCCAGCTTGGTGCAATCCTGTTGCATCTGCTTCAGCTTGATTGGATTCACTCGCTTTTTCGAGGAATCAGGGGCGGCTTGTTGTTGCTCTGCGCTTGCCAGGGACGATGACGCCGATGATGCCACAGACGACTTGAGGCCTGCCTCCATAGCTGCTACGCCGCCTTGTTTGCGGAAATGGAAGTCTTCGTAATTTCCGGGAAACACCACCACTTCACCATGATCAATTTCGTACACCTTAGTGGCCAGCTTGTCGATAAAATAGCGATCATGAGAGACCAGCACAACCGTTCCGGTGAACGATGACAGCGCTTCCAGCAACACGTCTTTGGCCCGCATGTCTAAGTGATTGGTAGGTTCATCCAACAGGATAAAATTCGACGGCTGCAACAACAGCTTGGCCAGCGCGTAGCGATTGCGTTCCCCACCGGAAAGCACGCTGATGCGCTTGAAAACGTCGTCTTCACTAAACAGGAAGCAGCCAAGCAGGGAACGAAGTTCGGTTTCCGTCTTCATGCCTGCGATGGAGCGAAGGTCGTCCAGCATCTTCGCATCGCCATTCAGTTCCTTGTACTGATCCTGCGCGAAATAATCTACGCCAACGTTGTGGCCCAGCGTGTAATCGCCTGTGGTCAACGGTTCCAGACCGGCCAGCAATTTGATCATGGTAGATTTACCGGCCCCGTTCGGACCCACTAGCGCAATCCTTTCGCCGCGTTCAATGACAAAGCTGGCTTTGTCGAAAACGAACTTATCGCCGTAAGATTTCCCGACGTTTTTGAACTCCGCAACTACCTTGCCACTGGGCTTGGGCTGGGGAAAGGTAAAGTGAATTGTTTTCTCATCGGGTGGAATTTCAATTCGCTCAATTTTTTCCAGCTCCTTGATCCTGCTCTGCACCTGCTTGGCTTTGGTGGCCTGTGCACGAAAGCGATTAATGAAGGCTTCCAACTGCTCAATCTTTTCTTTCTGATTCTTGTAAGCCGCTTCCAGCGTGGTCTTGCGCATCTCTTTTTCGGACAAAAACTTTTCGTAATTGCCGCTATAGAAATGCACTCCTTTGTTCCATATTTCTACGATCTTGTTTACGGTCACATCCAGAAAATACCGATCATGCGAAATAAGAACGAACGCGTAAGGGTAGTTTTTAAGATAGTCTTCCAGCCAGTTGCGGGCTTCCAAATCCAGGTGATTGGTGGGTTCGTCCAGCAGCAGCATGTTGGGTTTTTCCAACAGCAGCTTGGCCAGTGAAATTCGCATTTGCCAGCCACCGGAAAATTCTTCGGTGCGTCGCGTCCAATCTTCTTTCTTGAACCCTAGGCCCGTCAACACGGTGCCTGCCTGCGATTCCAGCGCGTAGCCATCGTGTGCGGTGAATTCGCTTTCAATACGATGAAAGCGATCTGCCACTGCGGCATATTCCGGTGTGGACGGATCCAGTTCAGGCATGCTGTGGGTCAGCGCTTCCATCTCAACTTCCAGCGCCCGCAGCCTATCAAACACGCTCATCACTTCAGTGAAAACAGTACGGCCGGAAAGCGAAAGACCATCTTGAGGAAGGTAGCCAGTGGTGACGCCCTTGGTCTGGGTCAGGTCACCCATGTCTAAGGTATCCATTCCGCCAATCACTTTTAGCAGAGTCGATTTTCCGGTGCCGTTGCCACCAACCAAACCGCTCCGTTCATTGGGAGTAATCAGCCAGTTCAAATTTTCGTAAAGGAGTTTGTGTCCGAAACGCTTGCCTGCATTGCTCAGTTGAATCATCGTTTCAGTGCGAGTCCCGCTTTCGCATTCGTCAGCTTTCCATCATCAATCATTAATTTTCCATTGACCACTACATAATCGAACCCTTCGCTATAGTGATGGGGATCGGGATAAGTTGCTTTGTCCTGAACTTTTGCTGGATCGAATAGCAGTAAGTCTGCGGCCATTCCTTCGCGAATCATGCCGCGATCCTTAAACCCAAATGTGCGTGCGGGCAGGGAAGTCATGCGTCGAACGGCGTCTTCTAACGTCAGAATATTTCGTTGTCGAACGTATTCGGCAAGCACGCGGGCGTTGGTGCCATAAGACCGCGGATGCGGCACCCCGACGCCAAATTCACGAACGCCGCCGTCACTGGCAACGGCTGTGAAAGGGTACTTCATAATACGATCTACATCTTCATCGCCCATGGAGTGGTAAACCATCTGAGCTCCACCACGTCGCATAATTTCAAGGATGGTTTCAACCTGGTTATCGACGGTTGGTTCAGTGCCACGAAGCTTGGTGATTTCAACTATGTTTTTGCCATCCCAAGCATGATCGCTACTAAAATTGGCTACCGTGGCGTAGGTGTAATCGTCAAAGCCTTTGTTCTTCAAATGGACTTTCATTTCGCCGACAATTTTCGCTTTGCTTTCCGGAGCGTCTAAGCGTTCCTTCAAACTTTTGGTGCCACCTGCTAACGCCCAACTGGGAAGTGTGATGCCCAGGTTGGTGCTGGAATGATCGTAAGGATATTGATCAATAACTACGTCCACACCTTCGCGACGATATTTTTCGACCAAAGCCAGCGACTTTGTACTGGCACCCCACAGGTTTCGATTGTCGATCTTAAAGTGCGATAGTTCCACGCGAAGTCCGCTCTGTTTGCCAACCAGCACTGCTTCGTTGATGGCATCTTCAATCTTTTCGCCTTCATCGCGCATGTGACTGGCGTATACCCCACCATACTTTGAAGCAGCTTTGGCTAGAGCGACAACTTCCGCAGTGTTGGAATAGGTACCAGGAATATAGATGAGTCCGGTGGAAAAGCCAACGGCACCTTCTTCCATAGCACGGGCTACCAACGCTTGCATTTTCAGGATTTCGTCGGCAGTAGCCAGCCGATTTTCACTGCCCATTACTTCAGCTCGAACGGAGTTGTGCCCAATCAAAGTGGCCACGTTGATACCCAAGCCAATGGTCTGAATTTTCTTGAGCCAATCCCCGACCTTGACGTTGGACCCGCCGCAGTTGCCGGTGACGACAGTGGTCACGCCATCGGTAAGGTAGTTATCGGCACGGGGAACTTTTTCCACGGCACCTTCAATGTGCGTATGAACATCAATGAATCCAGGGGCCAGGATTCGTTCCTGGGCATCAATCGTGCGAACTGCAGTTGCTGTTTTCAGATTTCCAATGGCGGCAATCTTTCCGGCTTTTACAGCGACGTCGGCACGAAACCAGGGATTACCGGTGCCATCGACAACGCGGGCGCTGCGCAGAATCAGATCGTAGTCAGCGGGGAATGCCAGTGCAGCGAAGGCAAAGAACAGGGCCAGGGGGAAGTTTAGTTTTTTCGGAAACTGAAATGAAGACTTCGCTTGCAGGCAAAACTGCCTGGCCCACATCAGGCAAAACTGCCTGGCCCACATGTAGATGGCCTGGTGACAGATGCCTTTCACTGAACTGTAGAATCTCCCAACCTTTGTTGAGGTAACCTGTGGGCAAAAGACCGCTTCCTTGCGGTCACGGTTCGGTAACATACTGATCCTACCGAGCCGTGACCGCGAGGGAGCGGTTTTTCGATGGCCTGATACGCTTCGCACCAAAAAGCTCCACATGTTGATGCCCTGGTGCCCGATGCCTTTCACTGAACTGGTCCAAGGAAGAAATCGAACGATTTGGAAAAGTAGTCCTTCATATCTTGCCGCTTCACTACTGCATCCAGAAATCCATGTGTCAACAAAAATTCGCTCCGTTGGAAGCCGGGCGGCAGTTTCTGGCGAATGGTTTGTTCAATGACGCGAGGTCCGGCAAAGCCGATTAATGCTCCTGGTTCGGCAATGTTCAAATCGCCTAACATGGCGAAACTGGCGGTAACGCCGCCGGTGGTTGGGTCGGTTAGAACGCTGATGTAAGGGATGGCCGCTTCATCTAACTTCATTAATGCCGATGAAATTTTCGCCATCTGCATTAGGCTGATGGCACCTTCCTGCATGCGCGCTCCACCTGATGCGGAAATCACTACCAGCGGTGAACGATCCACCAAACAGCGTTCAATGGCACGGGTGATTTTTTCACCAACAACGGAACCCATACTGCCGCCAACGAAGCGCAGGTCCATGGCGCATACCTGAGTCTTTCGTCCATGGATAAGGCCAGAGGCGGCGATTAAAGCGTCATTGCGCGACGTTAACTTGCGCATGCCCGCCAGGCGTTCCTTGTAGGGTTTGGAATCTGTGAAGTGCAATGGATCGGTAGAGGTGAGCGACTTATCGTGCTCATCCCATTTTGCATCGTCGAAGATTAAATCGAGCCGTTCGGGAGCGTCGATTCTGAAATGGAAGCCACACTTGACGCAGGTATTCAGGCTCTTATCCAGATCTTTCTTCCAGATAATTTCCGAGCAGGAATCACACTTCAGCCACAGGCCTTCTGTTTTGACTGTTTTTTCTTTATCGTCGGCAGTCGGCGCCGACAAAGAGGGATCTTTCCGTTTCCACCAGGACATGTTTTAGGAGATTGGCTCCGAATCCCAGGGTAACGCGCCTACACCCACAAGGCAAGGCTATTCGCCCTGAACCAGATCTTCCAACGTCTCCCGTTGGCGGATCACTCGCCATTGCTTCCCTTCTACCAGCACTTCACAAGCCCTGGGTCTGCTGTTGTAATTCGATGCCTGAACGAATCCGTAGGCCCCAGCGGTCATCAATGCCACGTAATCGCCAGGGAAGACATTGGCCATCTGCCGGTCCCGTGCAAAATAGTCGCCTGATTCGCAAACCGGACCCACTACATCGGCGGTGATTGTTCCGAGAGACCGTTGGCGCAGCGGTAGGATTTCATGATGCGCCTGATAGAGAGACGGGCGAATTAAATCATTCATGGCTGCGTCTACAATGACGAATTCTTTGTTGGCGGTTGTCTTGCGATACATTACTCGCGACACTAATACACCGGCAGCCGCGGCAATGCTGCGACCCGGTTCCACCATCAGTTTCAAACCGAGATTAGCCGTTTTTTCGCAAATTAATTTGATGTAGGTCTGTACCGACGGGGTAGTTTGTTGGTCGCTATAAGCAACTCCCAAACCACCGCCCATATCCAGTTCGGTGATGGGATGCCCTGCTGCGCGCAGCTTTTCCACCAGCGTCAGCACGCCATCGAGGGCTTCGAACAATGGGTTCGTGTCCAGCAATTGCGACCCGATATGGCAGCTTACGCCGGTCAACCGCAGATGCTGTAGGGCAGCGGCGCGGTCGTACACTTCTTTCACCACATCGATGTTGATGCCGAATTTATGATCGTGCAGACCGGTGGAAATATATGGGTGGGTCTTTGCGTCAACGTTGGGGTTCACGCGCAGGGCGACGCTGGCGAATACGCTATGGCGCGACGCTATGGAATTAATGAGTGCCAGCTCTGCTTCTGATTCGCAATTGAAGCTGTGGATGCCGTTGGTGATGGCGTATTCCACTTCTTCACGACTTTTGCCGACACCTGAGAAAACCACTTTTGCCGGGTCGCCGCCTGCACGAAGCACGCGGAACAATTCTCCGCCAGAAACGATATCGAACCCCGCCCCAGCTTTGGCCAGCATGCGCAGGATGGATAAATTGGAGTTGGCTTTTACGGCAAAGCACACTTGATGGGGAGCGGTTCCGAAGGCCTGGTCATAGGCGCGATACTGCGAAAGAATGGCAGCGCTGGAATACACGTAGCAAGGCGTGTCTTCTTTTTCGGCGATATCGGCCAGAGTCACTTCTTCAACGGATAGTTCGTTGTCTCGATAAAAATAGGGTGCAATCATCAGGTAACTTTCAGCACAAGCAAGGTCTGGTCATCGAACTGTTCGGTGCCTTCAGTGAAAGAATCGAGGTCCAGGAAAATGGCGTCAACAATTTGTTTGGGGGTGCTTGCAGAACTGCGTTTCATCACACTGCTGATGCGATCCACACCAAATTCGTCACCATCCACATTGGTGCCATCGGAAACACCGTCGGAGTAGAGCACCATCACATCGCCAGGATTCATTTGGATTTGAACTTCGTCGTAATCGCGGGTGTCTAAAAGGCCAATGGGGACACCTTCCGCCCTTGGTTTCAAAATTTTCCCTTTGCGAATAATCAATGGGGTGGCCGCACCGGCATTGGCCATAGTCAGCATGCGCGTGTTGGCTTCCCAACGGATCACCAGCAGGGTGACATACTGCGCTTCAACCTTGCGTTCCAGCAACGTTTCATTCAAAGCTTTAAGCAGTTCCGCAGGCCTGCGACGGCGTGGAGCAAGGGAACGTAACAAGCCACTGACCAGAGCACCATATAAAGCTGCGGCGGCACCTTTACCACTGGAATCGCCAAATGCGATGACTACGTTATCCTCACCATGCTCGAAAAAATCGAAGAGATCGCCGGAGATTTGGCGTGCTGGTCGCAGTCCGATACCGATTTCTAAGCCCTTCACTTCAGGCGCTTCACTGGGCAGCAGGACAGATTGCAGTTTACGACCAGCCTGCAAATCCTTTTCCATTTTCTGTTCGCGAATGGCTACTTCTTCATATAGGCGGGCATTTTCAACCGATGCCGCTATTTGCGGGGCAAGCGTTTGCAGAATACGAACATGCTCATCGGTATAGTGTCCGAACTTTTCGCTTTCAAGATCTAAGACACCAATGACGCGGTTCTTGAGGATCAAGGGCAACGCCACTTCACTGCGGATACCTGGGTGCGATGCAATATAACGGGGGTCAGCTAAAGTGTCGTCTACGCGCACTGTTTCACGGGTTAGTGCAGCGGTTCCGGTGAGTCCTTTACCTAATGGAATATTGTCCAGCTCCATACGCTGGTCATAGCGAACCGTGAATTTCCGTCGCAGAACTTTTTGTTCCTCATCTACCAGGAACAAGGAAAACGAATCGTAGGAAATCAGCGTTCGCATGATTTCGGCCAGCTTACCGAGAAGCGCATCGACATCGAGAAGCGAAGAAAATTCTTGCGACACACGGTGCAATGTTTTGAAGGTACGGTTTTGCTGATCCACTCTGCGATAGAGTCTGGCGTTGTCTATGGCTGAGGCAACGCGCGCAGCAATGAGCTTCAGGATGGCCCGATCGTATTCAGTGAAAGTGCCGATTTTGGTGGATTGAATATCAATCACGCCGACCAATTTCCCGCGAGCTACCATGGGCACCGCTAATTCCGATTGCACGGCATCCAGTGCATTCAAATAGTCAGGATGCTTGGTTACATCGGGAACCAGAATCGCTTGTCGTTCCAATGCAGCCAAGCCGGTGATGCCTTCACCCAGGGCTACGTTCAGGTGCTTACAAATTTCTTCGCGGTGGCCTATAGCGTGCTTAATTCGCAAGGTCTTGCGCTTGTCGTTGTAAAGCATGATGGCGAACAACTGATAGGGGATCACCTTCTTAATGATCTCGGCTACATTGTCCAGCAGACGGTCCAGGTCTAGCGTTTCAGCAGTGATTGCGGAAACTTCCAATAGAAAATCGAGGAGTTCGGCGCGCTCTTCAAAGCGCACCGCAGTCTTTTTCACAGGCATTTAGTAGCCGTCCTGCTTGGCTGCGTTTGCGATGGTACCACCACCGGCAGCTTCCATGATTTTGACGCTGGCGCTGGCCCCAATCCGCGATGCCCCAGCGGCTTCCATGATCTTCACATCTTCCAGACTGCGAATGCCGCCCGATGCTTTAACGCCCATACCAGGGCCCACAATACTACGCATCAGGGCAATGTCGGCAGCAGTCGCGCCACTTTTGGCGAAGCCTGTGGAAGTCTTCACAAAATCGGCACCTGCTAACTTGGCGAGTGTGCAGGCCATGGCTTTTTGTTGATCGTCTAAAAGGGCGGTTTCAATGATAACTTTCAATATGGCACCACCACGATGGGCGGCTTGCGCTACACAACGAATATCGCGTTCCACAAATTCGTAATCACCCGATTTCAAGGCACCGACGTTGATCACCATATCCACTTCTTCGGCGCCGCACAGAACAGCGTTTTCAGTTTCAGTCACTTTGATATCGGTAGTATTGGCACCTAGCGGGAATCCGATTACGGTGCAAACCTTGACAGGCGAGCCTTTCAACAGCTTGGCCACAAAGGGAACCCAGAACGGGTTAATGCAAACACTGGCAAAGCTGTACTTTCTGGCTTCGGTACAAACCTTGCTGACTTCATCGGCAGTGGCGTCGGGCTTCAAGATCGTGTGATCAATGAGCGATGCGATTTCCGGGGCAATGCGGGTCAGTTTTTCACTGGCGGAAATACGGTCGGCACCGCAGGCAATAATCTTTTTGGTCTTGGCTTCGCAGGTTTGGGCACAACGTTGGGTGCAGCCCGGACAGACCGTATTGGCAATGCCCAGCCCTTCTGCCCCAGCAAGCTTTTTTGCGCTTAGTCTGGCCAAAATTTCTTCGCCGATTTGAGATACCAGTTGATCCAGTTCCGCCGGGTTCATTATCAATTCACTTTGTATGTTTTTGTTCAATGGCAGTAATTTTATCGACTCTTGCCTGGTGCCGTCCGCCTGCGAAAGGGGTGGTAATCCAAGTTCGCAACACCTCTTCGCACTGCGTCGCAGTAAGCAACCTTCCGCCCAAAGTTAAAACGTTGGCGTTGTTGTGTTCCTTGGCATTGCGGGCTGAGGCTTTATCCCAACACAGGGATGCACGAACTCCTGGAACCTTGTTGGCGGCCATGGAAGACCCGATTCCTGCTCCATCAATGACCACGCCCATACAGACTAATCCCTGAGCCACCATGTCGGCCACTTTTTCGGCGATATCGGGATAGTCAACGGACTTTTCTTCATAAACACCCACGTCACGAGCAGTAAATCCTAACTCTTCAAGGATCGGCTTCAACCGTTCTTTCACCTCAAAGCCACCGTGATCGCTACCGATTCCTACTGTCTTATTTGCGGGTACAACACCATTTAATTCGTGTGCTTGCACTTCAAGAATTGCCACGCCGCGTTCGGAAGCTAAATCCCGTGCGGAAGGCGTCACAATGGTGCCCACCGGGACACGCAGCGGACCACTGGCAGGAACGTCGATAGTTGTAATCACTCGTCGCATGCATTTAGAGACTGCAAATTAACTTGTAATCTCTATTGTATGAAGATTCGTCGAACTCTGCCTAAAATCCTATGGTTATGATTGCTTCAATCTGGTTGCGCTTGTTCTTGGTTGAAAACGTGTTGAAGGGGGAATCCAGGAAGTAGGTATAGCGCACGCTTGGTACAACACGAATACCCAAAGGATCAACCATGTGAATGCCCACACCACCCACTAAGCCATTGGTATTTTTCTTGTGAGGGGTGATGGGAGTGGTGACGCAGCAAGTGGTGGTGCCGCCATTGATTGTGGAGTCGATGGAACTTTTGATGCTGGAAACCTTGCGGATGACCCCACCTGCTTCCAGAAACAAATGGGCACCTTTTTCCTGGCGGCCTTTTGCAAAATAGCGCACGGTTACTGGGATATCGTAAAAGCGGGCGCTGGTGGTTTCGTTGGAAATTGTGTGCTTGCGCTCGTCGATGAGGGTTAGGATGTTGTCAGTACCGGTGAAAACATCACTATTCATTGCGTAAGCTGTTTTTCTGATAAAAATACCAGCACTGATTGCCAGGTGGTTGGTGATGGCGATCTGCCCGGTGGCACCATAGCCGATTCGTTTTGACTGCACTGTTGTGGCATAGATGGCGTCAATCTGATTGTTTACCTGACCGGTGGTGTTGTCCTTCATTGTATCCAGCGCCAGCACACTTAAAGATGCAGCAATGGAGAAGCGTCGCACGTAGTTCACCTTTTCCATGCTTGCGCCGGTGGAAGAAGTGGGCCTGCGGATGGTGTCTTTCTCAGGTGCTGTGGCTAGAGGGACCTGGGAAGAAGGCGCGGGTTCAGGCTTTTGCGCGCTCACATTGAAGACTGCCAGCATTGTGATCGCGGCGATGGTGGTGGTTTGCTTAAGAGAAAACATTGGTAACAGGGAAATTAAAATTCTTACTATGATAACCCGGATCTAAATCCAGCTTGGTCGGGGTGGCGATTGTTTACTTCCGTCTACTTTGCGGAGGGTGTAGTTAAAATCAGAAAGCGCGAACCAGACCAAGGGTCCAGTTCGCGCTTTTCATTCCTATTGGAAACCGATTACGCTTGTCTGGAACGGTCAGCCATGCGCGACATGGCAATGGTCAGCGCCGCGCCGCCAAGGGTCTTGATCAGCGTTGGATGTTCTGCGTAAATGGAACTCAATCGATCCATGACGGAAGGATCCTGTTGTGCTGCCTGGTGAGCCAACTTCTCCACCACTTCGTCAGGAACTTTAGCAGCCATTTCCGGTGTAACCTGCTGGTTGCCACTTAACAGACCTTCCAGTGCGGAAATCCCGCCACCGCCAAGAAGTCCACCCAACATTCCTGCCAAACCACCACCACCGCCGCCCATCAAACCGGAAAGAGCCGATCCGCCGCCACCGCCCATTAACCCTGCCAGTGCTGATTCCATGCCGCCGCCTTGACCGCCAGCCATCTTCTGCATCATCATCGGACCGGCAACCGCAAGCAGTGTATTCAATACTTGCGCCTTGGTATCACCGCCAGAAGCTCCGAAAAGTTGTGCGGCCTGGTTCCCAAACGACGGTGTATGCTGGGTATCCATAAATGCGGCGAGTAACCCTTCAGCCATTGATGCCGGTGAGCTGACTTGCGCTACTTGATCGTAATGTTGTTCTACATCGGCTGGAGGTGCTCCGCCTTGTGCTCCAGAGTATTGCTGGAGCAGATCTCCCAATTGACCCATCAAATCCATTCTATTTCTCCTTAACCTTAATTATTTGTCGCACGGCTATTGGCATGCTGTCTTGATATGAAACTCCAACAAACTTCAAAGATTCGACACTATTGTACCTTTCGCGATTCCCCTAAGTGAAGTGTTTCGCACTTCTTTCCCAGACCAATGACGCTAGAAAGTGAAATTAGGTTTCCAAGGGATAATGAAAGTAGATTGAATACTCGAATTGAACCAAGATCCGAATACGAAAGGCGTCTGGCTAAAGCAAGTCTTTCCGTTTCCCAATGTGAGAAAAAACATATCCTGCTGGGCAACTTACGACTCGGCGTCGCAGTGTGTGCTGCTGTATTGGGGTACGCATGCTTTCGTTCTTTGGTTCCTGTGGCAAGTTTGCTTGTCCCGGTGTTAGTTTTTTGTGGCCTTGTGATATGGCATAGCCGTATTTTAGCGGCATCCGGACGAGCTCTGCGCATTCGTCGACTCTATGAAAAAGCCTTGGCAAGATTGGATGATAAGTGGCACGGCCAAGGGGAAACCGGGGATCGATTTCTGAATGCCAACCACCCCTATGCCCGCGATCTGGATGTGTTTGGTCCCGATAGCCTGTTTCAATTATTGAATTCTGCCAGAACAAGAATGGGTGAAGATGTTTTAGCCCGATGGTTGTGCAATCCGGCACAACGGCAGGTGATCCATCTGCGTCAGCAAGCCATTCAGGAGCTATCGACGAAGCTGGATCTGCGGGAAGACTTAGCTGTTTTGGGGGAGGAAGCCACAAGCGGTGTGCATCCTTCCAGACTCAAAAGCTGGGGTGCCGATCCGGTGGTTCTGCGGGGCGGATGGCAGCAATTGCTGGCCTTTTTGTTGGCCTTGATGAATGTCGGCGGGGTGGCTTATTGGCTACTGGTTGGCCAAGTGTGGTGGCTGACGGTTTCGCTTGGTCTGACGCTGATGCTGCGATTCGTGATGCGTGGGCACATTGGGGCCATTCTAGGTTCAGCACAAGGCGCGGCGGCCGATCTTCAATTGCTGGCTGCTGTGCTGGCCCGGATTGAAAAAGAACCGTTCACTTCAGCCTATATCGTGAATTTAAAACGATCTCTGGAATCCGATGGGGAACCGCCATCGGTGGCCGTTGCCCGCTTAGCTAAATTAGCGCAATGGATTGATTCTTTAGATAATCCTGCGGTCAAAATACTGAACGTGTTACTACTGATGTCTGTTCACATCTCTTTCGGCGTGGAAGCCTGGCGGCGCACTTACGGACACCTGATTTCAAAATGGTTGGACGCCGTTGGAGAAGTTGAAGCGGCACTTTCGCTGGCAGCTTATTCGTTTGAGCATCCAGAAGATCCGTTTCCAGAAATTTTGGATGAGAATCTGCCAGTTTTCTTTGATGCGGAAGCACTGGGTCATCCACTTCTACCATCGAAAACAATGGTTCGGAATGCTGTTTCGTTTTCTGCGAAGGAGCCTTTCATCATCGTCAGTGGTTCAAACATGTCTGGTAAAAGCACTTTCTTGCGAACAGCGGGCATCAATACCGTGTTGGCCTTGGCCGGAGCACCCGTTCGAGCCAAACGATTTCAACTGACTCCGTTCCAAGTTGGCGCGTCCATCCAAACAGTGGATTCGCTGGCTGAAGGCCGTTCCCGGTTTTATACGGAAATCCTGAGGCTCAAATTGATTGTAGAAATGACCAAAAGTGGACTGCCTGTTTTCTTTCTACTCGACGAGTTGCTGGCTGGGACAAACTCACATGATCGAGGGATTGGTGCTGCGGGAATTGTGCGCGGTCTGCTGGATAATCGGGCCATTGGGATGGTCACCACTCACGACCTTTCGTTAACCCAGTTGGACGATTCCAGAATCCGGAATCGTCATTTTGAGGATGATCTGCAAAATGGAATCCTTCACTTTGACTATCAAATGCGCTCTGGGGTTGTGGCGAAATCGAACGCATTGGAATTGATGAGGAGTGTCGGGCTGGATGTTTGAGGAGGGGCAATGCTGCGGAATGGCTTTCTTTGGTTGTCGAAGAATAAGTTGGTGCGGGGTTGGGTGGAATCGTCGGCAGGGGCGCGTCGGCTTACTTCAAGATTTATTGCAGGTTTAACTTTAGATGATGGTGTGCAAGTTGCTGCATTGCTGGCGACTCAAGGAATTCAAACTGCGCTGGATCATCTTGGGGAAAATGTGGAAACTGCGGATGAGGCTAAGTCCGCCAGCAAAGCAGCAGAAAAAGCGCTACTCAACCTGAGCGAAATGTCCATTGGCGGCACCATTGCTATAAAGTTAACTCAATTTGGACTCGATCTTTCAGTAGAGGAATGCGTTGCCAATATTGAGCCTTTGGTGAAGCTCGCCAAACGATACGGCACACGGGTGGAAGTGGACATGGAATCAACCACTTACACAGAACGAACGCTGCGGATTGTGGAAAGAATGCAACAGAATCATGGCTGCGTGCGAGCGGTAATCCAGGCCTATCTGCATCGCAGTGAACAAGATGTTCGTAATCTGAATAGTCTTCGGATTCCAGTCAGGCTTTGTAAAGGCGCATATAAAGAGTCGCCAGAGCTTGCAATTGCCGATAAGAAGGGTGTGGATGAGGCTTATGTTCAGCTAATGCGACTTCTATTGAAAGATGGTACTGACCCTGCGATTGCCACTCATGATGAACAAATCATTCAAATGACAACTGCCTACGCCTCGGAAATTGGTCTTGCCGCCAGCGGATTCGAATTCGAAATGCTGTTGGGCGTGCGGCGCGATCTTCAGCAGAAGTTGAGAAAGCAAGGGTATCGTTTACGTCTTTATGTTCCTTATGGGGAAGCCTGGTATCCCTACTTTATGCGTCGTCTGGCAGAACGTCCGGCCAATGTTTGGTTTTTTGTAAGGAACATGATTCGCAATTGAATCGTTCTAAATATCATACTTCAGCAACTTTTGATGGGATGAAGGAGTCTAATCAGACATGAGATATTGGGGATTTTTGTTCTCCAAGCTGTTGGCGGTTGCAGGAGCGTTTTACTGCATTTGGCTGGGTCTGAATCTGTGTTTGCCGGAACCAACATCATTCAGTGACTTCCGTTTGGCGCGCTTTGCACAAGACCTGCCATGGACTTTTGCGATCATGGTGTTTTGGCTGGCTGCCTTAGGTGCAGTGGCTTTAGTTGCTCAAGATCAGCGGTACCGTTGCCGAACCTGCCTGCGAAAATTGCGAATGCCAGTGGGCGGTGGAGCCTGGGATAAGATTTTTCGTTTGGGAGCGCCCCAAGTAGAATGGATCTGCCCGTTTGGCCACGGAACGTTGAAAGTCTTTGAACTTCACTTTACCGGTCGACTCAGCGACGATTGGCGTGAGCATGATGCCGATATCTGGCGAGAGTTGGAACTTCTGGATCTGAAAAAATAGCCGATTTTCAGGCAGATTTTAGGTCTGTTTGCAGAAAATCGTTTCCCACAAAAAGTAAAGGTAATCCTGCCGCTTTGGTAATGGCATACGTAAAGCAGTCGCCCATATTGAGCGCTGCTGGATGACGACCCTTCCCATATCGTGTGAAGGCGTGGCTAAACCAAGTGAGATGCTTGACGGCGAACGGGATGAGTTCTATTTCAAATTCCTGGTAGAATTCCAGCAAGATTGCGGTAGGATCGCGGCCCAACTTTGAGTTCAAGACAATGAGGGTTTCCGCTGCGCATGGCGTGGGGACAATGCGCAGTTGGGCGGCCAGCAATTTACCTACAAGGTACTCTGCCGTAACTTCCCGCGTAATGATGGCAACAATAGCGGAAGTGTCGACCACCATCCCGATTCCCGCCATTAGACTGGTGCCCCATCAGGACCGTAGCCAAGGATTTCGTCCTCTTCTGCGCGACTGAGCGTACGGCTGGCGTTTGGAGGAAGAGTGGGCCACAGCCGATCATGCAGGAATTGTAGAGCGCTGGTTTGGGAATCGCGCGCAAAACCAAGGATCATCCGCTGCCTCTTTTCAAGAAGAGCCTGCCGGATGACTTCGGTTTTAGAAGAACCAGCCAGAAGTGCCACTTCGGAAGCCAGACTTTCGACTTCGGGGTTTTTGAGGTTGAGTGCCATGATGGTGTAATTATTGTAGCATGGTGGATTGGATTTGGGAAGATTTTAGTTTCTGATATGAGAACGTTGCACGAATTCCAGTGAACAAAAGAAGTATGAGTGCGGTGCTCATTACGCCTATGGGATTTTGTCCGGCCATGAGAACAGAAGCTTGCTCAATCAAATAAAGGATGAATCCACAGATGGCGGCTGTGCGATACATTCGTCGCATACCTATTCCAATCAGAAAGAATAGAAAGGCATCCAGCAGAGAGCCAACAGGTACCACTCGAAACATTGCAGCAATCGAAGTAATCGCTGAGACAAAAAACGTTCCGTACATCGCATTTTTCGCCGCTTGTTGGGCGGAAATCTGATCCGAGACGTCTGGCCAAAGCCAAGTTTTCCAAAAGGGTTCCGTTTTTGGAGTATTTGGTGACAGACCTAGGCTTTGCATGCTGCCTGAGTCTATCATCAAACCGAATTCTGACGTTTACGAAGGCGAAAGCGCCTAATGCCACTTAGTTTTCCCGCATCTAGAATCTTCAACTTTTGTTGGAATAACCTGTGATTGAAAGACCGCTCCCTGGCGGTCACGGCTCTGTAACATATTGATTATACAAAGCTGAATGCGATGAAACTATCGGGCTGCCAGTTGCCTTAAAACATACGGCAGAATTCCACCGGAACGGAAGTATTCCACTTCTTGTGGAGTATCGATGCGCACTTTAACGGCAAACGTTTTGATGGTGCCTTCGGGCGACGTGGCGGTTACTGAGGCGTGCGTGCCGGTTTGGGCTGCGGCAGAGACGCCGGTGATGGAGTAGGTTTCAAGACCCGTTAACCCTAGCGATTCACGATTTTGGCCATCGACAAATTCGGTGGGAAGCACTCCCATGCCAACCAGATTGGAGCGGTGGATGCGTTCAAAGCTTTCGGCAATGACGGCTTTGACTCCCAATAGACGCACACCTTTGGCGGCCCAATCGCGGGAACTGCCGGAGCCGTATTCTTTACCGGCGATGATCAGTTGGCCCAGGCCGGCAGCTTGATACTTCATAGCGGCATCGTAGATCCACATTTTTTCACCTGTGGGGACGTAAATTGTCCAGGTGCCTTCTGTGCCTGGAACCATCAGGTTCTTTAAGCGGATGTTGGCCAGCGTCCCGCGCACCATCACTTCGTGATTGCCACGACGTGCCCCATAAGAGTTGAAATCGGCGGGCTTCACGCCCAGTTGCTGCAAATATTGACCGGCGGGGGAATCCTTGGCGATGTTGCCGGCTGGGGAAATGTGATCGGTGGTGACGGAATCGCCAAGTGTGCATAGAACGCTTAGGCCCAGGTGGTCGATGATGGGCGATTTAGGGTCGGCCATATTCTCAAAATACGGGGGCTTCTTTATGTAGGTGGAAGCGTTGTCCCACATGTACTGATCGCCTTTGGGAGCTTTGATCGCGGCCCAGTTGGCGTCGCCGGTGAATACTTCGGCGTATTGCTTTTCGAACATTTCACGGCGGACGCTGGTCTTCACTGCTGTTTGAATTTCTTCGGTGGTGGGCCAGATATCTTTTAGGAAAACATCTTGCCCGTTGGTGCCAGTGCCAAGCGGTTCGTGGGTGAGGTCAATATCTACGGTGCCTGCCAGTGCATAGGCAACGACCAACGGAGGGGATGCCAAGTAGTTGGCACGCACCAGCGGATTCACCCGACCCTCAAAATTACGATTGCCACTAAGCACGGCCGCTACGGTGAGCTTGCCTGCCGTTACGTCAGCCGATACATCATCGGGGAGTGGGCCGGAATTGCCGATGCAGGTGGTGCAGCCGTAGCCGACTAAGTGGAACTTTAAGGCTTCCAATGGCTTCATCAAACCGGCGTCGTTCAAATAATCAATGACCACTTTCGAGCCAGGGGCCAGCGATGTCTTCACCCACGGTTTGGTTGTGAGGCCCTTGGCGACAGCTTTTTGAGCCACTAATCCGGCGGCAATCAACACCGATGGGTTGGAAGTATTTGTGCAGGAAGTGATGGCGGCAATCACAACTGCTCCATCTTTCAAATTCCCTTGCGTCTTTAATTCTCCTGCGAGTGCGGTGTGGAAATTGGCCTTCACATCGGGAAGGTTAATGCGATCCTGCGGACGCTTGGGACCAGCCATAGATGGGACGACGGTGCTCAGATCCAACTCTATGGTGCCGTTGTAAACCGGGTCTGGTGCATCGGCTTCCAGAAACAGGCCTTGTGCTTTGGCGTAGGCTTCCACCAACTGCACTAACTCTTCGGGTCGATTTGTCATGCGTAAATAATCCAGTGTTTGACCATCGATGGGGAAGAAGCCGATGGTGGCACCGTATTCGGGGGCCATGTTGGCGATTGTTGCGCGATCGGCAAGTCCCAGTGCGGCGACTCCGGGTCCGTAGAATTCTACGAACTTGCCGACCACACCTTTTTTACGCAGCATTTGGGTGACGGTTAAAACAAGATCGGTAGCGGTGGTGCCCTCGGGCATTTTGCCGAATAGCTTGAAACCCACCACTTGGGGAAGCAGCATGGAAACGGGCTGGCCCAGCATGCAAGCTTCCGCTTCAATGCCGCCGACGCCCCAGCCGACCACGCCCAGTCCGTTGATCATGGTGGTGTGTGAATCAGTCCCAACCACTGTATCGGGGTAAGCGACAGTTTCGCCATTCTCTGTCGATGTGAAGACAGTGGGGGCAAGGTATTCCAAATTGACTTGATGAACAATGCCGGTTTCCGGTGGCACAGCGCGGAAATTTTTGAGCGCGCCTTGACCCCAGCGAAGGAATTCATAGCGTTCGCGATTGCGCTGGAATTCCAGAATTGAGTTGAGTTCGAAGGCGTTGCTGGTCCCGAAATTATCGACTTGGACGGAATGGTCAATGACCAAGTCAACGGGGATGAGTGGGTTGGCTTTCTTAGGATCGGCACCCATTTCGGCAAGGGCATCGCGCATAGCGGCGACGTCAACTACGCACGGCACTCCGGTGAAATCCTGAAGAAGCACGCGGGCTGGTCGGAAGTTGATTTCCTGAGCAGTGGAGGTGGTGTCCCAATTGGCGATGTATTCAATGTCGCTCTTCTTGACGGTGGTGCCATCTTCGTTACGCAGCAGATTTTCAAGTAGGACTCGGATGGAGTAGGGAAGCCGGGATAGCTTACCGGTTCCTTGCTTTTCAATGGCGTCGAGTTTGAAGATTTTGTAGGAGCGCGAGCCTACGGTAAGGGTGGCGGATGAGCCGAAGGAGTTGAGCTTTGACATGAGTATTTGGGACTGCTCATTCGATTTTAGCGTATATGGACGGTATTGGATATCAGGAGTTCTAGTTCAAAGTCCTTTCGAAAAAGCTAGTCAACGTTTGCAGCATGTGTTTACTTGCCGGGCCGCTGACTCCATGATTTTTCTGTGGATAGATCATGGTTTCAAATGGCTTGTTGGCTTGCTGCAATGCGTCCATCATTTGCATGGAGTTTTGGAACAGAACGTTATCGTCTTCAATGTTGTGAACAATCATCAATTTGGCTTCCAGATTCGCGGCCTGATTCAATGGGGAACTGTATTTGTAACCTGCGGAATTTTCACCGGGGATGTCCATGTAGCGTTCGGTGTAGATGGTGTCGTAGTGGCGCCAGTCTGTTACTGGAGCACCGGCGATTCCGGCTTTGAAGGTCTTCGGGGAATTGAACAGCGTGTAGAGCGTCATGAAGCCGCCGTAACTCCAGCCGTACATGCCTAAGCGATTGGGGTCCACAAAGCCCATGGATACCAGATGCGACAAGCCCACCTTTTGATCGGACAGTTCCTGTTCCCCAAGACGACGAAACACTCTGGATTCCCACTTATGGCCACGACCCGCGGAGCCATGATTATCCATTTGCCAAATAACGAAACCCTTGTGGGCTAGGGCTTGATCCCAACTCAGCCCGGCGAAGCTATTGCGGACGGTTTGCGCTCCAGGGCCGCCGTAGACCATGACGATGGCCGGATATTTGCGAGTGGGATCGAAATTTGGGGGCTTGATCATGCGGGCATACATGGTGTCTCCAAATTCACTTTTCACCTGGACGATTTCGGTGGGCAGAATCTGATAATCGGTGAGCACTTTACGATCGCGTTCGCGGTAGACGGCTAGCTGTTTCCCGGTTGAATCGTGAAGCGTTCTGCCCGATGGTTCGGTGAAGCTGGAATGGGTATCCATGAAAAATGCGCCGTTGGGACTCATGGATATGGAGTGAGTGCCTGCTGCGGTGGTCAGTTTCTTTAGGTCGCCGCCTTTGAAACTTGCACTGTAAAGATGACGTTCCAATGGGCTGGCTGCGGTTGAGGTGAAATAGACGGTCTGTTCTTTTTCATTGATGGCGGCGATTTCGGAAACTTCCCAATCGCCACTGGTGATCTGTTTTTGCAGTTCGCCTTTGAGGGAATAAATGTAGAGATGGCGAAATCCGCTGCGTTCGCTGGCCCACAGGAATTGATTCGTAATGGGAAGGAAGCGGAGCATGGAATGCACGTTGATCCAGGCCCAATCTTTTTCTTCCAGAACAGTGCGTGGGGAACCGCTGGCAACATTGACGGCTAACAGTTCCAGACGATTTTGCACGCGGGGAAGTTTTTGAACGAATAGTTCTTTGCTATCGGGTGTCCAATCCACACGGGCTAACAGGGTATCGGCGGAACCGGTTACGCTCATCCATTTTGTTTCACCACCACCAACACTGACCACACCCAGTTTCACATCGGCGTTGGGCGAACCTGCTTTGGGGTAGCGCTCGGGTTCATAGACGGCTCGATTAGCGGTGACCATATCGACGTGGGGGTGGGTCATCTGCTTGCTGACGTCGAATTGCAGATAGGCGATGCTTTGGGAATCAGGGGACCACCAGAAGGCGCGGGACAAGCTAAGCTCTTCGGGATAGACCCAGTCCAAGCGACCGTTGCGCAATAGATCTGACCCGCCGGTGGTAATGCGCTGTTCCTGTTTGGTGGCGATGGTGATGACGTACAGATCGTTATCCCGACGGAATGCCACGCGGTTGCCATCGGGAGAAAGGCGGGCATCTCGTTCCTGGTCTGGAGTGGCGGTTAATTGTTTCCAACCTTGATCCCATAAAAAGATGTCGCCGTCTTGCGCGTAGAGGAAGCGGCGGCTATCGGGGGTCCACTGCATTTGGTCTTCGCGGACGCGGCGATTTTCCCAATCGAAGACTGGCTTGCCTTTCGATGCGACAACCAGTTCATCTAGAGCTTCCAAATTGGCTAGTTCTGATTTCTTCTGAGTGGCGGCGTCATAGAGCATCAACCCTTTGCCTTCTGTGTAAGCGAAACTTTTGCTATCGGGGGTCCAGGTGATGGCGCTACTGCCCGAGCCACGTGTGCGCCCACCGGAAAGGGCATCGAGCGTGACTGGTTTTTGTGACCACGCGTAGGGAATGGCGAAAAGGAGTAAGGTCAGGAATCGGCTGTGCATGACTATTTTTGATGATAGCGCGCGGGCAGCTTGATGGTGTTGTGCTATTGGCCACCAGGTGGGCGCAAGCTTTGGGACTTGTATGGGTAGAGTCGACCCCATTCTGGCCAATCCATTTTGAGTCCCAAGCCAGGCGTCTCAGTTAGTGTGACGTGGCTCTGCTTGACTAAGGGGAACGTGTTTTTGGTAACGGCGGCGAATGTGGATTCCATACCTGCATCCCATTCCTGCATGAGGAAGTTTCTTACGGCTGACATGGAGTGCAAAGAGGCGATATGGGCTATGGGTCCGTAATACATGTGCGGTGAAATTTCGGCACCATAGAGTTCAGACAGAGCGGCAATTTTGCGGATCTCAGTTATGCCGCCGCAGTGGATAACGTCGGGCTGGATGATTTGCGCACCTTTGGCATCAAGTAGCTGTTTGAATTCGTAGCGGGAGATGAGCCCTTCGCCGCCAGCGAGTGGCACGGGACTTTTCGACGCGATTTCTCCAAGAGCCTGCGGAGTTTCGCGCCAAGTTGGTTCTTCAATAAACATGGGACGGAAAGGGGCGACGGCCTTGGCCAATTCTATGGCAGAACGAACGCTGAAGGTTTCCCACATTTCCAGGCCAATGTCCAGGTTGGGTCCACCGCCGCGTCGGACTGCTTCTACTTCAGCGACTAATCGGTGCAAGCGTTCCGATTCCGATCCGCCTTTGGGTAGAACCCACTTGAGGCACGTCCAGCCGTCTTTCACGGTTTTGGCGGCTAAGGCAGCGAGCTTTTCTGGAGTGCGTGGTTCCATGCCATGGCTCCAGTGGCTATAGTAGACGCGCATGGGCTTGGCTTCAGCGGCCCCCAGCAGCCGCCAAAGCGGTTCGCCCAGGCGTTGGGCTTCAATATCCCACAAAGCGATGTCAACGGCGGCCAGAGCTGTCATCAGGATAGGGCCGTTGCGATAGCGGGAGAGTTGATAGTAAGCACGGTTCCAATTGTCTTCAATCCCTGCGGCAGGCTTGCCGATTAGGAACGGGGCGAACCATTGGATGGCCTGTTCGACGATTTCCACACGGCCGGAAACGGAGCCTTCACCGAGGCCAGTGATGCCGCCATCGGTTTCAATTTCCAGAAAAAGATAATCGCGATTGCCGATGGTGTGCTTGCGGGTGATGAACTTTTTGATGTTCAGGCGAGTAGCGGTGTCGGCAAGTGCCGGGATGGCGGCAAGAAACAGACGGCGCGAAAGTTGGGCGGGTGAAGGCAATTTTTATTTTGTGGCAGAAACCAATTCGTTGTACAGCTTAACCCATTGCTGGGCCACTTGGGGACCTTGGTAGCGGGTGCATTCCATGAATCCTTGCGTGGTTAGGGCGGTGGCAAAGCCTGGTTCTTCTATTAGCCTGAGAGCGGCGTTGGCCATGGCTTGATGATCGTTGATGGGAACCAGCAGTCCGGTTTTTTCATTTTCGACAATGAATGGAACGCCACCGGCAGCGGTGGAAACGAAGGGGAGTCCGCAGGCGAAGCATTCCAGAATGGACCCTGGCATGTTGTCTATGTTGGGACTCATCAGATAAATTTCGGCAGCTTCGTAGAGTTGGCGCATGCAGGTTTGATCGACAAAGCCCAGAAACTGAACATTGTTTAAGTTTAGCTCCAGGACCATGGCTTCAAGCTGCTGTCGCAGTGGGCCGTCGTGAGCCAAGATCAGAGATGCTTCGGGGTATTTCTGCTGCACGATGGCGAAGGCTTTCAGAGTGCAGGGAATGTTGTAAAGAGGCTCCATTCCACGATTGTGGAAGAATTTGGGACCGGGCGTGGGACGGGGACGAAAGTTGAATTGCGTGGTATCCACGATGTTGGAAATGTAGGTGGCTGGCAATCCGAATTTGGCAAACACTTCGACGAGAAAGCCGCTGGGCGGGACAATGCGGTCTACCAGACTCATAATGCGGATGGCGATGGGCCACTTGTTGAGATGATCTTCGGCTTGGCCATCGCGATAGTTGAGAATGGTCTTTTTCCTGAAGAGCTTGCTGAATAGAATGGCTGGAGCAGGGGCCAACATAAATGACCAATAACCAGCACTGAACAGATGAATCACGTCATAACTCCAAATGCGAATTAGCAGGGCAATGAGGTAAGTGGTTTCCGTGACAATGGTGCGGACATATTTGATCTGCTGGAGACAATGCAAAGGACCGGGCAGTGCGGGATTGATGGCTTGAAAGGCTACTTCTACTTGCGGAAACGCCTTCAGTTCCTGCATGAGGCGAGCTGCCTGAACGGCTTGGCCACCGGTGATGCGCAGGGAGGGGGCAACAATTAAAACTCGGAGCTTATTCGTCATGCCCGGCTGAGCTGTTGGGGCTGCGGAACAGTGGGTCGCGACTGTTCATGCCGCAACCAGGTTTCAAGCACATAGAGGTACCACAATTGATTGGGGACTTCGCCACGGGCTGCGGTTTGCTTCCAAAGGTCGAGAACTTTGCTGGATTGAATGTAGCCTTCGCGAGCTAAGTGGGAATTTTCCATGGCCTGCTGAAAGTGAGGACCCCAGCGTCCGGCTAGCCAGCGCGTGGCTGGAATACCGAACCCTCTCTTGGCACCTTTGGCGACTCTTTCGCCGATGTTTCGGCGGGCGATTTCACGCAGGATAGCTTTCAGAGATCCGTTATGAAGGCGAAGACCACAGGGCAGGGAACCAGCATATTCCCACAGTTTGTGATCGAGAAAAGGGGAACGTGCTTCCACGGCATAGCGCATTGCGCCGCCGTCCACTTTGGTCATATATTCGCCGGTGAAGCGCGTTTTACGGTCGTATTCAAGGAATTCGACGAGAAGATTTTTGGCGGAGCTTTGCGACCAGGGAATTTGACGCTGGCTTACAGAAAGATCTTTAAGTCGTGCACCAAGCAGATTATTTTGCCAGTAGACGGGCAAGCCATCGTGGACATTGGCCACAGCGCCGACGCCGCCGGTGGCGTAGTCCATAAAATGTTTGGCGCGTTTGAGCAGGCCGGAATTGGGAAATGCGCCGCGAATCTGTTGCCAGGAAGAAAGCGTGAAATTGGGCAACTTGGCCGCCAATTGCTGGGCCATCCAGAGGTTTTTATGTTCAGGGTAACCGAGGAAAATATCGTCGCCACCATCGCCGGTGAGTAACACGGTGGCTTCCTGTTTGACGGCTTTGGAAACGCGCAGCATGCCTAAGGCTGAAGCGCAGGCGAAGGGTTCCCCATAAGCGGAAACAAGTTCATCGACGCTGGGTGAATCGTCGGGGGCCACAGTAATCACCTGATGGGGAATGCCTAGCGCGCGGGCCGTGGCGGCGGCATCTGCCGATTCGTCCAATGGACTGTTGGGTGTGCCGATGGTGAAGGCTCCGATGTTGCCACCAAGTTTGGCGATGGCCCAACACACCAGACTGGAATCGATGCCTGCACTGAGGAGCGCTCCCACTTTAACGTCGGCTTCCAGACGGAGTTTCACGGCATCCAGAAATAGGAGTTCAGTTTGGTCGACGGCTTCTTCAAATTGAATTTGTGATTCCGTTTCGACACTGGGCAGCTGCCAATAGGAGCTTGATTTAAGCGTCCCATTGCTCCATTCAATTAGACCGCCAGCGGGGACTTTATGAATGCCTTTATAGATGGAACGGTCATCGGTAACGTATCCGAATTCAAGGAATTCGGTAATGCCATTTTCATCAATGGTTGGCGCAAATCCGGCATCGCGCAAGGCTCTGGCGGTGGAGGCGAAGGCCAGTTTTCCATCGTTGACGGTGAAGAGTAACGGCTTGACGCCTAGCCGGTCACGAAAGAGGAATGTTTTGCGATTGGGGGCGTCCCAAATGCCGCTGGCGAACATGCCGCGCAGCTTGGGGATCATTTTATGGATTCCCCAATGACGATAACCATGCACCAGAATTTCGGTGTCTGTCCGGCTGCGGAATTGGTAACCTGCTGCTTCTAACTCAAGGCGTAGTTCGTGGAAGTTATAGATGGCCCCGTTGAATACCACGCCGATTTGGCGGTCTGGGGAGAGCATAGGTTGTTTGCCGAGCTCGCTGAGGTCGAAGATGGAAAGGCGGCGATGACCGAAAGTGGCTCCGGGCCAGGATTCCAGACCTTCGGCGTCGGGTCCGCGCAAGGCCATGGATTGTGTCATGCAGCGGACGACCTGTTCCCCGTAGTGAGTTTCAAATTCGCCGACGAATCCGGCTATTCCACACATGAAATCGTCCTCTCTTCCTAGTTTATCGTAACGGGTTGATGCGTCTGCTTAAACCAACTTGGCTTTCAGCGAAATGGGCAGAAAGCGACGCAGCAGTGCTTTTTCATCGTCGTCAAGGAACCCGGTTAGGAACAACATGAAAATATAGACAATGGCGAAAGTGATTGAGGTGCCAGCGAGCAGGATAAACAGCGTTCTCCAAGTTTCAACCGGTTGCCAGGCCATCATTTGATGCTTAACAGCAAGAGAAGCAGCGCCACCCACTATTGCCGATAAAGCGGTACGTCCAATATCGTAAAACTGGGGAAAATCAGCACGAGTGACGTTGAGAATACGGCTGAAAGTGAAGGCGGCGAAGAGCCTGTCAATGATTCCGGCTGCTGCTACGACAGCGATTGCACCATAGGGTCCGAATTTTGGAGTGGCCCACCACAGCATGAGGGCCGATGCGGGAAGCAGAAAGCACTGAAATTTAATGAAATACATTCGACGTTCAGGAAAGGTGCGCATCAGCGGGTCGGCTGGAAAGATGGTGGTGAGGATTAAAAGAAGATTGACGGAAAAAATGAGGGCGCTGGGGCGGAACTTGTTGGTAAGCAGGAAGACCATAAAGGGCTCTGCAACGGTGCTGAAATAAAAATAGATGGCAAATGCTGGAACGGAAAGTTTTCTCATGACTCTGGCCACCAAACTGAGCATTTCGTGGGTGGTTCCACTCTTGCGGAGTTCACTCAAACGTGGAAGTACCACGGCGGTGGAGGATTCGGCGATCATACCCATGAGCGGCAATTGGAAGCAGCCATTTTGATAGATGGCAAGGGCGGCGGCGCCAAAGAAATTGGAAACAAAATAATTGTGCATGTCCAATTGCAAAATCCAAAGCAAACCGGCAAGTCCAATGGGAGCAGCATAAGCGATTTGCCGTCGCAGCAATGGGCCGTCGAAGTGTTTCCAAAATCCTGGAAAGCGAGAGATGAGGTACCAGAACATCAGCGTGACGATGATGGCACCCTGGATCAAAAAAGAGATCAGGATGGAAAGCGGGGTGCCCCAAATGGTGACGGCTAGGAAGATGGAAAGTGTTCTGGTGGCCTGGATTAGGATGAGGAGAAATGCGGTGAGTTGCACTTCCTGATTGGCCATCAGTAACGTTTCAAACCCCTGGCAAAGAACGGTCAGGGGGATGGCCAAGGCAACATACACGGCATATTTGCTAAGACTGGGATCGCCCAGGAGTTTCGTGTAAATCTGTGGGAATGCCAATACAAGAACTGCTCCGAAAATTCCCACTAGAGAAAGTACGATAACAATGTTGAATATGATTTCGTTGCGTTTTTCCTTTTCACTGGGTAAAAAATAGTAGGCACACGTTGCAAAACCAAGAGGCAAAATATTGGAAGCGGAAAGGATCGCCGCAAAAAGTTGCTTATACACGCCCTGCGTAACCAGATCCAGCCGCCTTGCGACCACCAATGGCGTGACGATGGCGAGTAGAAAGGCAATCAGCTTTCCTGCGAAAAGCCAGGAAGCTTTATTTGTAAGGCTGCGCTGTTGACTCATAGCTTATGTGGCTAATTTAAACCGGTTGTCCGGTTCCGCTGCGGACAAGGTCAATTACAGGTTTCCCGGAGGCACGAATTGCTTCGGCCAAAGCAGTGGAAGGCTTTTGGGCGATCACGATATGGTCTGCCCAACCTAACATGTCCTCCAGCCCTCCCACCATAAGTTTGCCGATATGCGGAACGGCGTTCAAAATAAAATTCTTGTTGCTTCCGTAGATTGCGTCGATTTGAATATGCGGGTCGAACACTTTCATGTCACGGCCTTTGCCGATAAGATATTCGAGCATGGTGACGACAGGGCTCTCCCGCAAATCGTCGGTATTTTCCTTGAAAGCTAAGCCGAAGATCCCTAGCTTTATGTTGCCCAAGTCCGCCACTGCGTCAATGGCACGGTTTAGATGTTCGTCGTTGCTGGCCAGAACATTACACAACATGGGCAGCTTGATATCCAAACGAGAAGCGCGATAGTTGAGGGCTCGCAGATCTTTCGGAAGACAGGAACCACCGAAGGCGAAGCCCGGCTTCAGGTATGCCTTGGAGATATTCAGGTGGTCATCCTGGCAAAGCGTATCCATCACTTCTTCAGCGGAGATATTCATCCGAGATGCCAGCGCACCGATCTCATTGGCGAAAGAAATTTTCACCGCATGGAAAGCATTGCAGGCGTATTTGATCATTTCTGCTGTTCGCAAACTGACCAGGCAAGGGGGCACGCCAAGAGGACTATAAATGCCAGCGACCCGCTCCACTGCGGCTGGATCACTTCCGCCGACAACAATTATTGAGGGTTCGCGGAAATCTTTAACGGCAGTTCCTTCTCTCAAAAATTCAGGATTGGAGACAACTCGAACCAGATCGTTACCAGCAAACACAGATTCCACGATTTCTTCACAAGTCCCTGGAAATACTGTGCTGCGAACAGCTACATCTAATCGCTTCTGGCGTCCGGCGAGTTTAACGTTGATGTTGGTTACCACGCGGCGCAGTTGGTCAAGCCCCAGATTGCCGGTTTTTTCTGAAGGCGTGCCGACGCACAATAAGACGATATCGGCGGCAGCAATGGCATCAGCGGTAGAGGTGGTTGCTGTCAATAGCCCCCGCTCTACGCTGGACTTAACCAGAGCTTCCAAACCGGGTTCGTAGAAGGGTGCCTCGCCCTTGACCACGTTTGCGACCTTGCCAGGATCGGTATCCACTCCGATTACTTTGTGACCCAGATTGGCCAGGCAAGCCGCTGTGACACAACCCACATATCCAAGTCCAAACACGGCAATGGTGGTGGGGTTATTTGTTATAGAAGACATAGTTTGTTATCCTTCGCCATGCATCCATTTTAAAAGCTTCGCGGCGAATTACTGGACTCGTCGGTGAAAGCAATGCTGGGATGGCTGTTCGGGCTATTTTGAAATGAAAATACTTTGGGTTTGCGGTACGTTTTTGCATCCTACCAACAAAGGTGGGCAGATTCGTACTTTGGAAATGTTGAAACGATTGCATCAGCGGCACGAAATCCACTATGTTGCTTTTGCGCAAGAAGGACAGACTGAAGGGTTTGCCAGAGCGGGCGAGTATTGCACCCATGCCTATGCCATTCCTCACAAGGTTCCGCCAAGGACTTCGCCGGCATTTTTTGGACAATTGGCGGTGAATCTGGTTTCTGCACTGCCACTTTCGGTCAGCCGGTATGTGAGTCAGCCGATGAAAGATGCCATTGATTCTTTGCGGAAAAAGGAGACATTTGACAGTGTGGTTTGCGACTTCCTTTTCCCGGCTCCCAACTTTGCTGATTTGAGCGATGTGGTGTTGTTTGAACACAACGTGGAATCGATGATTTGGCAGCGTCATGTGGAGAGCAGTGGTGACCCGTTGCGACGGGCTTACTTTGGCATGCAGCACAAAAGAATGCTGGAATGCGAACAGAAGGCTTGTCGTGAGGCGGCCCATGTGATTGCCGTTTCGCCCATTGACGCGCGCAAGATTGAACAAATGTTCGGCATTGCCAAAGTTTCTGATATCAAAACGGGCGTTGACCTGGACTACTTTGAACCCCCACCCACGGCGCAGGCTCGTGTGGCCGATTTGGTGTTTGTCGGATCTATGGATTGGATGCCCAACATTGACGGCGTTCGATATTTTGTTGCCGAGATATTGCCCTTGATTCAAGCGAAAATTCCCGGAGTGAAGCTGGCTATTGTGGGGCGCACGCCTTCGGCGGAGATTCAAAAACTGGCGGAAAAGGGAAACATTGTGGTCACAGGCACTGTTCCGGACATTCGGCCCTACTTGTGGGGTTCGGCGGTTTCCATTGTGCCACTGCGGATAGGAAGTGGAACCCGTTTGAAGATTTACGAATCGATGGCCGCGAAGACCGCCGTAGTATCCACAACCATTGGAGCGGAAGGGTTGATTTACGCCGACGGAATGAACATTGCGATTGCTGATTCGCCGGAGCACTTCGCTGGAAGGTGTATGGAACTGATCGAAAATAGCGAGGGGCGCAAGAAAATGGCACAAGCGGCGTTCGACATGGTTGCGCAACGGTTCAGTTGGCCGCAAGTGGCCACTGAGTTTGAAGAGATCTTGCGGAGCTACCCGACGCGAAAGCATTGAGTTATTCCCAAGCCATCTGTTTGCGGCTAGTCATGGCGTGGTAGAAACCGAAGAAGACGGCAACGTTGATCATGGTGAAGTAGAAGGGCAGCATTAAAAGTCGTGGTTTCAGCTTGACGAAATTACCAATGACGGCCAGTAGGTAAAAAAGAACTTGTCCGACCATCAATACCTGATAAAAAAGCGAGTCAAGCAGGAACAGATTAGTGACCAGTGCGCCGACCATGGCAAAGGGGACCAGCAGGCGGACCACTTTGTGCGATAGGAAGAAGAACAAGGGGAGTGGTCGAAAGGGACGAATCACGCCCTTGATCTCTCGTATCTGCTGAATGTTGCCGGCCATAATTCGTACTCGTCGACCGAAGCCAGTCATTTCCTTGGCTTCTTCATAGACAATGGCTTGAGGATCATAAACTGCCCGAAATTGTTTGGCAAGAACGGAGACAGGAATAATATAGTCATCGTTGATGGTGCCGGGCGGAGGGAAAGGATACAAGTGCTTTCGAATGGCATGAAGATGGCCATGTCCTCCCAAAGTTGACGCCAGTTCCGATTCCTGAACCTTGAGAAACGTCTCGTATTTCCAATAAAAATCTTCGGACTTACCCACGTCTACTTCATCGGCTTTGATCACTGTATACTTTCCACTGGCGGCACCCACCTGGGGGTCTGCAAAATTCATGAGCAGCGTTTTGACAGAATCCTTGTATAGCATGGCGGCGGCGTCGGAAAACACCACAATTTCATTGGAACAGTGGCCAATGGCGTCGTTGAGGGTGAGGATTTTGCCGCGATTTTTCTTGAAGTCAAGAATCCTCACACGAGTACCCTCGGCTGCTTTCTTGGCCAGTTCCGTGGTTCGATCCTTGGGTCCATCGCAAGCTACCAAAATCTCAAGCTTATCGGCAGGGTAGTTGAGGTCAAGTGAATTTCGGATTTTCTGTTCGATAATGTGCTCTTCGTTATAAGCCGGAATGAGTAAAGAAACAGATGGTTCGAACGGCTGCCGCAGCACAGGCCGGTGGATTACCAGCCTGAGTAGCAGCAGAACAATGGGGTACCCGAAGTATGCATACACGGGTACCGCTACAAACAACCAGAATAAGAATTGGGTGGGCAATGGAGCTGCCTAAACGGGACGGGCATCCACGCAGAACAACTTGCCAATCGATTCACAGGAAACAACCTTGTAGCCTGAGGATTCCAGCATGTTGTAAACCTGTTCCTTCTTGAAGAAGTAAACAGGGCAACCGTCCATGTATTCCAGACGTACTTTGCGCACGGGCATGCGCCATGTCCAATAACGCGGCCACGCCGACAGAAATTGCTTGTTCGTGAACTTACGGATCAGCTTCAACCGTTCCGGTGGATCCATGATGTAATCCCAAAAGCCAATGGCTATGGTGATGTCATAATTTTGATCGGGAGTCCAGTTAAGAACGTCGGAAACCTGGAACTTACACTGCGAGGCAACGCCTTCTTTCTGGACCAGATCGGTGGCCAATTTGATCATGGAAGGAGCGACGTCCACCCCCATCACTTTACTGGCACCGCGTTTGGCCAGTTCCGCCACAAAGCGGCCTGAACCACAGCCGACGTCGCAAACAGATTTGCCTTTGACGTCGCCTACCTTCTCCATTACCCAATCAAATCTTTGGTAAATGTCTTTTCGAAAGGTTTTGTCAAGAGTGCGAGCGAACCCGGATTTGCCTTCCCCCGTATAAATTGCATCAAAATCGTTAGCTATCTTATTCCAGTAGCTTGCCACTTGGGGCATGGTGTCTTTTTTAGTCATTGCGAACTGATCCTTCAGTTTGAACTGGCTTCCCAGAATTTACTGTCCTTGAGAAGGGGAGCATTTTCAATTAGATTCGAGCCGACGAAGGGACAAAAATCCACCCGCTTGGCCAGAGACTCTAACCGTCCTTCCATTTTAGACAAGTTGTTGTAATGCCGGAGGCGGGAAAGCATTCTCCCCGGCAGTCGTGGTTGTTGCGGATCAACTTCCCACGGATGTAAATATGTTACTAAAGTTAACCCCTGACTCTGTGCTGTGGAAACTCCTAACTGAGTAAGGGGCATGGGGAAAAGTCGTAAATAGCCACCGCCACCAACGGGCATATTGGGGCCCATAGGCACCTTGAACGTGGTCATGGGACACTCCACGATTTCCCCGGATTTGGTTTTTAAGCGGAATGGCTGGCGCGGGGCATTGGGTACGCCGTACGTATCGTGCCGCACTGGAAAAATACTGGAATCGTACTTAAATCCGCATTCGGAAAGGACGTCGAGAGCCCAACGGGATTTGGCAACAATGGAAAAGCTTGGGGCGCGATATCCCTTTACGGCAACGCCACCGGCCTGTTCCAGAACATTTTTAGCGCGCAGAGTATCTTCTCGAAACTCTTCTGGGGTCAATTTGAAGATCAACCGATGCCAATAGGAATGGCAGGCCAACTCATGGCCACGGTCAACAATTTGTTTCACTAAATTGGGATACTTTTCGGCAACCCAGCCCAGAACAAAACAGGTGCTTTTGACGTTCCAGGAATCGAACAAGTCCAGCAATCGATGGGTATTGTCGACGACACGGCTGGGATAGGAATCCCACTGTGAACGGTTAACAATATCGGAAAAGGCTTCTACGTGAAAATAGTCCTCTACATCCACGGATAAAATTCCAATGGGGCGGGTGCTTGTCGACAATTTGGAGTCTAAGGCCATAACGGGGAAGGTACTCCCATTTTCGCATATCGTCCGAACTCGCGAATAAGTTCACATTTGAACCATAGCTAAATACTGGTTCACGACTGCTATTGGATTGCTATGCTACTTGTAATCATTAGTTTACAGCATAGCGATATGTTTTTTCTTAATATTCCGTCTCTAAAATTCAGGACAGAGGTGGACAGTAAACAATGCAAAGAGCAATTTTCCTGATCGCCCTGCTGGTATTTCCAGTAAGGGAATGCGCGGCTCAAACCAGAATTGATTTGAGTTCGCAATCAAAAACGGTGGATTTTTCAGGGGCAACCTATACCCTGCCAGTGCGCACAGGGCCTGCACTTGCGGGCACTTGCAAGACTGGTGAACTTTTTTACAAGACAACTGCCCCTGCCGGACAAAACCTATATGGCTGCACTTCCACCAATGTCTGGACGCTGCAGAGTGGAGGTTCCGGGAGTAATGGAACTGGCAGTGGCGGGGCGGTAAGCAGCGTGTCTGGAAAGACAGGGGACGTGAAGTTACAACTCACCGACCTGACGGACTTCAAGGTGGATCTTTCTAATGGAACGATTACGGTGGGGGCAGGGTGTAGTGCTTCGTTGCCTTGCACCATCCGCTTTGGATCAAAAACCTACCTTATCCCGGCACCGGCCACGATCAACAATGTGGCTGGAACGGGCAGCATCGGCCCGCACACTGTTTACATTTTTATTCGTGCTGACGGGGTGCTTTACTTTGGAATCGACGGTGTTGCGGTAAGTGGGGCCACCTTGAACGGCGTGGTTCTATCTACCGGGACAACCAATTTTCCTAGCGATAGTTATGGGCTTTCCAGTTGCCTTGTGAGTAACAACACCATTACACAATGTACGGACCTTCGTGGAATTGGAAGGGACATTGTGGCGGCGGCGGACAGTACTTTGCAGGTAGTGAACAATCCCACGACGGGCTACCAGGAGATCGCAATAAACCCTTCGTCAGTGGCGACGATTAACGGCAGCAACGATCTTTCAGGCAACAATAAAGTGAATTTAGGAAGCCAATATTTGTCCTTAACGCTATCCAACGATCCCACCACGGGCACGGTGCAAAACCGTTTTGTAACGCTCACTGCGTCGGGAACGGCGGGGCTGCCTGGCACAGCGGCCAACGGCAGGATATTGGGCGTCTGCATGTCTTCCTGTGGAAGCACGGGGACTGCAAGGATCGCAACGCGGGGTCAAGTGCTAGTACAGTTCGATGGTCCGACAATCGCTGGGAATTATGTAAAGCTATCCAATCAAACTGCAGGGAAAGCGTCGGACGCCGGTTTTACGCGTCCCACGTCAGGTCAGATTTTGGGTTATGTGTTGACCACGAACATGGCGGCGGGAACCTATACGGTGGTGCTTGAGCCGGATGTATTTGCATTCTTTTCACATGGGTTACAGCAGTTATTTACCTCAAAATACCAAACTTCCCGGGCTCTTGATGTTAAAGTGAAGGGGCGGGTTGAAGTCACTGATTTGAAAACGATTCGCGTAGACCTGACTGCTTCCAGGCTTATTTTGTACGAACAAGCCGAACAACAACCGCAGCTTAATCACAATAATTTACCGCAGCTTGTGGATGGTAAACGAAACAATCGAACGGAGGATTTCTATGTTGCCGCAAATAAAAATACCATTCTGGCTTAGCCTGTTTCTGAGCATGGCCTTTCTGCTGGTTCCTTGTCTGCACGGAGCCACGCTCACAGTTACATCGAGCAACGGCACCTATTCCCCAGTAAGTAGAAGTAACGTCCAATTGGCGCTGAATGCCGCAGTTTGTGGTGATGAGATTCAAATAGAAGCCGGGTCAATTGCAAGGACAGGGGCCGACGTTCTGACTGCCACGATCAGTGGAACCAGATTAACCGCAACAACTCCTTACGACCATAATCTACCGGTTGGCCAATATGTGAGGTTCACGGGGCTTACGGGTGCGGCGGCGGCACTGAATCGTTCCAACTTTCTGGTGATTGAAGTACCGGCAGCAAACACAATTGTGTTGAACATGGTTGGTTTTACTTCGGGCCTTTATGATGGCACGTATACGAACCAGGGCATCACCGTGTATTCGGACAGATTCGTGATCAGCTACGATCCGGCAAAAAAGGATTGCAGTGCAGGCAATGAGATTACAATTACGACAACCAAGAAGGATTGGCTGCCCGATGCCGATATGCGGATCACGCCATCGTATAAACCGCTTCTCGTTACATTGCAACTTGTTGGAGACTCCAACAACAACTCTCTTTTGTTGATTGATGACAAAGTGGCCGGGCTAAAATTCATTGGAGTAGGCTTTCAAAAAATCGGGGTGTTGCCCTACACGCTGTATTCCTTTTTAGAGGTGACTTCCAGCGAAATTATCACTGGGGAAAGTATGCTGCCACAGCGAATCAGCATTGATCGATCTTTATTTTATAATGACCACCAGCTTGGCAGCAGTTGGAAAAACACGCTCAACTTGCGGGTGAAGAACTTCACATTCGTCAATAATTTTGTGGACGATATGATGGGGCGTCCCATGGATAGCGAAACTTATGTTTCGAATTTGGGGCTATCGGTCGGTCCCTTCAATATTCGCAATAATTATGTTTGCTGTGCTATTGGTATGCCTTTCATCTTTGGAGCAAGACACGCAGATTACCTTTCGGCAAGTCCAAATTTTAATGATATTTTGTTTGAGCACAATAGTTTTTATACAAGTCCAAAACACTACCCAACCTCACCGACTTATGTGGGTGATGCTTATTTTGGGGTTGTCAAGAATTGTTCTGAACTGAAGAGTGGCGTGAATGCCGTTTTCCGTTGGAATACTTGTGAAAACCAGTTTTCCGGGGGAGGATCGCAGTGGTATGGATTTACATTTAGCGCCAGAGGGCTTTCCATGCCAGGAGCAGGAACATGCAGTTTGGATGGGACAAGAACCGTGCTGACTTGCCCGCAATTGAATTATTTCAATCCGCTGGCTGGACAAATAATCGGCTTGGACACTGGATCTACTGTTGTTGGTGCGAAGTACCAATGGCGGACACTGGTATCGGCGGATAGGGCCACACAACGCTACACGATGAGTGCCCCCTACGGTGGGGAAGTGGGAAGTAATAACCTGATTTACGTATATGTGCCCAACCCTTTATCGAAGGTAAACAATGTCCTGGTTTACGGGAACTATTTCAAAAATGTTGCCGCTGCGATCCAAGTTCTGGGCGAGGATTATCTTTACCCGGTGCGCACAGAAAATATTGCGATGAAGAACAATTTGATGGTGTACGATTCCCCATACTTCAAGATTGCCCCAGGGCAGGATTTTTTCAAATCCCCGTTTTACATCTGTTGCCATGGGAGAAACTATCAGTTTTCCAACAACACGTCATATGAAAATCCAAACTGGAAGTCAGGGATTATTTATGCCCGTGCGTTCCGGTTGGATAGTGACTATGGGTTGCCCATTGAAAACCTCCGTTTCACAAACAATTTATTGCCCTTCGACTATGTGGGAGGAGGAGCGGGACAGGTGAAAGCCCTGGTTGCTGCCGACCTGGTAAGAAATGTTTCGTTCCGCAACAATACATTCGTAGGGAGCGGCGGGGCTATTGAACCTTGTGCCCCATCGGATTGCAGAGGGAACTTCATCAATGGAGTTTATGCTCCGCAGTTTCGTAATCCTGAAAAGAACGACTTTTCGTTGGTGCCCGGGTCCAATTACACCAACGCTGGAACCGATGGTAGCGATCTGGGCGTTGATATTGAAGAAGTAGCAATCATCCGAGAATTGACGGTAAAGCCCGACGCTCACTCCATGCTATTTAGTTGGCGGGTGCCAAGCTTTATGAAGAGCATGGGTTGCCAGTTGGAAGTGAGTGAGAACAGCAGTTTGACAACGGACGTTGGCGGCTATGAAGTGGTCAATGCTCTTCGACCGGACTACTTTATTCGTGCTGATTCTGACCGATCCAACAAGCGAGCCACGAAGAGTGACGACGGAATGTTCCGCTGGTTTCAGGTTGGCCAGGATGTGCAGGAAACCGATGATAACGGTCAAGTCAGGAATCTTACACTGAATCCTGATACCGAATATCACTACCGGCTAATGTGCGGCGGTGCAACGGAGAGAGGTTCTGTACGGACCTTAAAGCTGCCTTCCGATACGGTGAATCGCCAGAATGTTGAAGTCGAAATCAAGGTTAAAGCAAGTAGAGGAACGCAAGTTCGTCCACGCGCCGGGTTCAGCAAAAATACGATAGCCGCTGTTTCTGCCCAGTCCTGCACGACTGGCTGCACTATCCGATTGAGTGGATTGGTGGGGTCGCAACTAATTTATTATTTGGACGAACTCGATCAATCTGGCAATGTAGTGTTTCAAAGCACTAGGCCCACTGTTCTGATGATTCATTAGAACATCGTGGAAAACCGTTCCGAGCCGCCATGTTAGCGCATGGCGGCTCTGTAACGATTCTCATTTCAAGTTACTTCAAAATCGCCTTCACCACTTCACCATGTACATCGGTAAGCCGCATATCTCTGCCGCTATAACGGAACGTCAGGCGCTTATGATCCAACCCTAATAAGTGCAAAATGGTAGCGTGCCAATCGTGGATGTGGACTTTGTTTTCCACGGCGAAATAGCCGTATTCATCGGTTGCCCCATAAGTCAGCCCGGGTTTAATTCCCCCGCCAGCCATCCACATGGTGAACCCGAATGGATTGTGATCTCGTCCAAACTGTCCGCCTGAAACTTGCGCCATAGGCGTTCGACCAAATTCACCGCCCCAAACAACCAAAGTCTCATCCAGCAATCCGCGCGACTTCAGATCCTTGAGCAAGCCTGCAATGGGCTTGTCGGTAGCTTTGCAATTGTCGGTATGACCCTTGTAAATGTTGCGATGCTGATCCCAACGGTCTGCCCCGGATACGCGCGGGGCAAGGCATTCCACAAATCGTACGCCGCGCTCCACTAACCTGCGGGCCAGTAGGCATTCCCGACCAAAGACTTCGGTCTCTTTTTCGTTGATGCCATACATTGCGAGCGTAGCTGGGGATTCCTTAGTGATTTCTGTCAATTCCGGAACAGCGGATTGCATCCGATACGCCAGTTCATAATTGTTGATCGCGGCATCCAATTCCGACGTGCTTCCCAATCTTGCGACAACGCCTTTATTGAGCTTGCCCAGCAGATCCAACTTATCCCGCTGCAATTGACTCGACGTTTCCCGTTGCTTAATATTCGCGATAGGCACGTCCCCTTGCCGAAACAACATGCCCTGATACGCTGCGGGAAGAAAACCACTGCCAAAATTATCCATGCCGCCAGCAGGAATCAAGCCACCGTTCAACACTACGAATCCGGGTAGATCCTGGGAGACCGATCCAATGCCGTAGGTGGTCCAGGCACCCATGCTGGGCCGACCCTGCATGGAAAATCCAGTATGCAGCATGTAGTTGGCTGAGGTATGTTCGGAGTTATCGGCAACCATTGATCGGATAAAACACAGATCATCCACGCAGCCTGCCACGTTCGGGAACAGTTCGCTTACCCAGGCACCCGATTGCCCATGTTGCTTGAACTGCCAAGGCGACTTCATCACTGTGCCCACGTCGTTAAACTGCGTGGCGGGGACTTTCATTTTGATGGGCTGGCCGTGTTCTTTTTCAAGCAGCGGTTTGGGATCGAACGTATCGATTTGAGAAGGTCCGCCATCCATGTAAAGAAAGATAACCGACTTCGCTTCTGCAGCAAAGTGGGGTAGTTGCGCTGCTTCTGCTGAGCCAAAAAATGCCAGTGCTAAGCCACCGAATCCGTTGGCGCAATCACGAAGCATTTCACGACGAGTATTGGCTACTCGGTAATGGTTGTTACCGGACATAGGCCAACTCCGTTGCGCTTAAAAGCACTTGGGCGTAGTCTGGCCAACCTTGATTATGAGTCTGAATAAAATTCACACCAAGGCGGATTTCTTCATCTGTTGGCGACCTTCCAAAAGCCTCCTGATACATGCCAGAAATTCGTTCTGCAATGGTTCCAGGCATGCTTGCAGTCTGCGTTGCCCAGCGCCTTGCAAGCACTGCTACAAACTCCCCATTCATCATGTACAGTGCCTGTGAGGCAACAGTGGAAACGTTACGGCGTCCGATGGTAGCAATGGGTTGGGGATAATCGAAGGTCTGAAACATATCGCTGATGTAGTTGCGGCGCACGTTGATGTAAATGCTGCGGCGGTTCAATCCATCAATGGGACCAGGCTTGGGCTTGCTGCGAGGGTCGCCATCCATGAATGGAGAAAGCCAAGGTAGGATGGACGGGCCGTATAATTGGCGGTCCAACGATTTTGTTACAGCCAGCATGGAATCGCGCAATGCTTCCACTTCTAATCGTCGTATGGGAAAGCGGTGCAGCAGCTTATTATCGGGGTCAGCGGTTTCTGCTAAATGATTCTGAATTGAGGCCATCTGGTAGGCACGAGACAGTAGAATTTCCCTATGTAGTTTCTTGATGGACCAGCCGCCTTCTACAAATCTTTGAGCCAGAGTATCGAGCAATTCTGGATGCGAAGGTCGATCTCCACTTAAGCCGAAGTTATCTGTAGTTGGAACCAGACCATTTCCGAAATGATGTTTCCAAATGCGATTTACCACCACCCTTGCGAGCAGCGGTTTGGCGGTAATGAACAATGTTTCCGCCAGTTCCAGCCTGCCACTGCCGATGGCGATTGGCTGATTTGTTCCAGCGAAAACGGAAAGAAAGCCCCGTGGAACAATTGTTCCCAAGTTGGTGGGATTGCCACGAATATTGATTTGCGCATTGTGCGGATTGTTGTCCCAACCGGTGAGTGCATAAGCGCCGGGCGGAAGCTGAGCGTCGCCGGTTCGATAGCTGATTGCCGGGCCTGCATCACGGTGGTCTGGCGGGTCAGGATTTTCGGAAAAGACAATGCGATCCACGGCGATACCGCCTAACGGATCTGTATCTTCCAGCACGAAGTAAGCGAAGCTGCCTTGTCCCATGCGCACGTCAAACTTTTTCCAGACGAACCCTTTACCGAGGTCGCCAGAAAGAACGCGGTCTTTGTTGTTGTATTCATCTACCAGTAATCGCACCAGACCTGAGCCGCGCAGGCGAACGTGCACAAAGCGCTCTACCAGCTTCACTTCGTCGGAAATCAGTTTACCTTCAAGGGCCGCATGAAGCCTTGCCGAATCCACGATTCCGCCAGACGTAGCTTTGTGAAAGGCGAAGCCCGTTGACGACCATCCAGGCATGGCCGGATCGTTGAAATCTTCAAACAAGCGATAGCCTTTCGGGAGTTCTTCGTCTGGACCAGATGGAACCGGTTCACCGATTCGCAATGCCGCGGCAGTGACGATAGTTTGCATGGCTGCTTTTTCCAGTGGAGAATTTACCATTGTCTGTCGACGCCGTGTGCTGTAAAAGGTGCCTGCCAGTGCGTAGTAGTCACTGGTTGGAACAGGATCGAACTTGTGATCATGACAGCGCGCGCAGCCCAGGGTGAGGCCCAGGAACGTCTTGCCAAATACGTCGATCTGGTTGTCTACCCGATCGGCATGGGATTGCAAAGGGTCTACGGGACTGTTGATTACTTCGCCCAGAAAGTGCATTGCCGTGCCTTGCGGTGCTTCGGCGCGAGCGTTGGGAAGCAAATCGCCGGCAATCTGCTCTTTCACAAACTGGTCATAGGGAAGATCGTCATTAAAGGCCCGGATGACGTAATCCCGATATCGCCAGGCGTTGGGTTTTTCCACGTCGAATTCATGACCATCGGTTTCGGCAAAGCGCACTAAATCCAACCAATGCCGTGCCCAGCGTTCGCCATAATGTGGCGAAGAAAGCATCCGGTCCACTAATCGAAGATAGGCGTTGGGAGCGCGATCGTGGAGGAACAATGCGACCTGTTCGGGAGAGGGCGGCAGGCCGGTCAGGTCTAGACTTAAACGGCGGATTAAGGTTCGTCGATCAGCAGGCGGGGCATATTGAAGGCCTTTGGCGTGGAGTTTGTTCAATAGAAAAGCATCGATGTATCCTGACGCTGGCGTATTAGAGGGAACTTTGAGAGGTTGGAACGACCACCATTTTCGGGCTCGTTCGTAGTCAATGCTCTTTGTTATGGCAGTTGGGGAATGAGAGGGGAGATCGACGCGCGGATCTGGCGCACCCATTTTGACCCAGGCGGTGAGATCAGCTATTTCGGCGTCAGACAATTTACCGCGCGGAGGCATGAGCAAGGTTGGATCCTGATAGGAGATGGCGCGGATAAGGCGGCTTGTTTCAATTGAAGTTCCAATGGCAGGGCCGCTATCACCGCCTTTTACCGTATCGGCTTTGGAAGAAAGTCTGAGCCCACCCATCGGTTTCGATAGAGCGGGTCCGTGGCAATCGTAACATTTAGAAGCTAAGACAGGGCGGACCTTTTTCTCGAAAAATTCTGCTTGTTCCGGAGTGACGGCGAATGCCAAAAGGAGTGGGAACAAGAATGCAGGCATGGTTTCTTAACGCCAATTGTATCTTGAATTTTTGAACTGAAATAAAAAACATGGCTCCAATGGCCGAGTTCTTGACTGCTTTTTAGGTAAGGCGAAGACTAGCGTCGTCCGCTGGCGCCGCCGCCTTGGCTAACTGCACCGCCATTGCCTGCTCCAGCAGCGTCGCTACGACTGACGGAAGGAGCTGAAGGCGAGGACGACACCGATTGCGATGGAGCGCTCATGTTTACGTTGGAAGACATGCTGGACCGCGAATCTACGTTGTAGCCTAAAGAGGAATTGTAGGCTGGACCGTTATTGTGGCCTGGGTTTGTCGTAGGTCTTTGATAGCCGCCGCCACCTTGGGCATAGTTTGAGTAGTAGCGGTAGACTCGGCCAGGACTGTAATAATTGTAGCCCCAAGGATTGCGATACATGCCGTTCATTGGGATGAAGGTGGCAAAGCCGTAATAGGGGTTGTAGAACCATCCACTATTTTGCATGGCGTAGCCAGAGTTCAACAAGCTGCGGGCGGTGGAAACATTTGCCATAGCGACGTAGGAAGCACGTCGGCTGCCCCAGCGGTAAAACGCATCGCCTTCTTTGACATCGAACTTGGCCACTTGCATGTTGCCATCCAGGCTGAGGCTTTTGCCGGTTTTCAATACAGACATTTGGCCGTTAAACGTGACAGAAGCTTCGCCCTGGTAAACCTTTACGAGGGGCGGATCGGCATCAATGCGCACTAAGGAGGTTTTACGGAAAATAATCTGATGTTCTTTGAAGAAGAAGGAAGTGGCATTGCCATCGCCCAGTTCGGAGACTTCCACTAAAACTGACCCCGACAACAATTCCACACGAGTGTCGGAAAGTTTGTTGCTGATCATGCGGATTTCGCTAGTTTCGGCAACTCGAAGAAAAACGCCGGGATTGAGGAGCACTTCGGCACGCCCTTCTTCAGAGCGTAGCACTTGATTTTCTTTCAGTTCGGCGAACTTGGCTCCCAGCTTGGTTTCAACCTTCTGATCGGATGCGAAAACATCGCCTTCCACATAGTGAATGACGCCTGACTTTACGCCGACCACTTGTTGGCCCAAAATAGGTATGGATAGCGCTATAGGCAGCAAAATCGTCATGGCGCTGGTTGTAAGAGGTTGCAACTTCATATAATTAGCCCTCCGTGGTGCAAATCACCCTGCTTGATTTTCTCCCTTGCTGTGGTGCAAGTCAAGCCCTAAGTTAAAGATAGGCATGATTGTTTACGTATGGAATACACTGTTATGGTGTCCAGTTCCGAACAAGACCGTCACACCCGAATTTTGGACGTAGGTTGTGGCATCAAGAAATTTCCCGGATCCATTGGTTTGGACCATAATCCACGCAGCAAAGCCGACATTCTTTGCGAACTGGATCATTTCCCGTGGCCCTTGCGGGATCAGCTATTTGATGAGGTTCGTCTGATCCACGTGATTGAACATGTAGCGGATGTGGTTCGGACATTGGAAGAGTGTCACCGGGTGCTGCGGCCAGGGGGAGTGTTGATTCTGGAGACTCCCCACTACACAGACTTCAGTTCTTTTTGTGACCCCACCCATCGCTGGCACTTGAACTCATTTTCATTTCGCTATTTTGGTGACGATAATGCTGGATATGGATACTATAGTGAGGCGAAATTTGCCGAAGAGAGTATAGAAGTTAAACTACTGACACTGTGGCGATGGATGGGCTTTGAATGGCTGGTCAATCACGGAAAGTTTTTTCGCAAGTTTTGGGAACACTATTTGTGTTTTGTAGTGCGCGGCAAGGTGATGCGATTCCGGTTGCGGAGAGTTGAGTGAAACAAGGCTATCGAAGAATAAAGCCAGTTTCCACGCAATCGTCCATAATGCGATTCCAGACGACGATGGCGCTGCTTTCCACCTCTTCAATACGGACGTGAATGATCATGCCGTTTCGCAGGGCGGGGTACATGTGTTGGGCGCGGAAGCCGCTGGAACTGACGTCCAGTAGTTGGGCGGTAATTTGCAGCACGACGGGCTGATCCAGGTAAAGAATCACTTCCCCCGATGCCGCTATGCGTGGTTCCCGCCGTCGTTCTAACCATGGATTTGTCACAGGCTTCTTACGGCGACTGATTCATCAGCCAGGCCGCTCCCTTCACCGTATACTTTCAGTTTCCGACTCAAGGTGCGTCGGGAAATTCCCAGCAACTGAGCGGCCCGTTCCTGATGACCACCCGTTTGATTGAGGATTTTCTGAATTAAATGACGTTCCATTCCTTCCAGAATGCCGCCACGGGGAAACTCGGGCAGTTCCTCTTCGTCATCCATATCCACATTGCTGGAATAAGATTCAGGGGAGGAGTCAAAATCACGGCCATTCACTGCCATGAACAGCCGTTTCAGGTCATTTTGTTCGGGCGGCAAGCTGGCATAGGATTCCTGCAATTTTTCTGGAAGATCCAGGGCATGAATCGCGTCATCCACCGCCATCACCGCACACTTCATAACCACGTTGCGCAGTTCCCGCACATTTCCAGGCCATCCATAGCAGGTAAGGGCATTTTCAGCATCCTGCATGAATCGTAAATCGCCTTGATGTTGTTTTAGAAACAGACGGGCAATGGGCACAATGTCTTCCTTGCGCTGTCGTAATGGAGGGACTACCAAATGGAATTGGGCCAGGCGGTGATACAGATCCTCACGAAATTTACCTTCGCGGGCCATCTGTTCCAGGTCCCGATTTGTGGCGCAAACAATGCGCACATTGACGTTGATTTTTTTGGTGCCGCCTAAGCGGAAATAACCGGAACCATCCAGGACGCGCAGTAACTTGGCCTGCAACTTCAAATCCAGTTCCCCGATTTCATCCAGAAACAATGTTCCCTTATCGGCCATTTCAAAAAGGCCTGGCTTGGTTGTATCGGCGCCGGAAAAGGCCCCTTTTTCGTAACCAAAAAGTTCGCTTTCAATTAAATGCTCTGGTAGAGCGGCGCAACTGATATCCACCCACGGCTTAGAGGAACGCTGCGAAAAGTGATGGATTGCCCGGGCAACCAATTCCTTTCCACTCCCGCTTTCTCCAGTAATTAAGACAGTCGCCGGGGATTCTGCTACACGCTCCGCCAGCTTCAGCAAACGCTTCATCGCGTCGCTCTCAATAATGGCGGTCATTCCTAAAAAGCACTGTGGTTGTGCTTGCTCTGTCATGTTTTCGGCTCATGTTCATTGTGCACTGGGATGGGGGAGAACGGTACCCATACAACAGCCTGAGATTGACTTGAAGAGGACTGTGGCTAGGAAGGAAATTGTCTTAGTACTTGCTTGAATTGTTCGTTGAAAAGTAGCCTATCGGGTCTATTACCATTCATTTGTGGCCAGTGTTTGGAATGAGACAAAATGTCCATTGGGACAATTTGTCAAGCCATTTTGTCGCAGCAGGGCACTTTGTCCGCCTTCGCCCTAAACAGACGCGGGTGGCAAGTCAGCTTATTGATTCCAAGCAGTTAAGACGCAGATTTCCCCTCTTTGTTCTGCTTGATTCTATATTGGACCCTAATCTGCATATGCCCCGTTGAGCACATCGGAATACTATGGCCAAAAACAATACCAATAAAAGGGCCAACATCTTCATCTATCCAATCGCCGTGATTGGACTAGTTGCTTTAGTGTTGGGAATCCTGCCTATCCATCCACAGGATCCGGTCCGCTTTGCAAGCTATTGCTTCCTATCTATTCTGGCAAGTGGCTTACGGGTCAGCCTGCCCGCAATCACCGGGACGCTTTCCATCAACTTCCTGTTCATCCTGATTGGTTTGGTGCAACTGAGCCTTCCAGAGACTTTAGCGATGGGCGCCACCATGACACTCGTGCAGTGCCTGCGACCTGTCAATGGAAGGAAAACACAAATCCGGCAAATTCTGTTTAATGTCTCCACAGTGGCCATTGCCATTTTTGCATCAGAGTATATTTATTCCAGTGCTTATTTGCATGGGCACGGCATTGCCGGTCCGCTGGCATTGATTGCCGCTTCCATCCCCTTATTCCTTTTCACAACCATTCCAGTAGCCATTGTGATTGGTCTTACGGAACGTAAGAAGCTGAAAGAAGTGTGGGATGAATGCTATTTCTGGGCCTTCCCTTACTATGCGGTGGGAGCTTTAATCGCCGTTTCCTTCAACAAATTTACCGACCTTATCAGTTGGCAAGTATCTTTGGTGGTACTGCCGGTGGTCTATCTGGTTTACCGATCCTATCGTTTATATCTGGAACGCCTGGACGACGGGCGGGAACATGCTGAGCAGATGGCATCGTTACACTTGCGTACGATTGAGGCTCTGGCCATGGCCATTGAAGCCAAAGACACCACCACTCACGATCATTTACAGCGAGTGCAAGTATATGCCATTGAGATTGGAAAAGATTTAGGGCTGAAAGGGGCTGACCTGGAAGCCTTGCGGGCTGCATCTTTACTGCACGACATTGGAAAACTGGCTGTGCCAGAGCACATTATTTCTAAACCTGGTCGGTTGACACCGGAAGAGTTCGAGAAAATGAAAATCCATCCCGTAGTGGGGGCGGAAATTTTGGAACGGGTTCAGTTTCCATACCCTGTTGCTCCTATTGTCCGTTCTCACCATGAAAAGTGGGATGGTACGGGATATCCCGACGGGCTTAAAGAAGAGGAGATTCCCATTGGTGCGCGGATCTTATCGGCAGTGGATTGTCTGGATGCCATGGCCACGGATCGGCAGTACCGCCGGGCGTTGCCGTTGGACCAGGCGATGGCGGTGATTTCTAAAGAGTCGGGCCGGGCATTTGATCCGAAAGTGGTGGAAATTCTGGAACGGCGTTATGAAGAATTGGAACGCCAAGCCAGTTCGGTGCGAGTGGATAAGGTGAAGCTATCCACCGATGTGCGGATTGAACGAGGGCTGGCACCGGCTGCTGGTTTTGAGACATGCGCTCCGGGGGATTCTAAAAACAGGAATGAAAATGGGGATACGGCGCCGTTTCTTGCATCCATTGCCGCTGCTCGGCAGGAAGTGCAAACACTGTTTGAGCTAAGTCAGAACCTGGGTAATTCGCTGAGTTTGGATGAAACGCTGTCTGTGTTATCGGTTCGGCTGAAAAAAATGATGCCATTCGATACGATGTGCATTTTTGTGAAGCAGGAAGACAATCTGGTTCCTGAATACGTTACCGGCGATAATTTTCGACTGTTTTCATCTCTTGAAATTCCGGTGGGGCAGGGGCTTTCCGGTTGGGTTGCCGAAAATCGGAAACCAATCATCAACGGCAACCCATCGGTTGAGCCTGGCTATTTGAACGATCCTTCGAAGTTCAGCACCATGCGGGCGGCGATTTCAGTTCCACTAGAAGGGACGCGCAGCGTGGTGGGCGTGCTCAGTCTGTACCATGGGGAACGCGATGTATTCACCCGTGATCATCTGCGGATCTTACAGTCCATTGCCCCCAAGGTAGCCCAATCCATTGAAAATGCCTTGAAATACAAGCAAGTGGAAGCTTCCGCAATTACCGACCACATGACGGGCTTACCCAATTCTCGCAGTCTGGCCATTCATCTGGAAACAGAGCTGGCCCGGTGCAAGCGGCTTGGATTGCAATTGCAAGTGCTGGTTTGCGATCTGGATGGATTCAAGATGGTGAATGATCGTTTCGGACATTTGGAAGGAAATCGAATATTGAAATCGGTGGCGGAAAAGCTGCGCAACAACTGCCGGGAATACGATTATGTGGCGCGGATGGGTGGGGATGAATTTGTGATTGTGATGCCGGGAAGTCGGGGAGCGCCGCCGCAATCCAGGCAATTGCACTTGGCTCAACTGGTGGCGCAGGCAGCGCTGGAAGTATTTGGCGAAGAATGCCTTTCCATGAGTGTGGGCGAAGCTTATTATCCTCAGGATGGCGATTCACCGGACATGCTGATTTCCCAAGCGGATAAGCGGATGTACGCGGCCAAGCAAAATTCGCCGTTCCGAAAACGACGCGGGTTGACTGCCAACGATCCGAAACAATTGACCATCAGCGATTCCAAACAGAAGGATCAGATGGAAAGGTTGCAAATGCAGCCCATGCGTTAAGAACGCGTTGAGAAATTGAGCTTTTCAAAAAACGCAAGGGCGTTGGTCTTAGAAGAAGTGGTTCTCCGTAGTGCTCCTCTTGTGTCCACTTCTTCGCAAATGCGTCCTCAGGGTGATATATCCTGAGGACGATTTTTTTAGACCAAATGTTTTCAAACAACACTCTCGATAAGAGATAATATAGGGCTGTGAACTTTGACCCTAAGTTAACTCGACGCGCACTGCTAAGCGCCGCAGTTCCGCTTATTCCTCTGGTACACACGCAGAAAGCCCTTGCCCAGAGCGCTGTCGCTCAGAACGCTGGGCCAAGTGCTCAATTGCCCAACGCCCGTGAGCCGTATTCCGGGGTCAGTTATCGTAACTATTCTCGTTGCCTGCCCGACTATCTTCACGATCTGGCATGGTCGCTGGCCAAAGCTCGTCAATCAGAACTGACAAAACTGGTTAGTCCGGAACTTGTGATTGAGCGGCAAAAATGGGCTCGGCAAACCTTCTGGAGGTTGATTGGCGGAGGATTCGAAAAGACACCGCTAAATGCCAAGGTTACTGGAACGTTGGATCGCATTGGATATCAACTACAAAAAGTGACTTATGAAAGCCGTCCGGGATTTTTTGTTACCGCAAACTTATATATCCCAGCGCGCGGTCGAAAACCCTTCCCAGCAGTGCTTTTTCAAATGGGTCATGCGCCTGCAGGCAAAGCTTACCCCGCGTTTCAACGTTGCTGCCAAGGCCTTGTTCGCCTAGGATATCTGGTCCTGGCCTTTGATCCGATTGGGCAAGGTGAACGTATTGCTTACCCCGATTCTTCCTTCAAACGTTCGCGACTTGGTTCGCCCATGGATGAGCACAACGCCATGGGAAAGCAGTTGATTCTTTCGGGGAGTTCTGCGGCGAAAGTCCAACTTTGGGATGCAGTTCGCAGCTTGGATTACCTTGCTTCGCATCCATTAGCCGATCCGCGTCGGCTGGCCACTACCGGGCAATCTGGCGGAGCGACCATTTCAATGTACCTGGCCTGTGTCGATGACCGCATCAGCGCCGCCGCCATTATTAGCGGCAATACAGAGAATTTTGCGATTCCTGAATTTGAAGGGGCAGGATCCACCGACGATGCTGAGCAGGATTTGATCTATTCCGCTCCGGCTGGTTTTGACAGATGGGACTGCTTGTATCCCATTGCTCCCAAGCCTTTGTTGATCTCTGTAAGTGACAAAGATTTTTTTGGGACCTATTCCCCAGACTACGTGCAGAACGGTTGGGATGAATTTCAAAAACTGAAGAAGGTTTATCAGACGCTAGGGAAGAGCGACCATTTGAGCTGGAGTTCCACACCGCTGCCGCACGGGCTCTCCTATGATTCCCGCTTAGCACTGTATAGTTTTCTGAACCACTGGTTTAAGGGTCAAGACCGAATTACGGAAGAGCCAGCCACCAAGCCTGAGACAGAGGAAGTGTTGTGGGCAACCGAAAGTGGCAGCGTAATCCGTTCCTTAAAAAGCCAAACTCCATTCCAAATGGAACAGAAGCCCATTGGCAAACAGGCCTCTTTACCGCTTGATCGCTTGTTGCGGTTGGAACGCCAGACACCCCAGCGCCTTACTGTTCTGAAACGGGCATCTTCATTGCGAGGGGTTGAGATTGAAGCTTTAGAAGTGCAATCGGGCAATAAAGTGTGGGTTCCGCTGTGGTTGTTCCTCCCGCCGGATAAGGCGTCCGTAAAACCGCTGATTGTGTTGTTGGAACCGAATGGCCGCAACGGCCAGTGGCACGAGGATGAAACTTATCAGACCCTGGCAGCCGAAGGCTTTGCAGTAGCCGTACCCGACCTGCGCGGTCTGGGTGATCTTACTCCGGAATTTGGTAATGGGAACCCTCGCTACGCCAAGTCCCATGGTGAAGAAGAAGATTATTCGTGGGCAGGGTTGATACTGGGGCGTCCCATGGTGGGCCAACGCACCAACGATGTTTTAGCAGTGGTGCGTGCGTTACGCTTGCATCCACCTGTCCAGCACAAACCTCTGATTCTAGCCGCGCAAGGAAAGCTAACCATTCCGGCACAATTTGCGTCGGTACTGGAACCCAATATTCAAAAGCTGTATCTTTCTGGGGGATTAGCGCAGTACCGTTCCTTACTTGAGACTGAAAACTTTGGCCATCCGTTTGCAAATTTCATCCCCAACATCTGCAATCAACAAGATTTGCCGGAAGTGACTTCTTCTATGGGCAAGCGCAAAATTGTGATGGCCGGGATGCTGGATGGCGGCGGTCGTCGAGTGGACGTGGCAGCGGTCCGCAAATTGTATGAGCGCAATAGCAACCTTGACGTTTTAGATCAGGCGCAATGGAACATTGATGCGCTTCGCAAGTTCGCTCTAATTTAACTTTAAGTCGAAGGCCGCGCGGTTGGCCGTTGCGGTGCCGAACAGCAGTTAGGCGGGCAAACATCGGGGCAGGGGCCCAAATTTCCTAAGAAAACGCGAGGTAATTGCGGATTTCTGCGTTCCTCCACCAGATCGCGAATCATTTGAACCAGGTGTGGGTCTGAACCTGCGGTCTTGCTGCGAATAAAGTTCATCCCCAATTTATCGGCCAACTCTTTGGCTTCGGCGTCCAGGTCGTAGAGGACTTCCATATGGTCGGATAGGAAGCCAATGGGGCACACCACAACGTCTTTTACGCCATCTGAATGCAGTTGCTTGATTGTGTCCAGCACGTCGGGTTCAAGCCAGGGCTGGGTAGGTGGTCCACTACGGCTTTGATAGACCAACTTGTATTTGGTGCGGCAGGCCTTCGCTGCAACTAATCGGCAGGCATCTTCCAACTGCTTCACGTAATTGCAACTTTCGGACATGCTGATTGGAATGCTATGGGCCGTGAATAGCAACGCGGCGTGGTCCCGCCTTTCGGCGGGGATTTGCGCGAAGCTGCTATGAACGTCTTCTGCTACGGGTTCAATAATGCCCGGATGATTGTAGAAAGGACGGATCTTCACAATTTCCGGAGCGCCAGCTCCAACTTCCAAAGTTGCCGCAGCAATATTTTCCCTGTACTGCCGACAACCGGAATACGAACTATAAGCCGAAGTTACGAAGGCGTATGCTTTTTCAATTCCATCGGCAGCCATTTGCTGGACAGTATCCGGTAACAGTGGATGCCAGTTGCGATTCCCCCAATAGACAGGTAGTGCCGGACCTTCCTGTTTTAACAGCGCTTCCAGTTTGGCAATCAGTTCCCGGTTGTGATCATTAATGGGACTTTTGCCACCAAAGTGCATGTAATGTTCCGATACTTCCATCATGCGTTCCCTGGGCACATTGCGCCCACGAAGAACATTTTCAAGAAATGGGATTACATCGGCTTCCGTTTCCGGGCCACCGAAGGAAAGGATTAGAATGGCTTCTTTCATACTCTATTCAGATGCGGCTACTTCCCGTTGAGTGCTAGAAGGTTGCAATGGGATTCAAAGGAGATCCAGTTCCGCCTGCAACCGCCAGTGGCGAAGCCGAAAGCATAAATTCATAGCGATTCAGTTTGGCAGCGGTAGCGCTTAAAGCTTCCATGTCCAGATTATCCAGAATCGGCATGCCCATGGCGATGAGCACCAGTTGATGAATAGGTTGGGTGACCCCGTCCACTTGCGAGGGTAAGACGTCAGAGGCACCATCAGACCCAAGAATAGCGACGTCGCGAGATTTTAACCATTTGGCGCAGGAAGCATGCAACCCTGCGGCATTCTTGCCGATTTCCCAAGCCCCATTTTTCTTGCGAGCGGCCCAACGTCCGGTATAAATCAACAACACGTCGCCAGAGCGAACTTTCAGGCCAGTTTTCTTTTCCCAGGCGTCCAGATCTTCAGGGAAAATTGCGGTACCGGCAGCGAGGAAGGGAACACCCTTCAGCTTTGGGATGTCCATTAGGATGGCGCGGGTCAGGATGCCGTTCTTGAATCCGGTGATGGCCAGTTTTTGAGCGCCGGTCTTGGTCAATTGTTCTTTGGCGGAAAATCCGTTGTACATTTTGCCGTCATGAAACATGTGGCACAACGAATCCATGTGGGTGTGGGCAAAGCCATGATAATTCACTGAGTAGGAATCCATGTAGTATTCGTTGGCATAGGGTCCGGCGTCTTCAATGGTGTGCTTGAACGGGTTGTTGTTGTCTGGGCCGACAACCTTTTCCACATCATGAGATAGCGAAACGGAGATGCCTTCTTTGACCAGCGCAGCGGCTTCTTTGCGCTTAGCTGGAGTGATCAGATTGTAGGCACCTAGTTGATCTTCTTTGCCCCAGCGGCCCCAATTTGAAAGTTCCTTCATCAGGTTGTCCACATCGGCCTTGGTGGTTTTGTGGGAACTCTGGGCCAGGGCAAGCGTGGCGGTGAGCAGAATGGAAAGGATAGTTGGCTTCATAGTGCAGCTTCGATTATAGAAAACTTTGAAGAAATTTCACGGTGCAGGTTGCAGATCTAGTAATAATTTCGCGAACGGCTTCTGTCTGATTCGTAAGCTATTGATTCTGAATAGACAAGCTGTTTGGCATCTGTCGTGCTTGAGAGAACAGCGGAGGTTCGGCAAAATGCAACAGACTGAGAATAGCAATGACGATATTGAGAATAGCAATAACGGTAGCAAGAGCGGTTCTACTTGGACTGCGATTTTGGGTGCGGGTGTATTGGCGATTGGTGGGCTTTCCGCTTACCAGGCAAGCCAGACGTCTCGGCTGCAGCATGACATCCTCTCCTACCAACAACAGATTGGGGAATATAAGCAAGAGATTGGTTCTATGCGAACCACTGTTTCCAAGGCCGATACGGATTTGCAGAAATCCCTGGCTACTGTTAGTGAAGAACTGACTGCGGCGCGCAAGGAATCCAGTTCAAACTTAGCCAAAGCTCAGTCTGCATCCAAGCATCATGCCGACGTTCTGGCAGGCAAGTTGGAAAAGGAACAAAAGGAAACGGAGCAAAAAATCTCGGCTGAAATCTCGAAAGTGAAAGATAACGTTCAAGAGACTTCAACCGATACTTCCAACCGCATCACGGGCATCAACACGGAAGTAAGTGCTGTCAAAATCGAGGTGGCTAATTCCAAGACCGAGATTGAGAAGACGCTGGCCGACCTAGTTCGAGTTCGAGGCGACATGGGCGTGATGAGCGGTCTGGTGGCAACCAATGCCAATGAGATTGTTGCCCTTCGTCAACTGGGTGATCGTAATATTTACGAATTCAAGTTAACCAAGCAGGCAGGCCCATTAAAGATCGGCGGGGTGGTTGTGACTTTGAAAAAGGCTGACCCTAAACGTAGCCGTTACACGATGGATGTTGTGGCTGATGACAAACGCGTGGAAAAGAAAGATAAGACAGCCAATGAACCGGTGCAGTTCTATGTGGCATCGCGAGCTCGCCAACCGTTTGAGATTGTTGTGAATCAGGTGAGCAAGGACGTTATTACTGGCTACCTGGCAACGCCTAAGCTTGAACTATCCAGAAAGTAGTTTGTGTGTGCTGAGGAAAGAAAACGGGCTGCATGATTTCATGCAGCCCGTTTTTGATTTTCGAATCAGTTGAGTTTAGAACTGATTCCAGAGCCATTGATTATAGACTTCATGGTGGAACTGTACTTCCTGCGGTTTCACAACTGTGCCTAACAAACGCGGGCAACGGTCAGCCGATGCCTGCTTCAATTCTGCATAACGACCCTTCACGTCAGCACCCAGAATCTTGGTGGTCCATTCGGCGTCATTGAAGTTCTTCATTGCATCGTAAATGTTGTCTGGCAGGTAACTGTCGGCAGTGCGCAGATTTTTGATCTTCGCCGTTTCGCCGTCCAGGCCGGTTTTGAACACCGAATAGAGAACCATATACGGATTGGCATCGGGCCCAACCGAACGGACTTCCACGCGGGAGCTCTTTTCATTTCCAATCGGAACGCGAACCATGGAACCACGATCAACTGCGGATGCCTTGATCTGATTCGGGGCTTCGAAGTGTGGATCAAGACGGCGGTAGGAATTAACACTGGCATTAAGCATCAGGCAGATGTCGTTGCCGTGGGTCAGAATACGATCAATGAATTGCCAGCCGAATTTACTAAGCTTTTCATCGCCCTTGGGATCCCACATCATGTTCTTACCGTTCTTCATCACAGAAACGTTGGTGTGCATACCATTTCCATTGACTCCCACCACGGGCTTGGGAAGGAAGCTGGCAGTAAGGCCCATTTTGGTTGCCACCTGACGACAAATCAGCTTATAGAGCTGAATCTGATCGGCAGCGGCGACCACTTCACCATAGGTATAGTTGATTTCAAACTGCGACGGTGCAACTTCCGGGTGATCTTTTTCGTTTTCGAAACCCATGGCCCGTTGCACTTCAGCGGCAGTGTCGATGAAAGTGCGCAACGGATCGCCAGGGAGAGAATGATAATATCCACCGGTGTTGACATATTCAAATTTACCGGTTTCGTTGTAGCGACGCTCGGCGTCCTTTCCATTAAACAAGAAGCCTTCAATTTCGTTGGCAGCGTTAAGAGTGTAGCCTTCTTTCTTATGAAGTCCATAGGCATAAGCCTTCAAGACGCCACGGATATCGGCACCGTAGGGCGAGCCGTCCTTGTCGATAACTTCACCGAAGACCAGCGTTTTGCCTGATCCGAAGATATCGGAAGGAGCCCAGTAAAAGGCGCTCCAATCCATACCAAGCCGTAGATCGCTTTCGCGCTGTGCGGTGAAACCACGAATGGAAGAGCCATCAAAAGTAAGGTTGTCCCAGCTTTTGACAAGAAACTTCTTATCGTAATCAAGCATGTGCAGACGACCTTCCAGATCGCTGAACAATACCGTTACAGCCTTAATGCGCTTTTCGTCCGTCAGGTACCTAAGCCGCTCTTCTTGAATCTTCCCAGGGTCAACGCGATTCTTGCGTTGTTCCTTGGCTTCCAAATTCTTCTCTTCAAGCTCTTCATATGAGAGCGATAAAAAATTTTGCAGTTCGTTCGACATCAATCTCCTCATGGTGATTCGTAAGGAATAAGCTTTCTTGTTGAGCGGAAGGAAAGCGAAAGTACGAAGACTATCCGCCTGCGCGCACCCAAGCCAGCGTTGGGCTTCCGAACCGCTGAACTAAGATTATACACGGGCAGGGGGGCGGGACTGGTCTGTCACGCCAATGTATTATTTTATGGGCCCCATATCGGTTGGTGATAGGGCACGTCGCAGGTGGACGAAGATGGCAAATGCCGCTAAATAGGCGATGGCAAAAGGGAACAGCAACAAGCGTCCAATGGTGGCCACGGCCCCTTCGCCAGCCAAGCCCAATCGGAAAAGAATGAAATGGCGGATGTCTATTCTGTGTCCGCGATCCAGCCAGAAGTAATCACCATTTTCGTTGAGGATGAAAAACTTGGCGGAAAGTCCCAGTGCCAGAAACCATTTCCATTTCAGCAGGATCGGTTCCCCAGAACAAAGAATTCCGGCGACGGTGTAATTTTGCTGGCGCAATTGACGAAGCAACTCGCGACGACCTTTGGAGCCAGGAAAATCAGTAACGCGCCAAATTTTAGCGTCGGCCTTCAGCGTAGAGGGAGCTCCGGCATAGCAGGTGACCAGATGGAGTTGCATGGCATCACCATAAATTTCGTAAAGGCCCGGGAGCAGATCTTCGACAAGGTCACGGGAACCGCTTTCAATGATGAGGACGCGGTGGAAGGGAGGGACTCGATTGGAAAGCCAATAGCGCAAGGGAAGATTCTCTTTATCAGTATACTCTGCCCATCATTGTCTTGGTTTGTGTCATGACAAGAAATATGGCATGATTTATTAATGCAAGGACTATTTAGAAAAGTCATGCTACAATATTAATCATGCCAAGTGCAGCAGCTATACAAATCAAAAAATCCGAAGTCACCGAAGAAGTTCGCGCTTTGGCGGCTTTGATTGGCGTTTCTATCACCGATGCCATTGGCATTGCTGTTAAGCGGCAATTAGAGATTGAGCGAGCCAAGGCCGCGATCAAGCTGGCTAAACGCCGGAAAGACGTGGAAAAGCTACTTGCTGAAATCAGGCGGTTACCGGTGGTGGGGCCTATACTCACCGATGAGGACCTTTACGATGAAAATGGATTGCCAAAGTGAATCTTGCTGTGGATGCTTCGGCAGTGGTTGCCATTCTTTTAAATGAGCCCGATGGGGAGGTCTACATGACCAAGCTACTAGCTGCGACTGCTTTATGGATGTCACCGATTAATTGGTGGGAAGTGCAAGTGATCATGAGGACCCATCACGGTACCGCAGGGGAAACGAAATCCTCAGCCTGGATGGAGCGCATGGGCATTGTAGTGGTACCGATTACATTGGCAGAAGCTCAGATTGCGGCGGCGGCGTCTGGCAAGTATCGGGGCCGACCGGCACGGTTGAATATGGGCGATTGCTTTGCCTATGCCTTGGCGCAATCAAAGGGAATTCCGCTACTTTTCAAAGGGAACGACTTCAAACAAACGGATGTGCGGTCGGCTTTTAATTGAACTGGTAACACCATTACTCTATTCTGTATTCTATCGCTATGGAGTTAATTTTTGAAGTTCGAGATGCTGAAGAGGGCGGGTTTTATGCCCGTGCGCTTGGTCATCCCATTTTTACTGACGGTGATACATGGGAAGCGTTACGCACGAACGTACTTAAGGCAACTTCTGTTTATTTTGAAGAAGGTACTGAGCACCCGAGATTGGTGCAATTACACTATGTTTAAAGACGAACTGATCCCACTAGAAGCCGCATGAAACTGCCCCGAGGCATTCCTAGTACCCGTGTGATCCGTATGCTTGAAACCCTTCACTATAATGTGATCCGCGAGAAAGGTAGCCATGTGCGTCTCAGACATCAGGGATCACCAGCTCACTCCATCACGGTTCCTAAGCACGACTCATTGAAGATAGGGACTTTTTTGTAACTGCCCGGCTCCAACCAACTCCGCCCCACTATACTTAGAAAGATTTGTCACGCGATGAAATTCTGCTGAAGGTTCGTGAAAGGATTACGGGCTTTGCGGCATCCCGTTATAGGCGAGATTTGTCTGAAGACCTGGCGCAGGAGGTTTTCGTGGTTCTCGAAGAAAAGTATCGTCACGTCACCACCGTTGAAGAATTGTTGCCGCTGGCGTTTGAGATTATGCGCTTTAAGTTGATGGGGTGGCGCAATCGGGACACGCGTCGAGGGGAAAACACGCAGCTTGATGTAACGGAAATTCCGCTTGCCGATCCTAGCCCAGGGCAGGATATTCTGATTGACCGGCAACGTCGGTTGGACCTGCTGACCACGGCACTGGCTGGCATGGGGGAACGATGTCGCAACATTTTTGGTTGGAAGCTGGAAGGGAAGGGGTTTCCAGAAATCCAGAAACTACTGGGAGCCGATAGCATCAACACTGTGTACACGTGGGATGCTCGTTGTCGGAAAGAACTACTCGTGAAGATGACTGATTCAAAATTAGGAGGCGTCAAATGAGTTTCGATAAGCATAAACTGACGGCTCTTTATGGGTCCGGTCAATTGAGTGAAGACCAACGCAAGCAACTTTTTGCAGCGGCGCTTGAAGATCAGGAATTGTTTGATGCCCTGGCCCATGAGGATTCCATTCGCGACGCGTTGTTGTTGCCTGGTGCACGGGAGAGCGTAATTGCGAGCTTGAAGCCTAAGCGCAGCCGCTGGTTTGCCTGGGCCGGAGGGTTGGCGGTTGCTGCGGCTGCGGCTGTTGTATTTGTAGTGGTTCGACCGCAGACGCAACCAGTGACGGTGCCCCCAAGTCCAGGAGTGCAAAGTCCTCAAGTAAAGACGAGCGCTCCGATGGAAGCTGAAGTTCGGAACGAAGAACCGACGCAGACGAAACAGGCGAAGGTGAAGCAACCTGAGGCACCTCGTCAGATGCAGAGTCCACAGAAGGCGCCGTCAGTAGCTGTCGCCCCTGAAATCGCGCCATTGGAAGCCAGTAAAAAAGAAGGCGTCGAGTTAAAAGACAAAGCGGCAGACGATCAGAAAGTCATGGTGTCCGCTTCAAGCAGCGCGGTTCAGGTGGAGTCTGTCTTAGTAGACAGGTCTCTGGGTGCATCGAACCGAGCAGCTCCCCAAGCCAGAAGAGCGAGTTCGCCTCTACCTGCTTACTCAGTGTTACGAAAAAATTCCGATGGGGCATTTGTGCCACTCCTTTCTGGAGAAGCTCTGAAGAGAGGGGACGCAGTGCGCATTGCGATTACTGCCCCAATGAATGGACGCATGATTGTTGCGTCTGCACCAAACGCGATTCAGGACATCCAAGCCGGGGAACGTTACCTGATTCCCGCGATCGGCGAAATAGTCCTGGACGGCACTGCTGGTGAATTGACGCTTCGGGGTAGCTTTCAGCCAACGAATCTGGCTGGTGCTGTGATGAGACTTAGGGAACAGGGTGCTGGGGTGGCGGGTGGCGGTGCGCCTCCACTTCCCAGCAACGGGCCAGCACCCACCACAATTCCCTTCGAAATTAAATTGACCTATAAATAAAATTCCGATATTGCGAAAGGATCTGCCATTGGCTGAGATTCCCCTTACGAAGGAGATCTTCAAATGATCCAAAAAAGTTATCTTATCCGTTGCGGCTTGTTGGCCTCTGTGCTTGCTGCCACCGCAACAGGAAACGCCGCATCGGGTTCACTTACGCGCGTTGACCGGGGCGGGGAACAAGTAGATTGTCCGCTGAAGCACACCGATGTGAAAGCAGAAATCAGCGGAACCATGGCCCGAGTCCGGGTGACGCAGGAGTTCCACAACCCTTCTACGGAAACGATTGAAGCGGTCTATATTTTTCCTTTGCCTCATGGTGCAGCGGTGAACGCCATGAACATTATGGTGGGCGATCACACCATCAAAGGGACAGTGAAAACTCGTGATGAGGCTCGGCGCATTTACGAACAGGCGAAGAACAGCGGCCGCATGGCGGGCCTGCTTGACCAGAAACGTCCCAACATTTTTACGCAGGCCGTGGCCAATATCACCTCCGGTTCCACCATCAAAGTTGAGATTCAATACATTGAACAGTTGCCTTATGATTCAGGAAAATATTCATTCCTATTCCCCATGGTTGTGGGTCCGCGCTATAGGGGAGTGAATCCGCCGCTTGCCGCCAAGGGAACCCGCGCTGGTCACGACATTTCGGTGGCAGTTCATCTCAATGCCGGGGCCACCATTCAATCGTTGGATTCCAATACACATGAAATTGAAATCGCCAGCAAACAGGGTGCTACGGCTGACTTGAAGCTGCGGGGCAAGAATGAAATTCCCAACAAAGATTTTCGTCTGGTGTGGTCCACCGCTCGGCAGAATATTGGGGACTTGTTACTGACCCACAGGACCGGCGACGTCGGCTATTTTAATTTGGTTTTGGAACCACCGGCCAAAGTCATGGCCAATGAAATCACACCGCGCGAACTGGTTTTTGTTTTAGACACTTCTGGTTCCATGAACGGCTTCCCCATTGAGAAGGCCAAGGAATCTATGCGCTATGCCTTGAATACGCTCAACCCTGGCGACACGTTTAACGTGATCACTTTTGCTGGGGACACACACATTCTTTACTCTCGACCCGTCCCGGCCACGCCCCAGAACATTGCCCAAGCCAAACGATTTATAGATGGACACTATGGAAGTGGTGGAACAGAGATGATGAAGGCCATTCGAGCCTCACTGGATGGTGCGCCCAGTGAAGGTCCCATGCGCATCGTTTGCTTCATGACCGATGGCTATGTGGGTAACGAAAGCGAAATTTTAGCGGAGATTGATCGCCATCCCAATGCCCGTATTTTTTCCTTCGGCATTGGTTCCGCAGTGAACCACTACTTGTTGGACAAGATGGCCGAGCATGGTCGCGGCGAAGTGGATTACGTCAATCTGAGCGACGACGGGTCCCTGGCTGCCGAACGTTTTTCGCAACGGGTTCATGATCCTTTACTGACGGGAATCAAATTGGAATGGAATGGTTTGCCAGTGAAAGATGTGGAACCGATTCGTGTACTGGATCTATTCAGTGCCAAGCCGATTGTGTTGGCGGGTCGTTACACACGCGGAGCGAAAGGCAATCTGCGGATCACTGGGAAAATGGCGGGTCGGGATTTTGAACGAATTGTTTCTGTGAACCTTCCCGATCGTCAAAGTGACAACTATGCTGTGGCTCTATTGTGGGGCAGGCGTCGCATTGATTCGCTGGAAAGTTCCGGTGCGGCGGCGAACAAAGAAGCCATCACACGCTTGGGGATCGATTTCCAATTGATGACGGCATTCACTTCCTTTGTAGCTGTGGAAGATAGGGTGGTGAACGAAAGTGGCCACCTGCGGACCATTCAAGTTCCTGTGGAGGTGCCTGAGGGTACACGTCGCGAAAGTTTTGTGGGTGGGTCTGGATTCGCCGGAGATGTTTCGCGAAGGATGGTTGCCCCAATGAATGGCCCCAGGGACAAAATTGAAGTTCAAACCTCCGTGTCAGAAATTCAAATTGCACAACCGGAACAAGAACCCATTGAAAAGAAGGCGAAGATGTCGGAAGATGTGCGCAGGTTGGCGGCAAACGGCGGCACTTCACAAATTGAGGTCCGGCTGTTCTTAACGGATACCAGTGATTCGGTATTCGCTGCGTTGCGCAAACTTGGGTTTGAGGTGATCTCAAGACCAGGGCAGGCGAAGCTGGTGGTGGGGCGCATTGCCGCAGACAAGTTGCAGCAACTGTCCGCTATGCCATTTGTTCAGCACCTCGCTGCAAGATAATTTAAGCGATATTCATTAGCGATAAGACTGGCCTTCCATTGCGGAGGGCCAGTCTTTTTACTGTCGATTCCAAAACAGGTCCCACCTTTGCTATATATAGACAGATCTTCCTGCGTTGCAGGATCCAAACCACACTGAAAGGATGGTATCCGCTTTGAGTTCCCAAAAGGATAAAGAAAAGCAGACGAAAGCAGCGGTTTCGCGCCGTGGCTTTCTGGGCAGCGCCGGCGTTGGTGGCGGCATTCTCGCAACCAGCTTAGGCGCGCAAGAAGCAGCAGCACAAGCCGCAGCGAATGTGATGGGACCCACGGAAGTGGCCATTACTCTCAACATTAATGGTGCTGCAACAAAATTGCAGGTTGAACCTCGAGTCACCTTGTTAGATGCACTTCGTAACAAACTGGACATGACCGGTGCCAAGCGTGTTTGCGACCGTGGCACATGTGGCGCGTGCACAGTAATGGTGAATGGAAAGACCGTTTATGGCTGCTCTGTGCTGGCCATTGATGCGGTTGGCAAACAGATCACCACAATTGAAAGCTTAGGCGGACCAGGGAAATTGCATCCTGTTTCAGCAGCGTTCATCAAGCATGATGCGCAGCAATGCGGATACTGCACCCCTGGATTTGTGATGGCGGCCAAGGCTTTCCTGGATCGCAATCCTAACCCAACCCGGGAGCAGGTACAAAAAGGCTTGAGCGGAAATATTTGCCGCTGTGGAACATATGTTGGAATGCGCGAAGCTGTTCTGGAAGCAGCAAGGAGCATGAAGAATGCCTGAATATAGTTGGCCACCAATGAACAAGCGCGCGGTGATGGGCAAGCCCTTCGACCGCCTGGACGGCCCGGTGAAAGCCAGCGGCCGTGCAAAGTATTCTTCCGATTTGAACAAGCCTGGGCAGTTGTTCGGCATGTTTTTACACAGCCCCCATGCCCATGCCAAAGTGAAGAGCATAGACATTTCTGCAGCCAAGGCAATGGAAGGCGTAACCGCTATCCGAGTGATTGCCGAACCTGGTGCGGAACTGCAATGGGCCGGGCAGGAAGTGGCCGTAGTAAGTGCCGTTCGGGAAGAAATTGCCAACGATGCTATTCGTGCCATCAAGGTTGAATATGAAGTTTTGCCGCACGTTGTTCGTGAGGAACTTCTGGCGAAAGTAGGGTCGCGAGCCAAAGCCGCCGGGGAACAGGTAACTGGTGACCCAGACAAAGCTTTCAAAGATGCGGATGCCGTGTCTGAAGGTGAATATGGTTGCCCGGTGATTACCCATTGCTGTTTGGAACCGCACGGCAATGTTGTGCAATGGCAAGGCGACACCATTAATTTGTGGCCCTCAACGCAAGCCGTCTCAACCATCGGCGGTGACTTAGCTAAGCAGATGCAGCTTCCGGCGACCAACGTGAAAGTTCAAATGGACCACGTGGGCGGCGGCTTTGGATCTAAATTTCCTTCGGACAAATGGGGTTCCGAAGGCGCTCATCTATCGAAGGCAAGCGGCGGGCGTCCGGTGAAGATTTATCTGGATCGGGCCAATGAGTTGACCATCGCCGGGACTCGTCCCAGTGCCTATGCCAAGATCAAAATGGGCGCATCGAAAGATGGCACCATCACCGCGTGGCAATCGGAATCCTGGGCTTCCGGTGGTTTGGGTGGCGGCGGAATGCCTCCTATCCCGTATGTATTTACGAAAATCGCGAACTTCCGTTTAAACCATACAGCGGTGTCGCTCAATGCTGGTCCGGCTCGTGCATGGCGTGCGCCGAATCATCCGCAGGCAAGTTTTTTAACTTGTTCAGCATTGGAAGATTTGTCGGCCAAGCTGAAGATGGACCCCTGGGATCTGTTCCATAAGAATATGGACATGTCTCCACGTCCTGAAGTTTATCGCAAGCAGTTGGTGAAAGCGGCTGAACTGATGGATTGGAAAAAGAAGTGGCATCCACGTGGTTCTGAAACAGGAAACATCCGTCGCGGTTTAGGTTTGGGAATGGCAACTTGGGGTGGCGCTGGCCATGCTTCCAAGTGTAAAGTGACAATTAATCCTGATGGGTCCATTGAAGTGGAGATCGGCAGCCAGGATATCGGCACCGGTACGCGCACTTGCATCACGCAGGTGGCGGCGGAAACTTTTGGTCTGCCGATGAGCGCGGTGAAAGTGAAGCTGGGCGACAACGCCTTTCCAGCATCGGGTCCGTCCGGTGGTTCAACAACTATTGGCGGCGTTAGCTCCTCAACTCGCAAAGCCGCAGTAAATGCTCTGGAGAAATTGTTTGAGCGCGTGGCCCCTGGGTTGAATGTTGCTGCTGATCAGTTGGAAGCGGTGGACAACAAAATTCAGCAAAAAGGAAATCCGGCAAAGGGTCTCACCTGGAAACAGGCTTGTCAGAAGTTGGGTGTGGACAAGATTTCGGAACTGGGTGAAAACGATCAGCGGGCGGCGGCCAAGGAAGGCTTGAACACTTCTGGCGCTGCGGGAATTCAGATGGCGGAAGTGGAAGTGGACATTGAAACCGGCATTGTCCGAATGCGCAAAATGGTTGCGGTTCAGGATTGCGGTTTAGTGGTGAATCCCAAGACGGCATCGAGCCAGGTTTATGGTGCCTGCATCATGAGCATCTGTTCGGCCCTCATGGAAGAACGCGTGATGGATCGCATGACCGGTAAGGTGTTGAACCCCGATATGGAGTTCTACAAACTGGCAGGTATTGGCGACATTGGCGAAATTGTGGTTCATATGGACATTACCCCGGAAAATGATAAGCGCGGAATTATCGGGCTGGGTGAACCGTGCGCCATCGGTGGCTTGGCCGCAATCGCCAACGCTACTGCCAATGCATTGGGTGTGCGGGTTCCCATGGTTCCCTTGACGCCTGATCGAGTGCTGGCTGCTCTTTCTATGAACAGGAGGAACGCATAAAATGCAGAACTTCGAATTCGCCAATCCGGCAACTTTGAATGAAGCGCTAGGCCTGCTGGGGTCGCAATGGGGAGAGGCCGATGTTTTGGCTGGTGGCACTGACCTGCTCAGTCTGATGAAGGAATATCTTCATTCGCCCAAGCGCGTAGTGAACATCAAAAACATAAAGGAACTGGGTGGCATTGCCAAGTCTGGAACAGGACTTCGCATTGGCGCAACGGTGACTTTGGATGAACTGGCGTCGAATGCGCTGGTGCGGCAAATGTATCCATCGCTGGCCCAAGCGGCATTGGAAGTATCCAGTCCGCAATTGCGGAACATGGGTACCGTTGGCGGCGATTTGTGCCAGCGGCCACGTTGCTGGTATTTCCGACGCGGCAATGGTTTGTTGGGTCAGGATGAAAATGGCAAAAGCTTGGTGACGACTGGTGAGAACAAGTATCACGCCATTTTCGGCAGTGGTCCAGCGTTGTTCGTCAGTGCTTCCAGCTTTGGACCCGCTTTAGTGGCTTTAGGGGCAAAGGTAACTTTGGTTTCAGCCAGTGGGAAGCGAGACGTCCCGATGAGTGAATTTTTCGTTTCTCCGAAGTCAAATGGGGAACGGGAAATCGCTCTGAAGCCGAATGAGATTCTGACGCAGATTATGATTCCGGCCGCAGGAACGAATGCCACTTATGAAGTACGGCATCGGGAAGCAGTGGACTGGCCATTGACGTCGGCATCGGTTAATTTGACGATGGCGGGGGGTGTGGTGAAATCGGCAGTAGTTGTGATGGGTCACGTGGCGGCGACGCCATGGCGGGCATCTCAGGCCGAGCAGATGCTAACTGGCAAGAAGATCGACGCAGCGTTGGCGGAACGTGCTGGTGAAGCAGCAGTGGCCAATGCAACTCCTCTTTCTGAAAATGGTTATAAGGTGCAGTTGGCCAAGGTGGCAGTGAAGCGAGCCATTCTGAAGGCTGCTGGCCTTACGGTGTAGCTTATGTCGGTTTTCAAACGAGAACGGGCAGGGTTGACGGTTATTGACGATGACCGTTGTGACAATTTGCGGTGGAAAGGAATGTTCATCGAAGCCGAATGGGACCCCCAGGTTCCGCACGGCAACGACCGATTGTTCTGGTGCCACAAAACGCAGAATTGTTTAGGTCCAGATAGCAAGTTAGTAGATGAATACGAGTGCAATGAAGCTCGCAAGTGTTACTTGGCTTTGTAAGTTTCAGAGATAGTGAACAATGCAAACGGCCGCGACGGAGGAATCCATTCGAGGCCGCTTTGCCGTTCGCGTTGACGTTTATTCGCCTTTGATCAGTACCTTACTGGATTCGCCACTCACCACATCGCTCTTCGAAGAAGCATTCAGAGTCTTGTCCCCCCACACCACACTGTTGGCCGCTGATGTGGCATTTCCCCACACCACGCTATCGCCCCACACTACATTGGTCCCAACCATTACATTGTTGCCCCAAACGACACTGAACGGGGTTGTGGAATCACCCCAGACGACGTTTGCTCCAGTAACCAATGTCACCTTTTTTGTAACCGCGTTATACACCGCACTTGGCGACTGCGACGATGCCTTGCCGGTATAGAAATCGCTGATCGCTGCGTAGATATCCAGATATCCCGCTCCCACCGTAAAAATATCGTTGCGGATGGTGAAGGTCGATGAACCATCAGTCACACTACTGGTTGTTGCAAATCCGCGCCAGGCGTTCTTCATTAACAAGTACTTCACTTGGTCTGGCGTGTAGCTGGGATAGTCGTCAAGAAGAAGTAAAACCGCCCCTGTGACAAATGGCGTAGCCATGCTGGTTCCGCTCAATTGCATATAGCTGTTTGCAGGATCCACTACATTGGCTGGGTTATCGGACTTCAACTTACCACTGCCCAGTGCCACTATTTTGTTGCCTGGTGCAAGCAGGTCGGGTTTAACGATATGGTCAATGACGCTTGGTCCCTTGGAGCTGTACGATGTGGGCATGTCATCATTCCGTGTGTCCGTACCGAACGTGTTCGATGCTCCCACGGTAATTACGTAAGGGTCGTTGCCCGGCGAATTGATGGTGCCGTAGCCGTTTGAGTTCCCTTGATTATTGCGTCCATCGTTGCCAGCCGCTACCACCACCACAATTCCAGCTTTCCAGGCCGCCTCCACCGCTTTGCAAAGAGGATCGGTCTTGTAGCTTTCGTAGACCGGGCGACCGAGCGACAAATTAACAACTCGAATTCTCAGATTCGTCTTTTTGTCAGCTTGGTTCTGAATGATCCATTGCAGGGCGGCAATCACGTAGCTATCTTTTCCCACGCCATTATCGTCCAGAACCCGAAGGTTCACGATATCGGCATAGGGTGCCATTCCCCGATATTTCGCAGTTGGAATATCGCTGCCCTCACCGTCGCCGGCAATGATTGAAGCCACGTGGGTTCCATGGCCATAGCCATCGGCTGTACTGGTGACTCCGGTAATAAACGACTTCTGAAAAACCAGCCGCGAAATTGTTCCATCGGCAAAGGCTTCATTGTCATTGATGCCGCTATCAATCACTGCTACCCGAATGCCATACCCGTTGTAGCCCAACATGTTCCACTGCATTTCCTGCTGAATTGCTGCTCGACCTTTATTTAGCGTCGGCGCAAGGTCGCGATCCGGTGTAATGTATTCAACCTCAGGATCGGCTGCAATACTAGCTACTTCAGAGATTGGGATGCGGATAGCCGCACTGTTGATAAAAGAAAGATCGTGGGTTACCCGTACATTCTTTGCATTCCAGGCACGACTACCCAGATGTCGCCCTCTGGCCTGCTCTTTGAAAGTGACGATTAAATCCACCTCGCCTGAGGTGCCGGATGTTAGCGTTTGTGCAAGGTCAGGAGAAATTTTGGGGGATTGATCGCTATTGGGTGATTGGCCGAAGCAAAAGCTTGCAACTGCCAAAAAGCCCATTGGAGCAAAAAAAATAGATCTCATAGTTACCATAAATGCAACTGAGCTGCCAAACTGAAAACGATGAAAAGAAAGAAAGTGGTTCGGATCTTCTAAGCGACAACTTGTCGCATTCAGGACTTGTTGTCCCATGTAAAATTCGGGCAAATCTGCTTAGAGGGGCAGCCACTCGATTGCACAAGACCCAAATTCAGATGTAGTATTAAGGTTAGGGAAGGAGTCCCGGCATGAAATCTATTTTCACCCTCGCATTTTCGGCATCATTTTTATTGGGCGCTGGTTTACCCGCTACTCAGATCCGTGGCGCTTACGTAGAAGCACGCACCGCCGACGTTTTTACCGGTCCTTGTTTTGCTAACTCAGAAGTTGGATTGGTAGGCGACCTAGCTGTGTTCGGCTGGAAGATTGAAAAAGGTAGTTACGAAGGCGTCAACCTGGAAGGGTTAGGAGTTGTTGCAGCCGTCAAGGCATCCTCCACTTTAGGCGACGTTCACCACACATCTTACCCAGTCAAATCTGTTCTTATTATTGATGAAAAAGCCAATGTGGAACAGCGGCAAGCCTTGCAGAATTTTGCCAAGAGAATGTCAAAGGATCTTCTTCACAACATTGTTCGCGTGGAATACGCGCCGATAAGCCTAACCTTTGAAAACAACAATGTCCACAGTTCTAAGGCCACTTTGAAGGCAGGCAAGTTTGCCGCAATTGAAACTCGTCCCATTTTTGATGGCGATCATCTTTGCTCCAATGAACTGGTTTGGTATCAACCTTTGACCGACGTGGAACATGCCATGCCCGCCTATGCTTTGGCTCACAGCTATAAAGGCGATGCTTTGGGCACCACTTGGTCCAGCCCGGAAAAGCGCAGTGCTTTTGTAGGCACCTTCCAGTACAACGATTAAAATTTTCCGCACCCGCAAGAATCCGGCCCACCACCCTATAGAAGGATTGGTGGGCCGGGTCAGTTTAAAAGGCTATTTTAGAAGTCAAGCTTTCTTCGCTCGTAAGCGGGCTAAAACAATGCCAGCACCACCAGCAGCCGCCATGAACAGGCTAGTGGGTTCAGGCACCGGCGCTTGAACTCCGATTAAGTTCTGCGCTCCAGCATGGGTTGTTTGATTGAAGTTTTGATAGATGGATACCCCTGATGTAACTGAATGCCCTTGGCTCTCCAAAATGTAAGCAGTGGCCAAGTCAATTTGTATTTGTGTTAAACCGATTAAGCTGGTGGCGCTGCTATTCACCAGGCCTGCACCCGCCGCTAAGCCATCACCGCCGTCGTGCACAATGTCCCAAATTGCAACCTGTAAAGCAAGTCCTGTATCGGCGGAAACCACCGTCGAAAGCCTGTTGATGTAGAGCCAGGCAGCACGATCTTCATGCCTTACAAGGTTGGGTGTCAGCGGGTCGGAATCGTAGTTTCCGTAGTTAATATCAGTGAACAGATCCACACAAAACAGCGGACTGACGCTCACGCTATTGTACTTTCCCAGGATCACACCAGCGAATCCGCCTGCAGTAATTCCATTGTGGTAGTACTGAATATTTGCTCCCTTACCTCCATCCACGCCGGTTAACGTAAATACTCCAGCTTGCGATGGCGTGGTCAGTAAGATCAATAATCCGAAACTTAAGCAACTATTCTTCACTTCTAGAGATTGCCCTTTTCCTTAAAGCCACTCAATGGTACACGCGACTCAAAGACTTTGAGGATTCTTCTTAGCACCAATGGCGGAGCCATTAGGATTTAGCCTTAGAATCAAAAGATGTCATTTCGATTAGGATTTCACGCCGCTTCCGCAGGCACGCTGGAAAAGACCGCCGAGAGTGCTGCAGCCCAAGGGGCCAATGCCTATCAAATCTTTTCTTCCAGTCCGCGCATGTGGCACGCCCCGCCTCCTGATAAAACGCAATCCCAACTTTTAGAGAGAGCGCGCACCAAGCTTGGCTTAACCCCATTGGTGATTCACGCCAACTATCTGATCAATCTGTGTTCTGCCGATTCCGGAATTCGCGCCAAGTCCATTGCTGCTTTCCGAGGAGAAGTGGACAGGGCCATTGTTTTGGGAGCAGAGTATTTAGTGGTGCATCCGGGGAGTTCCAAAGACATTGGGATGGAGGAGGCTATCCGATTAGGCGCAGCAGGGTTGATTGAGGCCACTCAAGGCTTGAGTAGTCAGCGCTTGCAGATCCTGCTGGAAAACTCAGCGGGTCAAGGGTCAGCAGTGGGTTGTCGATTGGAAGAAATTGCCGAACTCCGCCAGCGTAGTCAGACCCATGTGTCCATCGGAATCGGCTATTGCCTGGATACTTGTCATCTGTTCTCTGCCGGATTCCCCATTCATTTAGAGGAAGGGCTGCAAAGGACTTTGGAACTTGCCGAAGCCCTTTTAAGATTGGACAACGTTCCGGTAATTCATACCAACGATTCAAAGACCCCACTGGGTTCCCATGTAGACAGGCACGATAATATTGGCCAGGGACAAATTGGTCTGGATGCTTTTGGGCGCATCATCAATTGCCCTCAACTGCGGGATAAAGTTTTTATTCTGGAGACTCCTTCAGAAGACGACGGTCATTTGCGGGACATGGCCGCGTTAAGAGGTCTGCGCAAGGCAGGTTAAGATGAAGTGGAAGGTCTTCGCCGCCTGCCAAGTCGCTTCGACTTTCTCACAACAATCAACATGCCCGAAAAAAGCTACGAACATAATTCCATAGAAATGAAGTGGAGCGAACGGTGGGCCGCCGACCGAAAGCTATTTGCCCCTGAGGAAAATTCCTCCAAGCCGAAATATTATGTATTGGAAATGCTCCCCTATCCCAGTGGCACTCTGCACATCGGCCACATCCGAAACTACGCCATAGGCGACGCCTTGGCTCGCTATAAATGGATGCGTGGGTTCAATGTGCTACACCCCATGGGCTGGGATTCGTTCGGCCTACCCGCAGAAAATGCGGCCATCAAAAACAATCGCAAACCGCGGGAGTGGACCCAGTACAACATTGAACACATGAAGCGGCAACATCGGCGCATGGGGTTCAGCTACGATTGGGATCGCGAAGTTTCTACATGCGATCCGGAATATTACCGCTGGAATCAGTGGATGTTTATCCGCATGTATGAAAAAGGTTTGGCCTACCGCAAAAACGCCCGGGTGAACTGGTGCACCAAATGTGCCACAGTGTTGGCCAATGAACAGGTGGTGAATGGCTGCTGTTGGCGTCATGAGGACGTTCCAGTTGAGCAGAAAGAGCTGGTGCAATGGTTTCTGAAAATCACTGCCTATGCCGACGAATTGCTCAACGACATTGCCAAGTTGGAAGGCTCCTGGCCAGACCGTGTGCTGGCTATGCAGCGCAATTGGATTGGACGCAGCGAAGGTACTGAGGTCGATTTCAGGCTGCAGGGCACTGATCAAAAAATCAGAGTTTTCACCACTCGCGTGGACACCATCTATGGCGCTACCTGCGTGATTCTTGCACCCGAGCATCCCCTTACTTCGCAACTGATGCTGGGCGAAGAATACGCCAAAGTAAAGACGATGATTGATGCCCAGGCGCAGAAAGGCCCTGGCGACATTGGTAAGGAAGGCCTGTTCACTGGGGCTTATGCTGTGAACCCTTACAACCAACAAAAGGTCCCCATTTGGGTTGGCAACTTTGTGCTGATGGGCTACGGCACTGGCGCAATCATGGCGGTTCCAGCACATGATGAACGTGATTTTGAATTTTGTACCACCTATGGAATTCCGATTATTCCTGTGGTTCGTCCTTTAAATGGGGAACTGCCGTCGAAGGTGGAGACTGCCTTCGGAGAGTATGGGATCGTCGAAAATTCCGGCACTTGGAGCGGACTTCCTAGCGAGGTGGCCCGCAAGCAGATGACGGAGTTGGCAGTGCAGAAAGGTTTTGGCGAAGGTTCAATTACATTTCGAATCAAGGATTGGGGCGTTTCGCGACAACGCTACTGGGGCACTCCCATTCCCATGGTGCACTGCAAGACTTGCGGCGTAGTCCCTGTGCCTGATGATCAATTGCCAGTGCTGTTGCCTGACGATGTGGAATTTACTGGCCAAGGCCGTTCTCCCTTGGCCATGGTTCCGGAATTTATGAACACGATATGTCCCAAGTGCGGCGGCCCTGGCGAAAGGGAAAGCGACACGATGGATACGTTCGTTGATTCTTCCTGGTATTTCTACCGCTACTGTGACAGCAAGAACAGCACGGCACCATTTGATCCTAAAAAGATTGCTTACTGGTTTCCGATTGACCAATACATTGGCGGGGTGGAACACGCAATTCTGCATCTGATTTATTCCCGCTTTTGGACGAAAGTGATGCGCGATCTGGGGCTGATCAGTAACGATGAACCAGCAGCCCGTCTGTTCACCCAAGGCATGGTCATCAAAGACGGGGCCAAGATGTCCAAGAGCAAAGGCAACGTGATTAGCGCCGATACGCTAGTGGAGCAGTATGGTGCCGATACGGGTCGTCTGTTCGAACTTTTTGCTGCACCACCAGAGCGCGATCTGGACTTCACCGATTCTGGTGCCAAAGGATCATACCGCTTCATCGACCGTGTTTACCGGTTTGTAACGCGCAGTGTGGATCGGATGAATCTGCCTGGCGATTTGACAGAAGCCGATAGAAAGGTGTTGCGCAAGCTGCATCAGGTGATTGAAAAGATCACCGTGGATTTTGAATCGCGATGGCACTTCAATACTTCCATTGCGGCATTCATGGAATTGATCAACGAGCTTTACGCGCAGGAAGCGCAGTTGAGCGGTCCGGTTCTCAAAGATGTTTTGGAGCGAATCATCCTGTTGCTGGCACCCTTTGCCCCGTACATTTGCGAGGAGATGTGGGAGGAAATTGGACGACAGGGTCCAGTTTTGAAGCAACCCTGGCCAAATTTCGACCCCGAATTAGCCAAAGAAGACGGCGCCGAAGTAGTGTTGCAGGTGAATGGCAAAGTGCGTGGTCGGGTAACGGTTCCCTTTGGGACAGGAAAAGAAGAACTGGAAGCGCTGGCCAAGGCCGATGAAAAGGTGCAGCTCTTTATAGCGGGCAAACCCATTGTGAAGGTAATTGTGGTGCCCGATAAGCTGGTGAATATCGTAGTAAAGGGTTAGACACTTAGTTTTCCCTCATCCAAATACAAGAACCTGCGGCTAAAAGACCGCTCCCTTGCAAGGGAGCGGTCTTTTTTTCACACCTTCGAGTGCTTGGAAAACTTCTTAAATTGGAAAAAACCCACAAACTTCATGACGATGGGCATCCCTTATTCTTTTCTGGACAGCAGCGATTTAAATTGGAAGGAATCCCACCACTGGGTTTTCATCACCGCTAAACTCAGCATCAAGCTCGTCATCGCTAAAAAATACACTTCCGTCTCCAACACTGAAAGCGTTCCTTTCCAGGGTCCGAACCATCGACCATAAACCAATTCGATGTGTACCCAGTACACCACCATGCTGGCTTTACCCATTTGGGCGACCCAGCTCCAGCTCCCTGGTCGGAACGAAATGGTCCAAAAATAGGCAGCGACAATCAGCAACAAGTTCAAACCGGTCTTGATCAGAACCAGACCCGGTCCATCCACCCAAAAATTAGAATTGGGATAGAGCGAAAAAGGTAAATTAGAAAAATATTGCGATCCGAAAATAAGTGGCGTTGCCAATAGCGCTGCCCAGGTCATCAGCCAGGGTAAGTTTTCCTGACTGGACAAGCGCAAAGCGGTACCCACTGCCACTCCAAACGACACATAAGCAGCCCAGGGGAAAAATGTAAAAAAGCGCGCATCGGGGACAAAATAGTGCATCAGGTTTTCGCTAGGCCAGCCCGATGTATAGGGGGTGATTAACGGGGCCAGAAATGTGATCGCTAAGCCCATCCATAGTGCCAAGTGACCTCGCGTTACACCGGGAACCAATACCAAAAAGCTGTGCACCGTTAAGGCCAGGCCCATGCAGTTTAAAATGTCGACAGTGAATAAATCATCGGCACTGGTTTGTCCCCAGCCGAACAAGTAAAGCTGAAGTCGGAACAGGAATGCCATCATCCACAAATAACCGGACCGGCGCAATGCCTTAAACAGTCGATCCATAGGGGCCAATTGTTGACGTTCCGAGCCATCCATAAGGAATGCCAGCGTGATTCCGGTTAGAAAAAGGAACGCTGCCGGAGGGAAGCCGCCAACAAATTGCGACAGCACAAAGTGGCTTTCCTCATGCAGCTTAACATCGGTGAACGAGTGCGATACGTGGCCATGCAGCATCATGACGGCGGCAAAGCCTCTGGCCCAATCCAGGAATTCCAATCGCCCTGATTTTTTCGTTTTCGGAGGAGCCATTAAAAAGAAGGGGTCAGTCTTTCAAAGGATATTCACGCTTCACGTTCTTTGGTAGTTTCAACGTAACATCCGCTTCAGACAAAGTTGGATTCCACTGTATCTCAGAATAGGTGGACATTTCAAAATCGCCGCTCGGTTTATGAAACTTTTGTTGCACCGGATAACCGGCGGTCAAGGGGATCCACATCTCCACCCGCTTCAAATGTTCCAACACCTTTTCGGATTTTGGTATCAGTTCAATGCGGCTGGTAAGTTTCCCGTTAATCATTTCTTCGCCAGTCACTTTCAGCGTATAGCTTGCTTCCAGCTCTTTGGCGGTGCTGCCGAATCCCAGCAGCATAAATTGATCTACCAGATTGGCATACTTACCCAAATCCACTTCTTGCACCGTGGCGATTTTAGGGAGAAAATTTTCGTACTTACGCCTGCCAATGGTCGTCGAACGCGGCGCAGGCTCCAGGACGTCGATCTTGATTCTGGTATCGCCAGCCTTCACTTTTTTAATGGCAATGTTCCCTGATTCCTCAGTCTTGTCCTTGATCACAGCAGTGTAGCTGACACGCTTAATGTTGGCCGTCAAACCCTTGAACTGGGCCGCCGCCTGATCAATTCTCGCTTCTGCCGCAGCTAGTGTTTCAGCAGCCTGAAGACTGTAGGTTGTAAAGAAGATTACTGCAAAAATCCTGTGCACAACAACTGGGATGCGCCTCATCGTCATCCGGTTACTTCTCCGGACGGGTGTGGGCAATATAGCCCCGCACGGTGTTGTCTTCAATGATCGGAGTCAGGTCGAACAATACTTGTTTTCGTTCCATTTTCTTGTGCAGCATTTCACTCACCCGTTGCATCCGTTGATTCTCTGGAATGTTTTCCAAAATGGATCGTCCAATCCAAAAGCGATGATCGATTCCATCGGTAGGCAGCATCACTATGCTGGAAGCAATGGGCTGATCATGAAACAATTCCCTGGGCGTAAGAAAAATAAAGGCCAGGATGCCGACCACCATCACATCGTACTGCCATCCGCCGCGGGGGTAGTCCCAAAGTATGAAGCGTTTAAGGGCTGTGAACATTTTCCTCCCCAGTGTAGCAATAGAAGTTAGCCGGAATAAGCGGTCACGTTTGCCGTAGTGGTTCCGACCCCTTCAATTCTGGCTCGGACGTGATCGCCAGCTTTGATACGAGCCCCTTTCGGGCAGCCAGTTGAGATCAGGTCGCCAGGGTAGAGCGTAAAAAAGTCGCTATGATAGCTGACCAGATGGTATGGCCGATGGCGCATGTTGCGCACAAAGTCACGCGAGCAGATGCCCTCATTGTGTTCCGTGATCACTTCCAGTTCGTTGACGTCGGCAATTTCATCGGCAGTCACAATCACTGGTCCAAAACTGAAGAAGGTATCAATACTCTTGGCGCGGGTAAGATAGCGAGGGTTCTTCACCAGCACATCCAGAGCGGTTAAATCCAACGTGGTGGTGTAGCCGAAAATCACACTGGGCACATCTTCCATAGGAACAAAGCGACACTTCTTGCCGATCACAATACCCAATTCTCCTTCCGCATCCACATCGTTGGAAATGCGCGGAGGTGGAAGAATAATGTTGCCGCCCGGTTCAAACATGCAGGAAGCGGGCTTCATAAAGCTGCCTGGTTCTTCCGGTTGGACGGCGTTGATATCTTCCGCGTGAGATTTGTAATTCAGGCCAATGCACCAGATTTTAGGTGGAACAGGGTAGGGAAGCAGCGGAGTGATTTCGGTGGGTGGCACCGCTTCTGCCTGCCCGGCGTCTTTCAATGCTGTTAGGTCACCAGATTCAATGATGGCCAATAAATCATTGGGAATCTTTGTGCCGAACTTGGCATTGATCGCAGTGATGGGCACAATGCCAGCAAGGGTAACTACACCTGCGTGGATCTGGTTTTGATATCGGAAGCGGAGTAGTTTCATGTTTTGCTAAATGGAGCGGGCAATGTCGACAAGGTCTGTAAATAAGCCGTAGGCTGTTTGTTCCACGGTTGGGTTGAATTCCAAGATACCAAGTGTACCCATGCAGTCTGTATCAATTTGCAACAAATTGGAGGTACCTTGCAACCTGGCCAGTGGATCGTCAAGGTGAAGCAGTTCCGGCTTCACGCTCAACTGAACGCCATTGGCAGTGCTCCAGCCTCTGGCAACCAGTGCCACGCGCTGGGTGTTTCCTTCCAAGTTGGCTAACGCGTGCGGAGTTAAGTGTCCTATCCCGGTGCGGTCCACTTGCAGCGGGGTGACGCCGGCATCCATCAGGACATTGGCAAGTGCTGCTGCTTTGGCAGCGGAATCCCAACCATCCGTGTCAAAGCTGGCGTCAGTTTCAGCAATGCCCAGCTCTTGTGCTGCGCGAACTCCTTCGGCCAGTGGCAACCCCTCTCTTAACTTTTCCAGAATCACTTGTGTGGTGGAATTGAACACGGCGGAAAATCCGTTGATGGTGAGGCCGGGCAGGTTGTGCCGCACCAGATTAAAAACGGGGGTTCCATCCATCACGGTGGATTCAAATCGAAATAGAAGCTGTCGAAACGATGCTTCATTACGAAGTTCCCGATAGGCGTGGGCGATGGGGCCCTTGTTCGCGGTAATCACGTGAATGCCCCGTGCAAATGCTTCCCTGATATGGCTGATGGCAGGTTCGCCATCATGCGGACTCAGCGAAGTGATTTCCACTGCTACTTCGGCATTCGCTTTGTCCAGGAATTCTCCGGCTGAAGCGGCTGCCGGTCCAAACGGGGTATCGGCACTGACTCCGCGAAGGTCGTAGGCGGTTCCATGATGGGCTGTATGAATTGCCACAACTCGAAATGGATATACCGCCCGCTGACGCTCTAATAACTTAACAAAACTTCGTCCTACATTTCCAAAACCGAACAACGCGATATTCAAAACGATTAGAACTCCAGAGTTAATAGTAGACGGTTCAAATCTGCTTCTGATGTCGCCTTTTTCTTGCGTAAATCAGCCGACTTATCCCGAAGTTGGGCGATGCTGGTCTCTTGAGTTGCCAGATCCCGGGCGTATTTCTGCACCAGCGCTTCCTGCCCGGCAAGCTGGTTCAGGCTCCCCAGGTTTTGCCGTACGCGAGCCTGGTCGGTGATCAATTCGTTGAGTTGCACCGTGGTGCTTTCCAAATCTCTGTTCAACAAATTAATTTCTTCCTGCTTCGCCCGAATCCGGTCTAGCGCTTGACGCCCGTTCGCTGAAATGGCTTTGTTCTGTGTCCAGACGGCAATTAAATCGGAATCGACGTTGTTGACGGCGAAGGTTTCCTGGGCCTGCGATTCCTCAATAATAGGAAACTGAACGGATTGATTGGGTGCCAGCTTTACTTCAAAGCGATGGGATTTTTCAGTTGATTCAGAAGGCTTAGTGTTGATGAATTTGTACCCGTTGCGAATGGGACGTTCAATGATCAGCGTCTTTGCTTTGGCATCAGCATTTTTGATGGTGTAGGTATTGGTCTCCCGAACGGCATTCTTGGTTGTAAGATATCCTCTACTCAACTTCACTTCCCGGACGGCGCTGGCAGTGGAATCAATGGCCGTGGTGATGCGCGTACCCAGGTCAATTCCATAGCTGATCAGCCGCTTGTCGGTTGCCTTCAGGGTTTCCATCAGTGCTTCGCCAGCGTACGCGCCGCCATCGTATACAGTTATCGGGCCGCCGTCCAAAGTTTTGCCTGTAGAGTTGGCTAGTTCGGCTGCGTTGCGTGGGTTGGGGGTGCTGTGGTCCGAATAGATGAGCAGCTTTCGCGCCCCTAGAGTTTGTTGCAGGAAGGGAATCATGGCGGATTCGTTCCGTTTCACCGTGACAGGAGTGGCGAAATTATATTCAAATAATTCCCCCAAATCACGGCCTTGGGCACTGACGACAACCGAAGATTGGGATACTGCTACGGGTTCGCCTAACGAGGTCCCATCCGTCCTACTAAAGCGATCACCCGGTGATTTCTGTAACATAGCGAACTGCTCCGTCCTTCCAGGTTGATTTGCTTTCATGCCACCCGCAACCATCGGTGCTGCCGCTACCTGATCCATCGCTCCGCCATAAACCTCCGGGGCCACAGCCCGATCCTCCGCCAGTTCGGCATAGGGACGAGCCATGAATTTCGGATCGTAAAGTTTGGTGACAAACGAAATGGGTCGACCGGAAACTACTGAAAGTTTGATGTTGGTCCAATCGTCAGCGGTGGTGTTGTCGATGATGGCCCAGCCTTCCAACATGGGTTCGCCGGTCTGCGGAAACAGCAGACGGTAACTGGATTTCCAGGCTGGCATGGGGATCATGTAGTTGGCCGATATCTTGCGGCCTTTCTTATCGGCGGAATCAATGTAGACGCTGCGCTGGTCCTTATTGCGGGAATTAGCCACCGCGGACAGGTATTCTCGTAACTGCAATTGCAGAGCAGGATCGGTCAAGCGCAAGCTTTGAACAGCGCTCAAGTCAATGGAACGAAGGTCGCCAGATTCGGTAAGAACCACCAGAATTTCCTTCGAAACATCCTTGTTGTCCTTATCCTGAGTGACTCGTCCGGAAACGACGGATGCTTTTACGGGCTGGCTGCCATATTGCATCTCAATGCGAGCACCTTTGAGCTGATCCAGGAACTGAGCCAGAGATTGACGGTCGCCCAGTTTAAATGGGAAATCAGCCAGCCGATTGGCCAGCGGCTGACTGGAATCGTAGCGGACGCCGGTGATCATACCGCCTCCGGTTTCCTCAACCGTAAGGGACTTCAGGACATCGTTCATATCCGAAGCTTTGAAATCGAGCTTGGCAGATTCGCCGGGCGCCAGGTCGCCAGAGCGCTCAAAAAAGGCGACTCCATGCTTATACAGAATGACTTGTCGCACAGGAAGGTCGCCTGCGGCAAGCATTCCTGCAGTGGCCAATGCGGCGGGTAAGGAACGGGAGATACGACGTTTCATTTTTGGCTTAGTTGTCCTCTGAAGGGGTATTCGTTTGGCCATGAAATCCTTTCACTTCATGATGGCGCTATTTGCGGGGTCAGGGTCAACACGGATGGAAACTATTTTTTGGAGTCAACAGAGGAAACTTTGTTAAGACATGTTTGCATTAAAATGTTTGGAAGTTGCATTTTTCATCTGGTAAACTATAAGAAGGAAATAAGTTACTGGTTGACCTACGGGTTAACCGATAGCCAAAACGTCATCACCCCGGCGGATAGCGTAAGAGGTTTACTCGATATCAGGCTTAAAGTTGAGTAACAGGATAGCCGATTAACGAGGGAGTGACTGATTCTCTGGAGGGCAGTTGAGACTTTTGAAATCGTGTTTTATGTTGGCATTGGTGCCCATTGCTTGGGCCCAAATCGGCGGGTTTGGTTCCAGTTCGATTAGCGGCGGCGGAGTGCGTGAAGCCAGGGTAGGTCGTGGCGGGGACGGGATTCGACCATTTGCCAGTGTCAGTGGGGTATACGATAGCTCAGTCGGCGGAACCGCAGCCAATGCCGCAGGCCAATTCGAAACGCAATCGTCCTATGGCGTGGAGGCAGGGTTTGGCGCTTATGGAACTAAGACTTGGCGGCGAACCTCCATTGGGTTGAACTATCGTGGCGATTACGTTCACTATTCGAATGCAGCATCGGCCATTGGGAATGGCAGCAATCAAGTGTTGAGCTTGGCTCTTACCCATCAATTCGACAAAAAGTGGTCAGCAGAAGCGGATATTGCTGCAGGCACCACGAATCGAGTTTTTGGAGCGTTGCAGAGCTACGTTCCATTTGATCCCAATTTCAACAGTATTCCTACAAACGAAGTGATCAACAACCGCGTGAATTATGGTCAACTTGCCGCACATGTAAGCTATCAAAAAAATAATCGTTTGAGCTTCCGCTTTGGTGGATCAAGTATTACCACTCGCCGATCCGTCAAAGGTTTGGCTGAACTACAGGGTTCAACGGTGGATGGAGAAATTTCCAGGGTGGTGAGTCGCTCTACAAACGTTGGAGTTGGGTATCAATTTTTACACTATCACTTTCTGGGATCGTTTGGAGCTTCTGACATTCATAGTATTTTTGTGCGAGTAAAGCGCAGAGTGAATCGCGATTGGACGCTGAATGTAGCACTTCAGGGGTATCGCATTGAAAGTTTGGGTGCCACCGTAGTTCCTTTGAGTCCGGAAATTGCAGCATTGTTCGGAAGATCCTCTGGTTTGGAAGCATTTTATAAAGTCAGCACTGCCCCAGGGGTGAAAGTGGATGCAACCTACAATCGGAAACAGGTGTTTTTCTCTGTCGGGGGGGAGCAGGCCGTGGCCCCCGGTAATGGAATCTTTTTAACCAGCAAACAAACCTCTGCCAGCGCCAGCCTCAGCTACACTGCTGAAAAGGTCTGGAATTTTGGCTTCAACGTTGCCTATACCAAATACGCCAGCCTCACCCGAGACTTGTCACCCTATCAGGCGGTTCTTGTGGGCGTCGGCGTGACTCGGAAAATGCCTTGGTTTGGATCTCACATTTTTGCGCGATTCGATGCTCGGAAAATTGATCAAGCCTCTTTGACGACCATCAATCGCGATGGTTTCCGCCTTGCTGCCGGAATTGGTTTCAGCCCCAGAGCCGTTCCGCTTTCTTTGTGGTAGGAACTGTGTCTAAGAAGCGGCTGCTAATCATTGACGACGAAGCGGCACTATTGTTTTTACTGGATCGCTTTCTTACCCGAACGGGCTTTCATGTCCACACTTGCCCCAATGCCCATGCAAGTTTAGACTTGTTGAGAAACGTCACAGATTTCGACCTTGTGCTTGTGGATTTAACGTTGCCGGATAGAGATGGTGTGGAACTGTTTATTGAGATAAGGGGCATGCTTCCACTGATGCCCGTGCTGTTGTGTAGCGGCTATCCCTTTGACACAGACAGCCTACCTTTGCCGCTGCGCGGAAGAGTATGGTTTATCCAAAAGCCTTTCAGCCCTCGATCCCTGTCGCAAGTAATCGACGAGATTTTGGATCAGGATTCAACTAAGTCAATTTTATGACGCTAACCCGAGCTTGCTCTGCCAATCCTTCCAGACTTTGAGCATTCTGCGACCAATCTTCTGCTTTGGCACTCTTCGCTGCTTCTGCGGTTGCGGCTGTTAGCCGAAGTAGGCTGAGTTGGAATTCAACGTGAGAATCAAGTTCGATTCGGGTGTTCATGTGGAAACTATCGGCATTCGTTAGCGAATTCTTTAGGGTTTTAGCCGGTTGAGCCTTAATTATATAAGGCTCAAGGTGTTAGGTTGGGAAGGAGTTTATGGAAGGAATGGGGATGGGAAAAACTACTTGAGAGGAGTTAACTTCTGTGGGACAATTAGCAGAACAACCTTTGATCCTTGAGCCTGTATCGTTTGCATTACAGCTTTTATAGTGCAAGCGGAATACCAAACTAAGAATGGTCGTAATTCTTGGTTCAAAAACGGCTATCTCAACCGCAAAATAAATGCTAACCAATTGAAAGAACTCGTCTTACGTGCAATTGTAGTCAAATTTAAGCGATTGATGCTGCTACCTGAGGGCTGATAAATTTTACTGACACAGGACAAAAAATTGTCACCATTACCGTTTTGCATCGGATAGTGCAGTAATGGTGACCATTCTGAAACGTGTCTTACTTGATGGTTGCTGCGGGTCGGGCAACCGTACCCTTCACAGCTTCACCAATTTGTATCTCATATGCACCTAAAGTCTGTCCTGTAGCGCGTTCTAGTTCCACTTTAGCCCTGGCATAGGTGCTTAGTGCGGAAACTTCGGCGGCTTGGGCGGACGTCAGATCGCGCTGAGATTGGATCACAAAGAAAATGGTGGAAGCACCTAACGAGTATTTCTTTTGTTCGGCATCCAATGTTTGTTCTTGCAGAACTCGATTCTTTACAGCAGTTTGGTACCGCGCCCGACCTTGCTGTTGGCCAATCAGGGCGTTTTCCACTTCCACTCTCACTTGGTTCAATTGTTGCTGCAAACGAACTTCACTTTGTCGTAGCGTCAATTGATCGCGGGTCATATCTTCTTTGGCCTGACGGTTTCGGATGGGGATATTAAGGGTGACACCGGCGGAATAATCGGGAAAGTTGCGGCCAAACACTTGGCGCAACGCTGTTCCATAACCACCAAGAAAGAATTGGTCCACAGAGTTAGCTGGTCTGGTGACAGGCGTTTGTATGGGTGAGCCTTGGATCGGCGGGACTGGAATTAGGTTCACATCACCGGCCAGGGAGTTGTTACGTACGTCGACGAAGGCATCAATAGTCGGTAAAAGAGCATTGCGTGTGCCCTTCAAACCCAACTTAGCATTCTCAATGCTGATTCTTTGTTGCTCCAATTCGGGTCGTAACTCAATGGCTTTTTGCAGCATGTCCTGCACAGGCTGCGTTCTTTCCGCATCTGGCATAGAGATGCGGTCTGTGGGAATAATGTGAGCCTCAGAAAGGCCAGGGCTGGAGATTCCAGTTCGGCTCAAAGAACTCTTTAATACGGTTTCCTGCTGCAGAACGTTTGTTTCAGAAATCGTGAGATCCTGCTGGCTGCGCGCCACTTCGGCTTCCGCACGAATAATTTCAATAGGGGCCAACGTGCCGATCTCAACCTGCTTCTTGTTGTCATCGTAAAGCTTTTGATTCAAGGCCAGGGCCTGTTTTTTGACCCGAAGATCTTCGTTAAAACTTACCAGATCCCAATAAATGTTGATGATACTGGAGGCTGTGGTGATGACCTGCTGGCGGAACACCAGTTCCGATACTCCGATGTTGTTCTTTGCAATTTTGATATTGCGCCGGTTCACTGCTAATCCGAATCCCTGCAAAAGATGCTGCGTAACGGAAAGTTCCCCAGTCACCGAGCGAGAGGGATTAAAATCGTTACGGCCTGAGTTTTGAAACAGGAAATTATTGTTGAACGAAAGGGTTGCCGAAGTTCCCGTAAGCCAATTCTTCGAAAGGGACATATTCGCTATCTTGCTTTTTGAAATTAGCGAATTTGTACCGGTAACAAATAAACTTGTTTGCGGGGTGGTGCGGTGTCCCCAACTAAAAGTTCCTTGCAACACTGGATCCAGACCCTGACTTAAGGCACCAGTTGTGACGGAAGTCTGCTGGGCTCCTAACGTATTATTCACGCCAGTACCACTAACGGCTCCAGTGGTGGAGTTATTGGTCACCCCGCCATTGAAGGAACGGGCCGCAGCGCCAGCCAAGGAGCGCCGGTAGTCCGATTCGGCAAATTGGGGTCCATAACGCTGGATTTCGATGTCCAGGTTGTTTTCCAAAGCCAAAGCGATGGCGTCCTGGAGAGAGAGGTAGATGTTACCGCCTCGCATCAAGGAATCCAGCCGGTTGGAATTGGCGAGATTGATTGGACCTACCTCCTTCCACTTATACGGGTCGGAAAGATTGTTAAACCATTCGCCGACGCGATTCACGTTCGATTGGCTAGGGGTTTGTGCCAGTAAGGTGGCTGGCGACAGCAAGATGCTGGATAGGAGGATGCTCAAATAAGGTTTGTAGGCCATGGGCTTTAACTGAAGGAAACGATTCTCATCATAGAGATGTTCCCGAAAAAGTTCGGATCGGAAATTTCTATAGTAGCAGTTCGTTGCCCAATCGGCGATTGTGGACAACTGACTCTTGTGTAAAGACTTTGCTGAGGGCGGCGAGGTTACTCTTCCGGTCGGCTGGCCGCACGCGGGAATTGTCGTCCCACAATCGGACAGTTCATTGTTGTTATATTGGGCTACAAACGTGATTGAACAATCCACAACACAAACCATGCGCCGTTTCGAGGAAACCGGTGCCTACTTGACGGGACATTTTCGTCTAACCAGCGGATTACACAGTCCCGAATACTTGCAATGCGCCAAAGTCTTGCAATTTCCAGCCATCGCCGCTGAGTTCGGCGATCTGCTGGCAGCCGCTTTGAAAAGCTTGGCTGGGGAAGTGAATGTGGTGGTAGCGCCAGCCATGGGGGGGCTCATCATTGGGCATGAAGTGGCCAGGGCTCTGGGTGTGCGCCTCATTTTCACGGAACGGGATGCCGATGGAAAGATGGTGCTGCGTCGCGGATTTTGTTTCGAAGACGGCGAGCGGGCGGTGCTGATTGAAGACGTGATCACCACTGGAGGGAGTTCCGTTGAAGTGATCGCACTGGTCCATCAGCTTGGTGCCAAAGTGTTGGCCGCTGGTTCCATTATTGACCGCAGCGGCGGCAAGGCAGATTTGGGAGTGCCGCGGATTGCCCTGGCCACGTTGACGCCGGTTACCTATCAGCCGGAATCCTGCCCACTGTGTGCGCAAGGCTTGCCAGTTGTGAAGCCCGGGTCTCGCCCAGGGAAATAGTTCGGAAATAAAAATCAATGCGGCGGCACATTAAAATTACCTTGTCCTACGACGGGGTGGCGTATCACGGTTGGCAGCTTCAGCCTGATGGCTTGATTACGATTCAGAGCGAAGTGGAGCGAGTTGTTTCTTATATTGACAAGAAGCCAGTGAAAGTGGCTTCCTCCGGCAGAACCGATGCAGGCGTGCATGCCTTGGCTCAGATCGCCACATTCCCGATTGAATGCCAAATTCCATTGGTGAATCTACAGCGGGCCATGAACCGTTTTCTACCGACGGATATCCGCATTCTTCACGTGGAGGAAGTAGATGCGGCGTTTCATCCTCGTTTTGACGCCAAGTCGAAACTATACGAATACCGGTTGTTTCGGGAAGAGATCTGCTCTCCGTTTGTGCGCCCCCATGTGCATCATCACCCTTTTCCGTTGAATGAGGGTTTGATGGTGGAGGCGGCGAAGTTGTTAGAGGGTCGGCACGATTTTTCTGCGTTCGCTGCTGCAGATGTACGGGATATCCATAACTATTCCAAGGTGCGGACCATTTTTACTTCCACGCTGGAACGCCAAGGACCCTGCTTGATCTACCAGGTATCTGGCAATGGATTTCTAAAACACATGATTCGGAACGTGGTGGGGACGCTGATAGAGGTCGGGAAGGGAAATCTTACGCTGGCTGGGCTGACAGAATTTGTGGAACGTCGAGGTAAGGGGAAGGCCGGGCCGACAGTGGCGGCACAAGGGCTGTTTCTGATTCGGGTGGACTATTAAAACAAAACAACGGCATTTGATGGCAATACCAAAAATGAAGGCCGAGACGTAAGCTTGCGCGTAGTGGTATCGGCCATACTTTAAGCATAATGATATTACTTCTCATTGGTGTGAATATGCCGCCAATGCCTGTGGCAACCCCCTTAAAATCACCTAAGTCAATCGCCGAATGACCGTCCGCACGGCCCCTTGAATCACCAGTTCCGACCTTGGAATCAGTTCCGGATAAGCGGGATTCTCTGCCTTCAAAAACCATTTCCCCTTCACCCGCACCAGGCGTTTCAACGTGCTTTCTCCATCAATCAAAGCCACTACAATTTGCCCGGCGTTCGGATTGGGGGTTGGCTCAATCACTACCGTATCGCCACTGAGGATTCCGGCGTCTTTCATGGAATCGCCACGAACTACTAACGCATAGCTGCCTTCCTTGGGTTTAAAGCCCAGGGTAGGTTCGTCCAGATTCAGCCAGCTTTCCGGCCTGGTTGCGTTGAACTGCTGCGGTGGCCCGGCGGGGATTTGTCCGAACAATGGAATGGGCACTGGTGGAGGCAACTGGTCTGGTTGCGAGACCAGATCAATTTGGCGGGACCCGCGTCGTGCCCGTCGGATGAATCCTTTTGTTTCAAGAGCCAACAGATGTCCGGCAACTCCGTTGGGGCTGGCGATGGAAAACTTTTTCTGGATTTCTGGAATGGATGGGGAACAACCGCACTCGCGTCGGAACTCCACGATAAAGTCGTAAATGATCTGTTGCCGTTCCGTGAGCATGATAGTATAAACATTTACACTTTTCGGTTGCCATGTCAACACCCTCTTTATTTGCGGAACCTCCTTCACGGCTGGCTACCTCACTGGCCAAGCTAGCGAGTCAGAATGTTTTCATCGGGACCAGTTCCTGGAAATATACTGGCTGGATGGGGCAAATTTACCATGAAGAAAATTACCGTACGCGAGGTAAGTTTTCTCAAAAACGGTTTGAAGAAACGTGCCTGGCAGAGTATGCCGATACCTTTCCAATTGTCTGTGGCGATTTTTCGTTCTATCAATTTCCCAGTGAAGTGTTCTGGCGGAAACTATTCGCATCAGCACCCAGCTCTTTGCGGTTTGCGTTCAAGGCACCTGAAGAAATTACGGTGAAGCAATTTCCGACGCATGCCCGCTATGGTCCTCGAGGTGGGTTGATGAATGAATCGTTCCTCAGTGCCGATATTTTTGAACGAATGTTTCTGGAATTGCTGGGGCCATACGCCGACCGGACAACGGTCGTTATGTTGGAGTTCGGTACCTTTTCGAAATCTGCGTTTGCAAAAAATGAAAGGGAAAGTGCTGAGAAGTTTGTGGAGTTGTTGGATGAATTTCTGAGTAAACTTCCGACGACTTTCCGGTATGGGGTTGAGATTCGGAACGCCGATTTTCTAGGTCCTCTCTATTTCGATTGTCTGCGTCGGCATGGCGTTGCGCATGTGTTCAACGCCTGGACTCGGATGCCGGAGTTGCAGACGCAGATCGAATTGCCAGCAAGCCAGACGGCTGATTTCCTGGTGACTCGCGCCTTGTTGAAGCGCGATCGGCCTTATGAAGAAGCAGTGACAAAATTCGCTCCTTATGAGAAAGTGCAGGAGCCCAATCCTGCTGCCCGCATCGCACTGGCTGAACTGGTGAAGCGCGCTTTGAAGCAAAAGCAGCCAGCCTATTTATTTGTGAACAATCGACTGGAAGGGAATGCGCCAGGGACCATTGAAGCAGTACTTGATATTTTGGAAGACGATTGAATTCTACTTCTTGCGGAACTGATCGAAAAAATCTTTCACGCCCTCTGCAGCATTTTGAATGTCTTTCATTGACTTTACGATTCCCGCACCGGATTGCAATTTCATCTTTGCAATTTGCCCCGCATCAGGAACCAACTTGGGTTTAGAAAGCAGGCCAGTTGCCAGAATCGGCAGAATGAGTTCTCCCTTTTCGTTGGCAAGGACGGTGGAAAGAAATCCACCAATTTGAGTGCCGCCAGCGCTTCTGCTGAAGTCTTTATCAAGGATGGTCATCAACTTCATATTCATGCTTTCATCTAGAAGATTGAGCGTGCCGGCAGCGCCAAGCGAGCCTCCGCCAAATTCCAAACGGATGTTGTCACTTTGGGCCAATCCATTTTCGATTTTTATGGCACCGGCCAATTTTACGAAATCGGTGAACGAAGTGGCTTTGGCCGAAAAGCCCAGAAACTGGCCAATGCGGGCGAATTCATTGACAAGATTCAAACCATTCAGGCGTCCATCGGTCAGCTCAAATTTCACGGTGCCGTTTAGGGATTTGGCTAGCGGTTCATTTGGTCTCAGGTGAAATCGAAGACCGCCGTCAGCAGTCAACCTGCCGGATAATAATTGCTTCAAACCGGTAGTGGAACTCAACAACTGCATGGCATCAATGCCGTTGACCTTGGTGGTGACTTGCACTTGAATTGGGTCCTGACGTAGATCAGATTCGATAGCGGCTCCAATTTTTCCTCCGTACAGCGTGCCCTCCAGCGGGTCCATTTTCAAGTTTCCCTGGTGAAGGGAAAACTGAGTTTGTACGTTGTCAAACGTCAACTCACTGGTGATCAGTTTCCCGATTTTTGCGCTGCCACGCAACGATTGCCGAAATGCTGTTGACGTCTTACCGGCTTGTCCGCCAGAACTGGCAGCCGGGACCAAAGACAGCTCCGGAGTCTCCACTTCGAACTGGATCAAGTCCGGCGTGGCGTGAAATGAAGCGTGGCGCAGTTGTACGGGCTTGGCTAAGCCGGCAACAGTAATTGTGGCTCCATCCAATGTGCCTGATGCTTTGTAGTTCATTGCCTCAGGGCGATTGGCTGGTCCGTTAAGAGTCGCTTGCAGTGCGATCTTGCCACTGGCATTGACGTCTTTCACGCTGGCACCAAAGGCAGATGCAGTGGCCAGCATTTCGGCAATGGTGCCAGCGGATTCAATCCGGGCTTCAATCATGGGAGACTTCGAAACTTCATTCACTTTCAAGTTGGCATTCGCTCGAAACTCGCCAGATTCGACGACGAAAGGTTGGAAGGTGGCCACGTCATCGGCAAGCGATATTTGCAATGCCGAGATGTGAACTGGATGCTTCCATTCCTTGCGATTCACTTGCAGGTTATTGGCGTTGATCGAAGCCTTGAGCTGATCGCCGGGCGTGACGGTCCCAGCTATGGTTGCAGAAAGAGCCGGTTCCACCATAGTCAAATTTGTTGAGAACTGAATGGGTGCTGTAGCAGTTGTCGCGCGCACTGTGCCGGTGGCTGCGATCCCTTTTAATCCCGCTTGGCTAAGGTCTGTCAGAGTGAATTTACCGTCAAATCCTTTATCCACAATTCCGGCAATCTCTACCAGTTGTTTGCCTTCACCGGGCAGGTGAGCAGAAGCTTCCACCTTGGCTGGCTTACCGGGGACAAAATTGTGCAGGGCGACGTTTACGCCGGTAATGGTTTGGAAAGGGGATTCGGTTCGGTTGATGGTTACAGTTCCGTCTTGCACGGTGAGTTCCGCAAAGGAAAGTTTGCTATCCCCGCCACTTTCTTTTTGTTGACCCAACGATCCGTAATTCCATTTGCCTTCGGCATTGCGAATCAAATTCACAGTTGGACGAATGATCGTCAACGCATCCACTTTCACTTGCTTGTTAAAAAGAGATCTCAGGTCAAAATTGACCAGGATTTCGCTAGCGGTGAGGAAGGGTGTCGAGGAATTATATTTATGATCCTCGGCTACTTTCACGTCATTTACTTTCACCGATAAGGGATACAACTTCAGACCTAAAGTTCCGAGGTCGATCTTTCGCTTTAGACTTGATTCCAGTGCTGATTGGATTTGCGGTCGGAACGAATTGGCATCGAATAGCAGGGGCAATGCAGCAGCCGCGCCCAAAATTAAAGCGATGAATCCGCCAAGTGCAAACAGTATTTTCTTGTTCATTTGAAAATCAATCCATCATTTCAAGACCATCACATCCAGGCGCGATTCCTGCGTCGGGCCGAAGTACACACGTTCCGTTGCCTTTACGAAATCGGAGCGTTTCGCCTGATAGATATCTACAAACTGCTGTGGATTGCGGTCGACCAATGGGAACCAGGAACTTTGAATCTGAACCATGATTTTATGTCCAGGGCGGAAAGTATGAAAGACATCAGGCAAAGTGAATTCTATCTTTTCCATTTTCCCAGGGATGAAGGCTTCAGGGGTTTCAAAGCTTTTGCGATAGCGACCGCGGAATGGTTCACCACGAATGAGTTCCTGATATCCGCCCATGCGCACGTTGGTGGGGTTCGGAACGGGATCGGGATAGTCAGACGGATAGACGTCGATCAGCTTCACTACGAAATCGGAATCAGTTCCGGTAGTGGAAACATATAACGTGGCCTTGAGAGGTCCGGCAAGAGTGGTGTCAACTTCCAGCAATGGAGTTTGATAGACCAGCACGTCGGGCCGGGTGGCGGCAAAACGTTGATCGTCCAGCATGTGTTCGCGGGTCATGGTGTTGGCGATGTAGCCGACGTAGGGTACCGGACGGGCGGGGTCGCTTACGTATTCGTCATTGGCTTTTACGGTAGGCCTGTTCCAACTTAAAGCTCCATTAGTGCTGAGGAAGAGACTGACAGGTGTGGCACCGGGCGGTGGCCAGGATGGATAATTTCGCCAGACATTGGTTCCTGTTTCGAACACAATAGCTTCGGCCAATTTAGGATCTTTTTTATCTTTGAGGAAATATTCGAAGAAGGGAAGTTCCACGTTCTTCTGGTAGTGTTCGGAAGTCTTCGTGTTGAAATCCACACTGCCTAATGACTTGCCTGTACTGCTTGCCCATCCACCGTGATACCAAGGGCCCATCACCAAAATGTTAAATGTTCCGGGGGAACTCTTTTCCACTTTGCGGTACGTTTCCAGAGTGCCGAACAGATCTTCAGCATCGAACCAGCCACCCACTGTCATCACTGCAGGCTTGATGTTGGTCAGGTGCGGACGAATGTCGCGCGCCTTCCAGAAGGCATCATAGTTGGGATGCTGGGCCATGTCGCGCCAGAATGGAACAGCGTTCTTGTTCATCTTTTCGTTGATTTCGGCGAGTGTGCCCATACCAAGAAACAGGTCGTAGCCATCGGGTGAAGTGTAGTCGAATACTTGCAGAGGGGTGTTGTCGGCCTTGGCATGATTTTCACGAGAGTTGGCCCAAAGCCAGCGGAATGCATGAGCCAAATAGAGCGCCCCGTTGTGATGGAAGTCATCGCCAATGAACCAGTCCGTAACGGGCGCTTGCGGGGATACTGCTTTCAAGGCGGGGTGCGCATCGATCATACCTGTGGACGTGTAGAAGCCTGGATAAGAGATGCCGTACATGCCGACCCGTCCATTGTGACCTTCAATATTCTTCAGCAGGAAGTCGATGGAATCGCGCGTATCGGAACTCTCGTCCACATCTTTTAGCCCCTGTTTATTAGGGTTGTGCGGACGGACTTGTTCAAAGACGCCTTCCGATTTGAAACGTCCACGCACGTCCTGATAGACGAAAATGTAGCCTTCTTTGGTGAATAATTCGGAGGGGCCGAGCGAGGTGCGGTACTGGTCAACTCCGTAGGGCTTGACGCTGTAGGGAGTGCGCGTAAACATCACCGGGTAGGTTTTGGACGAATTCTTGGGTACGTAGACGGAGGTGAATAGTTTGACTCCGTCGCGCATGGGAATATTGAAATCGAACTTTGTGTAGTGTTCTTTTACGTAGTCGATTCCTTGGCCGAAGCAGGCTGGAATCAGAAGGAAGAGGAGCAGTCGTTTGAAAGGCATGCCGTACTGTGATTTGTACCATGGCTTGATGGGGAGTGAGAAGCGTGCCTTGAACGCTGTTCAGATTACTTGATCTGTAAGAGCTGAATTTGCCGTTCGACTTGCGGTAAATACGCATTACAACACATAAGGCTTTTAGAAGAATACTTCACAGACCCAACTCATCTTTCACTTGGCTCCAGGGATTTGTTGTGCCTTCTTCTACTTGCTCCAGTGCCTGGCGAACTTTGGTTGCTTCTTTAGAATTGAGGACATCATCTGGGCCTTGAATTGTTTGTCGGTCCATATGAACACGGCCTGCTTTTGGGATGACTATTTGGCGGCGCTGACCGATGCGGCTTAGTGGAGCGCTGACGATTTCTTTTTTCTGCATGGACCGACTAGGCATGCTTTCAGCTTATCGGCGAATCAGAAAATGTCAAGGATGGTGTTTGGGATAATGGTGTTTGGGATATTTGGTCACGTTGTAAGCATGCTGATATCATGCAAGTAACGCAACACCCTAATGAAACATGCCAAAGGACAAGCATCCCATCCCAATAAATCCTGCAATTGACCGCGAAGAATTGAACCAGGATCTTGGCCTTGGTGGACGCCTGGCCAACCAGTCCCGATTGCGGGCCATGAACCAGGATGGCACCTTTAATGTGGATCGATTTGGTGCGCCGAAATGGGAGGCGCTGAACGTTTATCACGCACTGTTAACCATCCCATGGTGGAAATTTCTGAGCCTGGTGGTGCTGGCTTATCTGTTCCTCAACAGCCTGTTTGCCCTTGGTTACATTCTGTGTGGACCGGGGTCGATTTCTGGTGTGAATGAAAGCACGTTCGGTATCCGATTTCTGGAAAGTTTCTTTTTCAGCGTGCAGACTCTGGTGACCATTGGCTACGGCAAGATGACTCCGGAAGGTATCCCAGCCAACGTTCTGGTGGCGGTGGAAGCTCTTACTGGACTGCTGGGATTTGCGCTGGCTACTGGACTTTTGTTCGCTCGATTTTCTCGACCCATTGCGCACCTGCGTTTTAGCAAGAACGCGGTGATTGCTCCATTCCATGGCGGCCGTGCGATTATGTTTCGGTTGGCCAATGGCAGCACCAATGAATTGGCAGAGGTGCGCGCCCGAGTGACACTACTGCGACTGGAAGAAAAGAATGGGCAGATGGTGCGCAAATTTCACCAATTAAATTTGGAGCGCGATCGAGTTGGGTTTCTTCCCATCCAGTGGGTGGTGGTGCACCCGATTGATTCGGAGAGTCCTTTCTACGGCCAGACCGAAGCAGAGTTTTTGCAAAGCGAACCGGAAGTTCTGGTTCTGATCAGCGCCACCGATGAAACGTTCATGCAGACAGTGCATACACGCTATTCGTATCGATTTGAGGAAATGGCATGGGGCGTTAAATTTCGCGATATCTACGAAACATCGCCCGAGGGTCGGACGCGGCTGGACGTTCGTCGGCTGGATGAATACGACGCAATCGAACTGCCTTGAATCTTATTCGAGCAACGCCGCAGCAGCTTCATCCACATACCATTCCGTGGATCCTCGAGTAGTAATTGCCAATTGCATGGGGAACTCCATGGGGTCCGTGGGGAATTCCAGAACAGCTTTTAATGCGTGGGATTTGTCGGTGCCAGTGATTAGGCAAATGCGGTTACTGGCGCGCTGAATGGGGCCCGGAAGCAGCGTGATCCTCCACTGCTTTTTCCCTTCCACATAGAGAGCAGCCACAATTTCAGAATGATTTTCAATAGACGGTTCACCAGGGAAAAGGCTGGCTGTGTGAGCATCGTTACCCATGCCCAGTTGTACGATATCGAAAATTGGAAAATCTCCAGGTTGCAAATTGAAGTAGGAAACAATGTCTTCTGTGTAGCGCTTTGCTGCATCTACTGCTGATAATTCTGAAGGGATGCGATGGATTGTGGGGCGCGGATACTTCAACGAATCCAGCAGAAATTCCTTAGTCATGCGGTAATTACTTTGGGCGTCGGTGGGTGGCACGCCGCGTTCGTCCGCCCAAAACAGGTGAACTGTGGCCCAATCGATTTGCTGTTTGACCAATTCCTGGAAAAGCAGTTTAGGGGTGGAGCCACCGGAAACGGCCAGGCTAACCTTGTTCGTCTTACGATTAATGGTGCTGATAATTTTGGTGATGCGATCAGCAGCGGCAGCGGCTGCGGCCTGTGGAGTTGGAAGTTTGAATAGCTTCGCCATAGTGAGTTTATTGGGTATATATGAGAGCGTTAGCTAGCGATTGTTCAAAACTGCAATCTTTGCCAAGGATGGATAACTCTTCATGCAACAAGGCTTCATCGGTACGCGGAGGCATCAACATTTGATGGTACATTCCATCGATTTCAACGGTCAGTCGTTCTGGATCGGTAGCGGTGACAGATGCCTGCCGAACACCGGCTGAGATGGCTACAGCCTGCAAGCCTTCGTTAAGGGTATCGGCGGCATTTACAAACTTCACCTTTGCTGCAGGAAGTCGCGATGCCAGCCAGGACGCCATATAACAAGCATCGGTGGCGATGTCTGAGCCTCTATGCGATAGCGTAACTTCATCAATGCTGGGGATCAATTCTCGCCAGGAATCCTGCTCAAAAACCTGGGCAATTGCTTCGCGCCAAATGGTGAGCCGAGCCCAATTCAAATCCTTCATGCGCCAGCCACTAGCGATCAATTCCTGAACGCGTTGCAGGGCGACGGTTGGCTCGGCAATTTGTGATGAGTCGATGATTACGGTGCGGGCCATGCGTAGCAGTGGATCAAATTCCCGTCGAAAGAGCAGGGAAGCGGTTTTCACCCAAAGCATAACGGGCAGATCGGGCACGCTGAGTCCGAGCACTGCTGAATAGACATCGGGAATGCGATCCATGGACGCAGAGATTTCAATTTGTTCGGAACAGAGTTGTTGGTGTTGGCCGTATGGCATCCAGCAACGGGCATAGACTCGCGAATCAAGAACGTCGATTACATCTGGTTGGAAACGTAAGGAGATTGCGCGGCCCGGATGTTGGCGCATTAATTCTGCGGCTGTTTCCGACGCCGATTCCGCATCTTCATCGCCTGCAGTGGCAATCAGCAAAGTCATGGAACAGGCGCGGATCACACCGTTGGAGGACTTTGCCGCATCTTCCTTACCCAGGTCTACCCAAAGGTTGGCCAGTTCCTTGAGGATTTGTTCCGGGTGAACAGCGGTGGTAGGCATTTAGGGAACCCTCCACGTATGTCCGCGCCGGGCCAGCATTTCATCGGATGTTTTGGGTCCCCAGGTGCCTGCGTCGTAATTGGGAAACACGTCGTCCTTACGGGCTGACCATTCGTTGAGGATGGGCTGCACCACTGACCACGATGCTTCCACCATGTCCTGGCGCGTATAGAGGGTTGCGTCGCCCAACATGGCGTCAAGCAGTAACGTTTCGTAAGCGGCTGGCGTTCGAACCCCAAAGCTTGATCCGTAATTGAAGTCCATGGAAACTGGGCGCAGAGTCATGCCTGCACCGGGTTGCTTTGATGAAAAGCGCAGTGAAATACCTTCTTCCGGTTGGATGCGCAGAACCAGAACATTGGGTCGCGCGGTTTCCACCTGCTCACCATCGGTAATGGTCTTGAACAAGGAATGGGGCACGGAATTAAAACGGATGGCGATGTCAGTAACGCGCTTGGGCATCCGTTTGCCGGTGCGAATATAGAACGGAACATCAGCCCAACGCCAATTCTCAACAAAGAATGTTGCAGCGGCAAAAGTGTCGGTCATAGAGGTTGGACTGACGTTAGCTTCCTGGCGAAATCCGGGAACGCTGGTGCCACCAATGCTGGCCGGACCATATTGGCCAGCCACTGTGTTCTGCATCACTTCTTCCGGCTTCCAAATACGAATGGACCGCAGCAGCTTGGCCCGTTCATCACGCACCGCGCTGGATTCAAATACGGCACTGGGTTCCATGGTCACAGTGGCCATCACCTGCAATAGATGGTTTTGGATCATGTCGCGCAATGCGCCAGCTTCCTGATAGTAAGCACCGCGTCCTTCCACACCAATGGATTCGGCTGCGGTGATTTGAACGTGATTGATATAGTTGCGGTTCCAAAGCGGTTCAAAAATAGGATTGCCGAAACGGAACGCCAAAATGTTTTGAACCGTCTCTTTCCCTAAGTAATGATCAATGCGGTAAAGCTGTTGTTCTTCAAAATGTTGATGAAGGGCAACTTCCAATGCCTTGGCACTTTGCTGATCGTGCCCAAAAGGCTTTTCGATGATCAGTCTTCGCCAACCCTTATCCTGCTTGCTTAAACCTGCTTTGCCAAGACCTGCGGCTGCTGGGGCATATTGGCTGGGTTGGGTTGAAAGGTAGAACAAAACATTGCCGCCCGTACCTCGCTCTGTCCCGATGGCATCAAGGCGTTTGCCAAGTACTTCAAAGCTTGCGGCATCGCCAATGTCGCCGGATTCATAGTAAAGGCCGCGTGCAAATTCCTGCCACAGTGTTTCATCAAAAGGGCTATTTTCCAAGAATTCCTGAACGGATTCGCGCATCTTCCCACGGAAATCATCGTCGGAAAGTTTGGTGCGTGAAACGCCAACAATTGCGAAACCGGGAGGCAGGCGCCTCTCATAAGCCAGCCGGTATAGCGCCGGAACCAGCTTTCGTTTAGTCAAATCTCCGTTGGCACCGAAGATTACAATGATGCAGGGCTCTATGCGCCGCTCAAAGCGTTGGGGGTCAAGAAACGGGTTGTCACCGGGCATTCTTAATAAACATAGCATGCGATACTGATCGCAAATGCCCAAAATCTTTGCCGCGCTCGACGATCTGTTTTTTCTAGTGAAGATCCAGGATGGTGCGAAGCACGCAGGGTTGGATCTGACACAGCTTTGCAACGCTGAGTCTATTCGCGCCAGAGCCAATGAAAATCCAGATTGCTACTTGTTCGATTTAAACTGCGCCGCTACTAAGCCAATTGAAACGATCCAATGGCTACGGTCTCAGTATCCCCAAGCCCGCATTCTCGGTTTTCATTCCCACGTGCAAGAAGAATTAAAACGTAAGGCGCTGGAGGCCGGTTGCGATCAGGTATTTGCCCGCTCGGCGATGTCCAGCAGGATGACTGAAATTCTTTCTTCATTCGGAAAAATTGCAACTGCGAGTGAAATCGACTAAGGCTTGTAGCTTGTTTGCGGCCGCACCGGAATCAATGGATGCTTCGGCCATTTTGACACCTTCGCGCAAGTCCTTGGTTTTGCCTGCCACCACTAAAGCTGCCGCCGCGTTGGCTACTACAATTTCACGACAGGGACCTTTTTCTCCTGCCAGAATGGCTCTGGCGATGGCCGTATTTTCCTCCAGACCGCTGCCTTTCAACGATGCCGGGTCGGCAAGGGGAAGTCCAAAATCAGAAGGGTGCCATTGCAATTGATCCACTTTGCCTGGCCTAACTTCAAACACCGTGGTGGAACCGGTGGTGGTGATTTCATCCAGTCCATCACTGCCGTGAACAACGAAGCCATGTTGCAGTCCCAATCGGCTGAGAGCGCCAGCCATTAACGCCGCAGCTTTCACGCTTGGCGCGCCGATCAATTGCGCAGTGGCACCAGCCGGATTGGCCAACGGTCCCAACAAATTGAACACGGTCCTCAATTTCAATTCACGCCTGGCTGGTTGGGCGTGGCGCATGGCTGGATGCAATGCTGGGGCGAAGAGAAAACACATTCCAGTCTCCCGAATAGATTGAGCCATCTGTGTTGGTTCAATGGCGATATTTACACCCAACGCTTCCAATAAATCAGCGCTGCCAAACAAGGAACTGATGGATCTGTTGCCATGCTTCGCCACGCGGACCCCGGCACCTGCAACCACAAATGCAGTTACCGTAGATATGTTGAACGTATGGCTGCCATCGCCACCAGTGCCGCAGGTGTCAAGCAACGGTTCCCCTTGTTGGGGAACTTCTACGTGGACCACTCTATGGCGCATTTCCTTGGCGAATCCATACAATTCGTCAGCGGTTTCCCCTTTCATTTTGAGAGCAACAAGGAAAGCAGCAATGAGTGCGACGGACGCTTCACCGCTGAGAATAAACCTCATGGCGTGTTCGGCATCGTCTGAGGAAAGGTCCTCGCGCTGGATTACTCGTTCCAGGATGGGCAGAAGTGGCATGCTATCATTGCAGTTTACCCTATGAAAATTCATGAGTATCAGGCGAAGGCCATCTTGGCCCGCTACGGGGTGCCTGTGCCCAAGAGCAAAGTGGCATTTTCCGTAGAAGAAGCTGAGGCTGCGGCCAAAGAACTTGGCGGGGTTACCGTCGTTAAAGCACAGATCCATGCAGGCGGACGCGGCAAGGGTGGTGGGGTTAAAGTGGCCAAGACTTTTGAAGAAGCCTCCATTGCCATCCACAGAATTTTGGGCATGCAATTGGTGACGCACCAGACTGGCCCAGAAGGGACCAAGGTGCATCGACTTCTGATTGAAGAAGGTTTGCCCATTGCTAAGGAACTTTATCTGGGCATCACGCTGGATCGGGTTCAAGGCAAAAACGTGTTCATGGCATCGAGTGAAGGCGGAATGGACATTGAAGAAGTTGCTGTGCACACTCCTGAAAAAATCCTGAAAGAGATCATTGAACCGGGCCTTGGCCTTTTGCCCTTTCAGGCTCGTAAGTTGGCTTTTGGAATTGGAATTCCAGCGGCAAGCGTGAACGAAGCGGTGAAAGCGATGATCGCTTTGACCAAGGCTTACGACGACATTGACGCATCCCTTGCGGAAATTAATCCTTTCATCCTGCTAACTGACGGCCATGTGATGGCTCTTGACGCGAAGATCACCATTGATGACAACGCGCTGTTCCGTCATAAAGAGTTTGAAAGTTTGCGCGATTTGAACGAAGAAGATCCGCTGGAAGTGGAAGCATCGAAGTTCGGATTGAACTACATCAAGCTGGACGGCAATATTGCGTGTATGGTGAATGGCGCCGGGTTGGCCATGGCCACCATGGACATCATCAAATACACTGGTGGAGAACCGGCAAACTTTCTCGATGTTGGCGGCGGTGCTAATGAAGAGCAGATTAAGAACGCATTCCGGATTCTGCTGTCAGACACTGCTGTGAATGCCGTATTGATTAATATTTTTGGTGGCATCTTACGTTGCGACATACTTGCTCGCGGGGTTGTGAATGCCGCGCGAGACCTGGGCATTCAAGTTCCAATCGTGATTCGCATGGAAGGAACCAATGTTGAGGAAGGGAAGAAAATCATTCTGGAATCCGGGTTCAATTTCGCCATTGCTGACGGCATGAAAGACGCGGCAGAGAAAATTGTGAGGGCCGCACAATGAGCGTACTTGTAAATAAAAACACTCGTCTGTTGGTGCAAGGGTTCACTGGCAGTCAGGGCACGTTTCACGCCCAGCAATCCATTGCCTATGGCACCACAGTGGTGGGTGGAGTTACACCTGGCAAAGGTGGCCAAAAACATTTAGATCTTCCCGTGTTTAACACCGTTTCCGATGCGGTGAAGGATACCGGAGCCAATGCCACGGTTATTTTTGTGCCGCCTCCCTTTGCTGCCGATTCCATTATGGAAGCAGCAGACGCGGGCATTGCGCTGATTGTCTGCATTACAGAAGGCATTCCTACGCGGGACATGATTGTGGTGCGGGAGTTCTTGAAATCCCGTAAATCACGGCTGATTGGTCCCAACTGTCCGGGCATCATCACACCGGAAGAATGCCGTATTGGCATTATGCCAGGGCACATTCATAAGAAGGGTCCAGTGGGTGTTGTGTCGCGTTCGGGCACGCTCACTTACGAAGCTGTGGGACAGTTGACGAAGCTGGGCATTGGCCAATCTACCTGCATCGGCATTGGTGGCGATCCTATTATTGGCACCACCCACATTGACGCAATCCAGTTGTTTAATGACGACCCTGATACCCACGCCATTGTGATGATTGGTGAGATTGGCGGTAACAATGAAGAGATTGCCGCTGAGTGGATTAAGCACAATGTGAAGAAGCCGGTGATTGGTTTCATCGCTGGACAAACGGCGCCTCCGGGACGTCGTATGGGCCACGCTGGTGCCATCATTTCCGGTGGTAGCGGTAAGGCTGAAGACAAGATTAAGGCAATGGAAGATGCGGGCATTACTGTCTGCGCAACGCCAGCCGAAATTGGAGAAAAGGTTAAAAGCAGATTATGAGCTTGGAACGTACCTACGCAATGATTAAGCCGGACGCTGTGGCGGCTGGCAATTCTGGAAAAATAATTGACCTGATTGAGAAGAATGGCTTTCGCATTGTGGCCATGAAGAAGTTGCACATGACCCAGCAACAGGGCGAGTCATTTTACGGTGTCCATAAAGAACGTCCGTTCTTCAAGGGTTTGGTGACGTTTATGACTGAGGCCCCGATTGTGGCGCTGGTCATGGAACGCGAAGATGCTATCGCAAAGTGGCGTGAATTGATGGGCGCAACCAACCCGGCAAATGCTGCGGAAGGCACTGTGCGCAAGCTGTATGCGACAAGCATTGAACGCAACGCAGCCCATGGTTCAGACGCACCGGAAACGGCAGCGGACGAGACCAGATTTTTCTTCAGCGCATCCGAACTCTTGTAATTGCACAGGGGGAGTAGCCGCTGCTCTCCCTATTTCGTACTGGTCCTGTGCGATGGTTTGGACAGGGCAGTACTCCCACCATTGGCTATTGCGAAAACAGCTTGGGCGTCGTAAAAATAGATAATCCCTTGCTGATCACTATTTTTCAGTTCATTCGCAGTCTGGCTTCTTACTTATCTGGAACCGAGGATTCGGCCAGCTTTCCTTCAACAATAACCGGAGGGAAAGATCCTCATGTCCGTTCCCTTTGGAAATTAGCCACAGCGATCAACCTGCGTGTCTACAAACCTTGTGCGACTATCCACAAACCCGGCCATGAACAAGCCTAATAGATCAAATACTTCCGTCTGATCTCCAAAAAGGGTTTTAACTGATCGTCAATCCGGTCAAAAATCAATCGTGCATCCTCCCCTTTTTGAATCGCATCAACCACTGCCTTGTTGCCGATCAGCTTTGCATTGGCCTTCCAATCCATCTTGCCAGGGTGCAGCTTTTCATAAGCAACTGCTAATTCCAGCCCCAGCCTTACCGAACGGAATTGCTCGCGATCGGTAATCATAAATCGCAACCCTTGAATGCGCTGACCCTTGAAGTTTGATTCCACAGGCAGCAACCATGTGGGATAAACACGCACTCCGGGAATCTTCCGCTGATTCAGATACTGTGCCACCGCTTTTACATTCATCCAATCGGCACCGACTTGTTCGAACGGCGCATCGGTCCCTCGACCCACTGAATAATTCTTTGAATATTCAATCATGCCCAAGCCAGGATAAAGCAGCGCCGCGTTCAGTGATCGCATGTTCGGCGAAGGATTTGTCCAGGGCAAATTTGTGGAATCGAACCAGTCACCGCGCTGCCAACCTTTCATGGGAATCACCCGCAAGTCCACGCCTATTTTCCGTTCTCCATTGAACAGGCGAGCAAGTTCCCCAAGCGTCATAGCGTGGCGTAAAGGCAGCACGTGTGCAGCTACAAAACTCTCTGAGCCCGAATCTAACATGGGCCCTTCCACGTGGACACCGTCAATGGGATTGGGGCGGTCAAAAACGTAAAAAGGAATCTTATGCTTGGCCGCTTCTTCCATTGCATAGAGCATGGTGGCGGGGTAGGTATAGAAGCGCGTGCCAATGTCCTGAATGTCGAATAACAAGGCATCCAGGCCCTTTAGCATTTGCGCTGAAGGTCTGCGATCTTTGTCTGCATACAAACTCCAAACTTTTAGGCCAGTCTTTTCATCGTTGCTATGCCCGATATTTTCATGATCCTCTTTACCGAAAATTCCATGCTCTGGAGCCAGCAGCGACACCAGTTGGACACCGGCCTTCAACATCACGTCAACATTGCGCTCACCATCTTTATTTAACCCGGTTTGATTGGTGATGAGGCCCACTTTCTTGCCCTTCAACATCTGAAATCCCTGAGCTTCGGCCACATCCAAACCAGTCTCCACAGATCCACTGCGAGCGACCGCGCGGCGCACACCGGCACCAGCTATGGTTTCGTTGTAACCGGACAGGATCACCCCTTGCGCATCCATCCCGACATTGGCTGCGACGATGGTTGCGATCTTGGCGCGCAAGGCGGTAGTGGCTGGCCGACGGTGTGGATGCACGCTGTTCGATAGCAGGATTACATAGGTCTTTGTTGACGGATCCATCCACATGGACGTTCCCGTAAAGCCAGTGTGACCGAACGATCCGATAGGGAAAAACTCGCCACGATTGGCAGAAAATGGACTGTCGATATCCGGGCCGAGTCCCCGTAGAATCGGTTGATCGGCAGGGGTGGCGGGTTCGGTAAATTTGCGAACGGTCAACGGACTCAGCACACGTTTGCCATCCAGCACGCCCCCATTTAATAGCATTTGCGCGAATTTGGATAAATCGCGAGCAGTGGAAAACAGTCCAGCATGACCGGCAATGCCTCCCATGAACTTAGTAGTCTCGTCATGTACGATTCCTCGCAACGGGCCAGCGTCGCCAGGATAATGCTCCGTGGGCGCAATGCGATTGCGTAGCTCCAAGGGCGGTTGATACATGGTCTCTTTCATGCCCAGCGGTTCGTAGATATTCTTTCTAGCGAATTCAGGCAGCGGCTTCCCAGAAACAACCCGAACAATCTCACCAAGCAGAATGTAATTGATGTCACTGTAAATGAATCGTTCCCCAGGTGCGGCAATCGGCTTATCAACGAAAGCCTTTTGAATGCCGGTTTCATAGCCCTTCCAGACAGGTTTCAGATCCAGGTCTGGCCGAAGTCCGGAAAAATGAGTTAGCAACAAACGGACAGTGATATCGCTTTTCCCGTTCTGGAATTTGGGCAAGTAGGCAGTCACTTTGTCGTTCAAGCGGACCTTGCCTTGCTCCACTAACTTCATCATGGAAACGGAAGTAGAAACAACTTTCGTCAGGGATGCACAATCGAAAATAGTGTCCAGCGTCATGGCTTCTTGTTGAGGAACCAGCGCTCTGTTGCCATAGGCTTTCTCATACAGAATGCGGTCTTGTTGACCGATCAACAGCACCGCGCCAGGAAGTGCATCGCGACTAACAGCGTCTTCAATCAAGCGATCAATTTCAGCGGCATTATAGGACTGCGACCAGACCGCAGATGCGGCCATCATAGTTACAAGAATAAATTTCATGCCAGTTTGTTTGCCAATCCTTCCATGGCCAAGGCCAGGTCAATATCTTTTTGAGTGATCCCGCCCGCATCATGCGTCGTCAAATCGACAGTGACTTTGTTATAGACATTGAACCATTCCGGATGATGGTTTTGCTTTTCAATTCCAATAGCCGCAGCGGTCATGAATGCGAATGCGTGGATGAAGTCGGGAAATACATAGTCGCGATGAAGTTTGCCTTGGACTACGGTCCAGCGAGGCAGTGCAGTCAGTGCGGCTGAAATAATTGCTTCAGGAAGTTTGGGCATACAGTTATCATAGAGCGATGTCCCGCATCTTGCCCCGACTCCGTTGGAACCTTGACATAATGCCCTCGCCCGTAGAAGATCGCCCAGGGTTGATGATTCGCGATTCGTATGGCTATTCAGGCCGTACTTTAATTCTTCCACCGCCAATTGTTCCCTTCCTGCAGTTCTTCAATGGCGAAACGGAAGAGAACGAACTATCTGTCAAACTGGTTCGTGAAACCGGAGATCTGAGTATTACGAAAGTGAAAGATCAAGTTTGGGAAGCGTTGAGCCAGGCAGGTTTTTTGGAAGATGAAGTTTACGAAAAGGCTCGTGAAGAAAAGCATAAAGAGTTCGCCGCAGCCGAAGTGAAACTGGCGAACCATGCAGGCGGTGCGTACCCTGATACACCTGAAGAACTGCGCACCGTTTTCAATGAGTACATGTCCGGAGCAGGTTCAAAAAGTCTTTCCCAGGTTAAGGCCATAGCAGCGCCGCACGTGTCTCCATTTGGAGGGTACGATTCTTACAGAGCCGCTTATTCCGCGCTTCGACCCGATTTGGATATGGATCGTACGTTCATCCTACTTGGCACTTCGCACTATGGCGAGCCATCGAAGTTCGGCCTGACACGGAAGAATTATGTAACGCCATATGGTGCGGCTGAAACCCAAACCGCCTTGGTGGATGAACTGTTAGCAAAGGCTCCTGGTGCCGTTTCCATGGAAGATTTCTGCCATTCGTTTGAGCATTCCCTGGAATTTCAGACCGTCTACTTGCAGCACATTCTTGGACCCAGAGTGAGGATTCTGCCCATCCTGGTTGGTTCCTTTGGCGTGGACATGCAGAATGGTCATCTGCCAGAAAAGAACGAAGACACTACCCGCTTCTTCGACGCACTAGGTGAAATTGGAACTCGTTTGGGAAACAAAGGATGCTGGGTTCTGGGTGTGGATATGGCGCACATGGGGCAGCGTTATGGCGATGAGTTCGCGGCGCGGGCCAACCAGGAAGAGATGCTGGAAGTGGCCACACTGGACAAAGCTCGCATGGATTGTATTGCCAGTGGCGATACGCGCGGGTATTGGGATCTTACATCAGACGGCGGGGAAGACGGATTAAAGTGGTGCGGGTCTGCGCCGTTCTACACGTTCCTCAAATGTGCGCCCAAGTTGCGTGGCAATGTGGAACATTACGAGCAGTGGAATATTGATGAATTGAGCGTGGTGACTTTTGCCGGCATGACGTTCGTTTAATCAACCAACTTCCATTCGCCATTTTCGTACTTTGCATCGGGCTCTTTCCACGTTGCAAATTTTGAAGTCAGTTGACCTCCGTCAACCAATAGAGACGCGCCGGTAATGTAGCTGGCTTGATCGCTGGCCAGGAAGACGGCTGCCGCAGCCACTTCTTCCGGATGACCTCCTCTGCCCAACGGAATGCCCTGAAAATAGGTCTTCAACAATTCCGGTTGGGCGAAGTGTTGGGCGGTGAGACGAGTCCGAATTAGTCCGGGGTTAATTGAGTTCACCCGAATTCCGTAAGGGCCAAGTTCGTTGGCGGCAGTATGCAAAATGCCCAACAAGCCCGCCTTGCTTGCGTTATAGGCAATAAGATTTTCCTCGCCATCGTATGAGTTGGTCGATGCGGTCAGAACAATTGCACCTTGTCGACGCGGCTTCATCCAGTGCACCGCACATTGGAGAGTTTGAAATATGCCGGTAAGATTGATGGCAATGGTGCGGTTCCAGGATTCTAAGGAAGTGTCCAGCAGTGAAGCGGGTATTACTGTGCCTGCGTTGGCCACCAGGACTTCAACATCGGACACCTGGGCGAATGCTGCCTCTAACGACGCACGATTCGTTACGTCGGCCACAATGCCGTCAGCCCCGAAAGACTTGCCAATCTCCATCGGGGTTTCCTGCTCCAAATCGAAGACCGTCACACGGGCATTTGCATTGACCAACCCTTTGGCGATAGCTAATCCAATGCCATTAGCACCACCCGTCACAACCGCCCTACGACCACCGAAGTCAATTTTCATAGGTTTCAAATCCTTAAAAGAATAATTAATTTTAACGTCATTTTAGCTGGACCAGATGCCCACAAGGTTGTATCTTGGAAGCACAATGGAAACAGCAATTCGAACCCTGGTAGTGGAAGATGAAAAACGCATCGCCGATTTTCTAAGCCGCGGTCTTGAGAGCGCCGGCTACAAAGTAGAGCTTGCCTACGACGGGCAAAGTGCTTTGGATATGATCCATGCAGCCGATTACGATCTGATGATTTTAGACTTGAACCTTCCTGATATGGATGGGCTCAAAGTTCTGGAACGCGTTCGCAATCGTAAAGTTTCGCCGCCCGTACTGATTCTTAGCGCGCGTGGCAATGTCGATGATCGAGTGAAGGGTTTGGAAATGGGTGCCGACGATTACATCACCAAGCCGTTCGCTTTCGTGGAACTGCTGGCTCGCGTAAAAGCATTGCTGCGTCGTGGTCAACCGCTTCCAGAGCGCCTGCAAGTGGGCGATTTGGCGCTGGATTGCATTCGCCGCAAAGTCACTCGCGGCTTAGACACCATTGAATTGGCACCCAAAGAGTTCAGCATCCTTGAATATTTAATGCGCAATCCAGGTCGACCTTTGAGCCGCACCATGATTGTGGAACATGTGTGGGATATGGATTATGACGGGTTGACGAATATTGTGGATGTCTATATTCGTCACCTGCGCAGCAAGATTGACGATCATTATCCGGTGAAAATGATTCACACGGTCAGGGGAATCGGTTACCTGCTTGAGACACCGGAAAAGGCAGCAATGGCGTCCTAGTTTTTCTTGGCGGGAGCAGTTGTGTTCTCGCCTTTCCGTACCTCTTCAAAGTATTTCTGAACGTATGCCTGATGTTCCAAAGGCACTTCATCGCGATGGATTTCGCCGCCTGTGGATGCATGGGCGGCACCTGATTGCGAATACTGAGTGCGCAATTGTTGTTTGCCGGAAGACACTTCCACCATCACATCGCCCTTGATATTTTCTGCCCGCTTGCCCATAATTTCACTAATCTTTCCCATGGCGTTTAACTGCTCTGCATAGCGTGCATCTTTGTTGCCATCAGATTTGCCAACGCCGCTCTTGGCGTCGGGTGATGCCTGTGCGTCCGAAGATGTTTTATCTGAACCTTGGCCCTGGGCATCTTGCGCTTTGTCACCGCCTTCGCCAGCCTGTTCGCCTTGCTGTTCCCCTTTTTCACCGTTCTGCCCGGATTGTTGCTGGCCGTTCTTGGCTTGCTTCTGGCCATCTTTCTGATTGCCCTTTTTCCCGTCGGCCTGCTGTTGATCGCCATCTTTATTGGGCATTTTCAATTTGTTCATCATGTTAGACAGCGCGTCGCGCATTTTATCCATCAACGGATTATCGCCCTGGCTACCGTTCTGATTTGCGTTCTTTGCATCCTGACTTTTGGGCGGAGGTGTCTGTCCTTTCTGATTTTGTTGCTTGCCGCCTGTGTCGCCGTCAGTGCCACCATCTTTTCCATCGCTGGCAGCGGCCTGGTCGCCTTTTTCGCCAGCTTCACCCGGCTCAGGGGGCATGTCTTTCGAAACTTCGCCGGCTTTACCCACAGCATCGCGACCCGCAGCTAAATCGTTCACATCAGGAATATCAGGGGAGCTCAATAAATTATCGGGAAGCTTTTCTTCTCCAAGTTTTGTCTCATCGTTGCCCGTATCATCCAAAGATATTCCCAGCTTTTCCAATTCTTTGGCAAGCAGCGGATTGCTCTGTTTCAACATCGCCAATTGTTTAGCGATGGATGGTTTGAAGAAATCCATGGCACCGGTCACCAATGGTTTTTCCAATGAAAGAGAATGCATCAAACCGTAGCGCGCAACCAACATTGACCCAGCCAACAATGCCAAAACCGCCGCCGCATAAATGGATCGCGGCATCACCAATGGAACGGCGGTTCCCATATCAATGGATGGAATCAGATCGCTAGCTGTCTGGCGCTGTGTTGTGGCAATCGCACCGGTTGATTCACGAAAATGATATGCCGTGGAAAGGCTGTCAGCGAAAGAAAGTTTCCGATCCACTCTTTGCGCTGTTTCATACATGGAAGGTGCCCGATTGCGGAAGCGGTAGGAGCTAATCGCCAACACCGCAGCGAACAGCAACAATGGCCAATACCAGTTCAGAACTTGCGTTCCCAACAACAGCAATAAAATTGCCGCTGCCAAGCCAAAACAGGCTGCATAAATGGTTTGACCCACCAGCAAATGCGTCAAAATACGTCGCCTGACCTTGGCAAGCAATGTTTCCAGTTGAACTGCGGAATCCATGAGATCATTGTACGCTAAGGACCACGATACGCTTATGCACGGATTGGATCCCGAATTTCAGTTTATTGAAACCAACGGAATACGGCTGCATTGCGCAGTGCAAGGAAGCCACAACAAACATCGTGGAACCATTGTCTTCCTGCATGGTTTTCCCGAATTCTGGTACGGTTGGCGATATCAGATTACGGAGCTTTCCAAAGTCTATCGAGTGGTTGCGCCCGATCTCCGCGGGTTCAATCTTTCCGATAAACCAGCGGGCGTGGAACGCTATCATGTAAAAGAAATTGTGGCTGATATCGTAGGCCTGATTGTTGCTTTAGGAGACCAACCTGTCACCTTGGTTGGTCACGATTGGGGTGGAGCCATTGCCTGGCCCGTAGCCGCCTATCACCCGCATTTGATAAGCCGCTTGATCATTCTCAACGGCCCGCATCCCAGTACTTATACTCGTGAAATTATCTTCAATCCCCAACAACGGCTTGCAGCGCAATACATTCATTCCTTACGTCGGGAAGGAGCTGCAGAATATTTGGCCGAAGACAATTATCAACGCTTGCGCAAAATGACCGGGACAACGGGTCAGGATGCGGACCTTTACATTCAAGCCTGGAGTCAGCCGGGTAGCTTAGATGCGCAACTGAATTACTATCGTGCGATGCCTTATCCTCCTCCGCTGCCGGATGAAGAAGTGCAGAATGCTAAGATTCCCAACCTGATGGTGCAAACGCCCGCGCTGGTTATTTGGGGGGAGCGTGATGAAGCCATTTTACCCGGCAATTTAATTTCATTGGATCACTATGTTCCCAACTTGCAGATCCATCGCATCCCAAATGCGACGCATTGGGTGCAGCACGATGCGCCCCTTGAGGTGAACTCCGCCATCCGAGCCTTCTTGACGGACACCCATCAGCCGTGACATCCTTCGAATCACCTTTATGAAACGTCGTGATATTTTCCCAGTAGCCGTAGGTGCCGCGGCCCAAGTTGCAATGGCACAAACTCCCAATCCCAAACGTACCGCAGGCAAAAAAGTGTTGATGAAGATTGGTACGCAGAATGGCCATTCCGACGCTTTGCTGAAAATGTTTGCTGCATTTGGCATCAACAATATCTGCTCTGGCACGTTCTCCAATAAATTGGATGAGAAGTGGAGTGTGGACGCGCTGAAGGCATTTAAGGATCACGTAGCCAGCTTCGGCATCGCACTGGATATTGTTCCTCTACCGTTGAGCTCTGTTGTGGTGGAAAGGGCCGAATTGCCAGGCATTATGATGGCTTCCGGTGATCGTGATCGTGACATTGACTCCGTGTGCCAGATGATTAAAAACGTGGCTGCTGCCGGTATTCCCTGCGTGAAATACAACATGTCGATTCTGGGTGTGGTGCGTAACGAACCAACCAAGGGCCGCGGCGGTGCCAACTATTCCACGTTCAACTACGCCAAAGCCAATCAGGATACTCCGTCGATTGCAGGCAAGATCACTGAGGATATTTATTGGGAACGGATCACTTACTTCCTGAATCGAGTGGTGCCAGTGGCTGAGGAATACAAAGTTAAGTTAGCCTGCCATCCTCACGACCCGGGCATGCCCCGCGATAAAGGATTTCGTGGAGTACAAACGGTGTTGGGCAATGTGGAGGGGCTAAAGAAATTCATCTCCATCAAAGAAAGTAAATATCACGGTCTGAACTTCTGCCAGGGGACTGTCAGTGAGATGTTGGAAAATCCTAACAAAGAAATTCACGATGTTATCCGATACTTTGGTTCCCGCAAGAAAATCTTCAACGTTCATTTCCGCAACATTGAAGGGAAGTTTCTTAACTTCCGGGAAACGTTTCCAGACAACGGTGATGTAAATTTTCTGGACGTGATTCGGACCTACAAAGACGTGGAGTACGACGGAATGTTGATGCCCGATCACGTGCCAAAAATCGATGGGGACACAGGCGGGCAACAAGCTTTTGCCTATTGTTTCGGGTATATTCAAGCGCTGTTGCAAATGGTACGGCAAGAAGCGTAAGTGGGCTGATCGTGCGGGTGTGTCGAACATTAAAATATCGTATTGGGGCTTGACAAGAAAATTCTAAAAGCTTGGCATTCCCCTTTTGATTACGTGCGAAAATTGAAGTTCGACGCTGCCCGTACCCATGGAAAACAAAACACTCCCGACCTCTGTCCTGGTCCACATTTCGAACCTGCTCAGCATCCCGCTGAAGAATCTGATCACTGTCATTACGCTTACAGATGAAGGCGGAACAGTACCCTTTATTGCTCGGTATCGTAAGGAGCAAACGGGAAATCTGGACGAAGTTCAAATCCAGGCGATTCAGGAAAAATTGGAATATTACAGGGAACTGGAAGATCGGCGTGCAACGGTGCTGGCGTCCATTGCCGAACAAGGCAAGCTCAATGACGATCTGAAAAAGAAGATTGAAGCCACCATGGACAAAAGCGAATTGGAAGATTTGTATTTGCCTTACAAACCCAAACGTCGCACCAAAGCTTCCATTGCTCGTGATCGTGGGTTGGAACCGTTAGCCATCTATTTAGTGAAACAGCAGCTAGGCGTTCAGCCGTTGGATGCCTTCGCCGCCACCTTTGTGGACGTTGCCAAGGAAGTGAATTCCGTGGATGAAGCGCTGGAAGGTGCGTGCCACATTGTTGCTGAAGCCGTCAGCGAAACTGCGGAATATCGAAAAGCAGTTCGCGCAATGATGTCCGATCATGGCTCAGTTACAGCCAAAGCGATTGATGGCGTGGACGACCCTGAAGGCAAGTTTAAAATGTACGCGCAGTTCAGTGAACCGGTGGCGAAAATTCCATCGCATCGCATGTTGGCCATTCGCCGCGGTGCCAAAGAAGGCATGCTCTACTTTGAAATTGAAGTGGAGCGACCGCGCGTCATTGAATACTTGAAAGCCAAAGTCCACAAAGCCCCTGGTGATTGGGCGCAGCATTTGGATTTGGCAATTGAAGATGGTTATGACCGGTTGATGAACCCGTCCATTCAAACCGAAATTCGTTTGGATTTGAAAGATCGCTCGGATGAAGAGGCCATCAAAGTCTTTCGCGAAAATTTGGAAAACTTGCTGCTTGCACCTCCTGCAGGATCATTGGCCGTGTTGGGTATTGATCCTGGTATCCGCAGCGGATGCAAGCTTGCCGTGGTGGATGAAACGGGCAAGATGCTGGAACATTCCGTGATCTATCCGCACCAGCCAAAGAACGATCTTGTTGGCTCAGTAAAAGTTCTCACAGGGATGCTGCAGAAACACAACATTCGGGCTATCGCCATCGGCAATGGCACAGCCTCGCGTGAAACGGATCAGTTTGTGAAAGATTTTCTGCTGCAAGCTGGTCTATCGCAAGTGTTCACCGTGGTGGTGAGCGAAGCAGGTGCTTCTGTTTATTCTGCATCTGAAATTGCACGGCAGGAATTTCCAGACTTAGATCTAACGGTTCGTGGTGCCATCTCCATTGCTCGGCGATTGCAGGATCCTCTTGCTGAACTGGTCAAGGTAGATCCCAAGGCTATCGGCGTGGGGCAATATCAGCACGATGTGGATCAGCGTAAATTGAAACAGGGTTTGGATGCTACGGTGGAATCTTGCGTGAATCGCGTGGGTGTGGATTTGAACACTGCATCCTGGGCACTGCTGAAACATGTGTCGGGAATCAGTGAACGAACAGCGCTGAAAATTGTTGAATTTCGCAATGAAAAGGGTCGATTTGCATCACGCCTTAGCTTGATGGCGGTACCTGGATTCGGGCCAAAAACATTTGAACAATCGGCAGGTTTCTTGCGCATTCGTGGTGGTGAAAATCCGTTGGATATTACGGCTGTTCATCCAGAATCTTATTCCGTAGTTGAACAAATTGCCACGTCGCTAGGCGTCAGTATTCCGGAACTGATCACCAAGCCAGAGTTAGCTGAAAAAATTGATCTGGAGAAATTTAAAACAGAAACAGTTGGCATCTTTACGCTGACCGATATTCGCGAAGAATTGCGCAAGCCGGGTCGCGATCCCAGAGATCAATTCACTGTTGCTAAATTTCGCGATGACGTAAAAGAAATTAAGGATCTAACGGAAGGCATGGTCCTGGAAGGTGTTGTGACTAACGTTACCAGGTTTGGCGCGTTCGTCGATATTGGCGTGCATCAGGATGGATTGGTTCACGTGAGTGAGATTTCGCATCGTTTCATTACCGACCCTTCAGAAGCCTTAAAGGCTGGCCAAATTGTGAAAGTTCAGGTGATGAGTTTCGATGCAAAAGCCAAGCGCATTGGTCTTTCCATTAAAGCGTTGGAAGCCGCGTCAAGTGTGAAGATCAAGCACGGTTCGCAACCTCAGCGTCCCCAACGGCAACAGCAGCCAATAGCGCCGCCACCCAAACCCAAGCCCAGTATGGACGATAAGATTGCAGCGTTGGCTGCGAAATTCAACAGGAAGTAGCGGATCCAAGGCAGTATTGTGAAATAATTCCAGCTTCTACCGGGCAAAGTAGATTGTCTGCTTGTACGCCGTCCAAATATTGAAGAACAGACAAATGCCCGGCACCCGTCAATTTGTGGAGCCGAGTAAATGCTGGATCATAAAGCACTCCGTCGATTAAAATAATTTCCAGACGATCCAGATTGTGGCGATCACTAGGCAGCGAAGGCAGATCGACGGCAATCTGCGGAGTCAATCCAATCACTTCAATATTTTGATGAGCACAGAGGGCCCAAAGTCTATCTGGATTGGCAATGGCCTTCGGGTCAAAAAGTACAACCGTTGCCCCAAGGGCCAGGGCACCAAGCAGCATCCAAGGGTCCTTCCCAAACCATGCAAAACGCGTTCCGCGTCCAACGCCAGCCACAAAGGCCAGATCAAGGGCAGCCTTGATGATGAATCCTCCGTGTGTGCGATGATCCAACAGCAGTGTTTCCGGCGGCAGTGGTAACGGTGGCTGATTCAAGGGCTGTTTATCCAACGAATCCCACGGTGCGCTATCAATGATGAAATCTGAATCCGTGGATTCAATGCCAATCGCGCCGATGCGCGCACATGCCGATAAAGCCGCAATTGTTTCCAACGCCAGATTTTTGGGGATGACCACTTTGTCGCCAACCCCCACTCCGCATTCGACCAAAGTTGCCGCAGCACGACGAGTGACCGCAGCAAAAGCGCGATAGCTCCAGGAGCGCGATTCCCCTTGTTCATTCTCCCAAGTGAGTGCAATTTGCGAAGCTGGAGCATTTTCAGTAATCAGCCGGGAAGCATTCACTGTCCCATCTTTTATCCAGTCGTTACAATAGATCCCTTTGGTTGTGGTGACGTGGTGGAAGGGGCTATCGAAGCGCAGACGAAGGAAGGTAATCATCTGGTGAGCGACCCAGGTTGGATCATCTTTCGAACGCTGCAAGAGGGTGTGAAAATCAGCTATTCCGGTGGCACTTATAAAATGACTCAACTGCGATTTTTGGGCCAGAGTTGCGTCGGGTGGCCATACTGGAGGAGGCATTGCTAGGGCTTCAACCCGTCGACGAAAACATAAACGCCGAAAGTCGCTTTCAATGGACCTCTGCCCCACCTGTTTAATTTCCATCGTGCTTGTAAGAACGAAGCACCAGGAAACGTAGACAGGTCCAAAAGTAAAGCGGAAACACCTTTATAGAATTTCTGAGGAAACTCCGCAATCGGCTTGGCGCTCCACTCTTTGCCATCCGCTGAGGAATGAATCACAACATCCAGACTGGATTGTTCTGTTGCCCGCGTAATGCCCAGAGTCAATTGCAAAAGTTGATTTGGATCAACGGCCACCGCTAGCGGGATACTCTCTCCGTTTGCTTCCAGTGTGCGTTCTTCAATCAGGAAAACAGGCTTCATGCTTGTGTCAGTTTGCGAAGCCGATGGCCTGCATCCTCCAGCGTCTCATACTTCTTGCAGAAGCAGAAACGAACGATCTGTGAACCCTTTCCATTGCCCGAAAAGAAGCTTGATCCCGGTACCGCAGCAACGCCGATTTCATTGATCAAATGCTTGACGAAGGTAGTGTCATCGGGAAAACCGAATTGCGAAATATCAGTCATAATGTAATACGCACCGGCGGGCTTGAAGCATTGAAATCCTGCCGCACTCAACAGGCCCAGCAGTTTATCGCGCCTGCCCACGTAGTGTTCAGCCAAATCTTTGTAGAAAGTATCCGGCTGATTCATTGCCAGCACACCAGCATGTTGCAGTGGAGTTGCCGCACCCACGGTAAGAAAATCATGCACCTTGCGAATAGAATCGGTAAGGTCCGGTGCAGCAATCACCCAACCCACACGCCAACCAGTCACAGAGTAGGACTTGCTCATGCTGTTCACAATCACTGCCCGTTCCCTCATGCCGGGAATGGTCATCACCGGGACATGCACTGCGCCATCGTAAATAATATGTTCGTAAATTTCATCGGTGATGCAAAGCGCGTCATACTCCTGGCAAAGGGCGGCGATGAACTCTAAATCCTCGCGCGAAAAGACTCGACCAGTTGGATTGTTGGGAGTATTAATGATGACGGCTTTGGTCTTCTTGCTGAAAGCCCGCCGCATCTCTTCGCGATCAAAGGTCCAATCGGGAGCATGCAGTGTGATCAGCTTCCGCGTTGCTCCACACAGCAACAGGTCGGGATGATAGTTTTCGTAATAGGGTTCAAAGGTGATTACTTCATCGCCGTCATTCACGGTGGCAAGTAATGTCGCGACCATACCTTCTGTGGACCCGCAAACCACCGTAACTTCGCGTTCCGGGTCAATGGTCAAGCCATAGTGTTGTTGATATTTTTGAGCAATCGCCTGGCGCAGCGGTTTGATTCCCCACGTGATGGGATATTGGTTATGGTCCGCTGTGATGGCTTCTATGGCCGCTTGCTTGAGCTGTGCCGGGGCAGGGAAGTCGGGGAATCCTTGCGCCAAATTGACTGCGCCCGCAGGGATCGCCAGACGAGTCATCTCGCGGATGACGCTCTCTGTGAACTGGGCTGTTCGACTACTTCTGAACTTTTCTCTTTGCATTCTTTGACTTCGTACTTATTGATTTTTTTACTACCAGTTTCGGTGCTGGCGCTGCTACTACTGGCGACACTGGGTCATTCTTTGCCAGCAACTGCTCCCGTTCTTTAGAATACAATTGCCGATACATTTCCCCATTGCGAATCACGCTTTGCACATAGTCTCGAGTTTCATCAAACGTGATCGTTTCAATAAATTCTGATGGTTCGCGGAACTGTCCGAACGTGCGCCACTTGATCACTCGAGTTCGACCGGCATTGTAGGCGGCCAGCGTTTCCACCATGCTGTTATCCAATGAATCCAACATCATGCGGACATAGTAAGTCCCCATGTTCAAGTTGATTTCTGGCTTAATCAACATGCTGGTGGAAAAAGGTCCCAGTCGCAATCTTTGCGCCAGTTCCCGGCCGGTAGCGGGCATCACTTGGGTCAGGCCATATGCGTTTGCATGACTCACAACCGTAGGACTGAATTCGGATTCCTGCCGAATTAAACCGGCCATCAGGAACGGATCAATGGAGCGCTGCTCACTGAAACGGATCAGTGATTGACTATAGGGCATTGGAAAAGCGAGGCGCCAAAAAGCTTCGCCAGTATCGGCAATGGGCAGGTATAAATAATTTGGCACAGTGCCTTTGATATGACGAATCCCCTTGTCAATCAGCCCTTGCCGCTGCATCATCTCTGCCAGGAAAATTGCCACTGGAACGCTTTGACCTTCCTTGCGCACCACCGAACGTAATTCCGCTTCGCCATAATCCTGCAACCCTGAATTCTCTAGTAAGCGAGCTCTTTCCATGGACCATATCGCGGTGGGAGTTAGCTTGAAAGATACCTGCGTTCTCTTGTCTGGAAATCCTAATCGCGATACCCAATCGGTCACTGTGACACTTGAGCTTGCTTGTAACAAGCGGACGTCGTTCAACCGTCTGCGGCTTTCCAGTGCGTAGTAAGTGTTCGGGAACTTATCATAGGCAGCCTGATAGTAGGCCCTGGCCGAATCTGGGTCGGACTCCCGTTCAGCATTTCTGCCTAAAAAATAAAGAGCAGCATTGGCTTTTTCCGATTGGGGGAATATTTGTAGGTGATTTCGAAGCAGATCAACAGCATCGCCACGATGGCGCAGGTAGCTGCTCCACACCACTTTCCAATGGCAGAAGGCAGCTTTGGGTTCCTTGGGAAACCATTCGGCACAAGCGGCATAAACGGGCTCGTACTCCGCATAGCGGTTGTCCAAAAGATAATAATATCCGGCATCGGTGAGGGCATTCAATCGCCACTTGGAAGAAGGGTAGCGTTTTGAAAGTTCGACCAACGCCGACTTCATATCCGCTTCCCTATCCAGCCGTTTGGCCGCAGCAAACATGTAATAAAGCCGTTCTGCATCGGCGGTAGGACTAACCAGATTTAGAGTTCGTAAAAAGTTGAGGGCTTTTTCCCTGGCACCGCCAAAATAATCTGCTGCACCTTGACGCACCGTGGCCAGTTCCCTTTCCTGTCCACTCCAGGACGTGCTGGCCAAGTTAATATCCTCTTTGGCCAAGCCCGGTCGAGTAGGAAGTAAACGTGCAATGCGGTCCAGCCAGGTGGCAGTTGGTGGACCGGGATACTTTGCCCCTAACTTCAATTTCAGCGCGGTCAACGGGAAGGAAGCCTTGGCTGATTCTGCTGAAGTGGGATATCCAAAATAGACCCGCTGATACGCCGTGGCCGCTTCCACCGCTTCTCCGGCATCGTTCCACAACTCACCTAAAAGGAAATCTCCCTGAGGTTGAGGAACCTCCAAGGCATGTTGCTTTAGAATTGCGATACCCGCGCGCGGATCACCTTTTTCCTTGGCAGCTTTTGCTCCTAGCATGGTGGCCTTACCGAACAATGGAGTCGAAAATCGACTGGCCCAAATGGGAGGTAGCGCTGCTAAAGTGCCATCGTAATTCTTCAGCCCAAATTGCGCTGAGGCTTCTATCCATGCTGCGACGTCGCGCAACTGCGGCAGCTTTTGACCTGCGGCCCGAGCCATATTTATCGCTTCTTGAAATTGATTCGCATCCAGCGACGCCTGGGCCATGGCCAACTGTGCCGAACCATTATTTTGCGCAGCACAAACCGCGAGTGCCGAACGTGTATTGGTTGTTCGCCAAGTGCGCGCAGTATCGGCGCAGGTTTGTCCGTGTAACTCCAGCCCAGCCAAGACTACTGGCAGGATGAGGCTACAGCATCGGACCAGGATACTCAGAGCCCAGTATGGTTGCATCATCGTTTGCTATGGTCCGAATCAATTCCAAGTGAAGATAGTCCACCATGTTGGCGGACTTTGAAAAATATTGAGTTGCAAACTGCTTTCGTAAACTATCAATTTCTGCGTGCAGTGGAGTGTAAATAGCTTTGCGCCGACGTCCGGCGCGCACATCCAATGGACGGTTAAGCAACAGCGCTGCGGTTTTCACACGGGCGAAATGGTGCGCCTTTAAGTGGAGGCGCTTTTCTTCGGTTGCAAGATTATTCCAACTGCCCCCACCGGTCGGTGCGATACCCAACGTTGTGTTGCCCTGCATTAATCCCCGATCATTCAGGACGCTGGCAGTGGAAGCCAGGGTCAGGACAAGTTCCAGCGCAGGCAAGTTTACGCTGGCACCTTCCGCATATAAAATAGCGGTCACCCGTCCATTGGAAAGTAGCGGTAGCAGATAAGCTCTCTTGATTTCCGGAGCATCGAACACGGCTGCTAACTGCGAAGATATTTCGCTGGCGCGTCGCAAAGCCAGTACTGTTTCCCGTGATTCCACTACAGTCTGAAACGCCGATGCTTCACTCAATGGAATGTAGGTGCCTGAAATAGTTTCCGTTTCCAAGCCATAAACAGCGGCGCAAAACAGACGCCCATTTTCAATCAAAAAGAGTGCCGTTCTCTCCGCAAATTTACTGGTTGCCTGAACCAGCGCTAAACGCCATTGCTGATTATTTTCCGCCTTGTCCAACCATCGGGCAGCTTGCGCAATATTGGCGACATCTTTCTGCTGACCAGCATTAGCGGTCTTCCATTGCGCAACCAGCAAGGCTTCCAACTGGGGGCGCAATGCTTCCCAAGTCTGATCCAATACTCCTCGAATGCTGGCCGACTGATCTATGGTTGAAACTGCCATGGGACACTACAATTCTATCCAAACCAACCCCAAAACACCTGAAAATGTTCTATGCTCCAAAGGATGTTCCGTTACATATTCCTGCTTCTGCTTGCCGCCTCTGAAGCGTTTGGACAAATCCCTAAAACATACACGTGCAATCGCGCATCGTCTCCAGTAAAGATTGACGGGCGAATCAACGACGCATCGTGGAAATCAGCCGCCTGGTCCGATTGGTTTGAAGATATTCAAGGAATTGGAAAGCCCAAGCCCCGCTTCAAGACGCGAGTCAAAATGCTTTGGGACGACCAGTTCTTTTATGTCGCCGCAGAACTTCGCGAGCCTCACGTATGGGCAACTCTGACTGTACATGATTCAGTCATCTTTCGTGACAATGATTTTGAAGTCTTCCTGAACCCTTCTGGAGACACAAACAACTACTTTGAGTTTGAGATGAATGCATTGAACACCGGTTGGGATTTATTCCTGCCCAAGCCCTACAACAAGGGCGGTAAGGCGGATAATAGCTGGTCGATCCCAGGTCTGCAAACAGCGGTGCATGTGAACGGTAGTATAAATGATGCAAGGGACAAAGACGTTGGTTGGACCTTGGAGATCGCATTCCCATGGGACGGATTTCGTCATCAAGAATACACCGCTGCCCATCCCAAAGTTGGAACTGCGTGGCGCATCAATTTTTCCCGAGTGGAATGGCACCATCGGATAGTCAACGGCAAGTACGAGAAAATTCCCAACCTGCCAGAAGACAATTGGGTCTGGTCTCCACAAGGTGTGGTGAACATGCACGTCCCTGAAAAATGGGGCTTCGTGCGATTCCAGTAAGCTTACAACAATAAAAAACCGCCAGCTAGATCTGAAATCCACGCTGACGGTCTCGTCTTACTCGGGCATTTTACCGAATGGGACTAGTCACCCCAGACAGCCATGCCGGCCTTTACGTTGGAACGAACTTTCATTGTTGATCTCCTTATAGACGCTGAGAACAGCTGATATCGGCTCAACACCCTAAGGTGTTTTACTTAAATCAGACAATTGAAGTATATTACAAGGTCTGTCGGGCTGGTATCGGAATAACCCGGTTTGGAGGGAGGGAAAATCCTACTTAAGTACCGGGTACTAAAGTACTATACGATCAAAAACCGCTGACTTGGCGTACTGCTACCAAACCAGCGGTCTTTATACTAACCTACTGAACGGAATGGAGTTAGTCACCCCAAACAGCCATGCCAGCCTTTACGTTTGAACGAACTTTCATTATTGTTCTCCTTGATCTAACCGTTACGATTCACTCCTAAAAACGCTCTAAAGCATTTCTAAGGTTAACCATGTAAGCAACTATACACCCTAGGATTAGGGATTGCAACAATTCGAGTCAATCTATCGATAGAAAATTTAACGTAAAAAAAGACGGAGGCAGATTGCCCCCCGTCTTAGGTTAATCAGTAAAGATTCGTTTCGGTCTAGAAGACTCTAGTAGAAACGAAATTGACAGTTACACGGCTGCTGGAAGAAATCCCCTTAGAATTAGTCACCGTCAGTTCAAAAATGTATGGGCCAAATAGCTCGCCAAGTTGAACCCTGGTTTTCTGCGAAGTAGGATCCAAAATTGCAGCCGTCCGATCTACATTGCGCCATCTATACGTAAGCGCCAAACCGTCTGAATCCTTCGACTGGCTGCCATCCAAAGTAACTTCCCGTGCGATGGTGTCGAACGTGGTGCCAGCGTTTGCTGTTGGCCCAATTGGAATCACCGGTTGATTCACCTTCACCAGAACCTGGCAGGTGGCCGTGGTCAGTTGGTTGGCTCCATATGCGGTCAGAGTGTAAGTAGTGTCTACCGTTGGTCGAACCGTAATGGGGCTGGATACTCCCAATCCATTGAAGGTTACAACTGTGGCATTCACTGCCGTAAAGCTTATTTGCGCAGCCTCGCCGATATTGATCACCGCCGGGCTGGCCGAACATGAGGTGAGCACTGGGACCTTTGGCGGAACCGCCCTTACATTGATGGCAACTGTTGACGATACCTGTCCGCTAGGGTTGGTTGCCGTAATGGTGTAGATCGTGTTCAGTGTCGGATTCACTTGACGGGAGCCAGTCAAAGACACTGTTCCCAAGCTGGTAATAACCACCGTATCCGCGTTCTCAACTACCCAGGTGAGTGCCGAGGTTTGATCCGTGGTGATTTCCTGAGGATTTGCGTCGAACCGGATAATTCGTGGTCCTTGCATACCCGGTCCACCTGGCGTGCCGTTCACCTGGACGGTGGTTGTGGCACTGACATCACCAAACGCATTACGCGCCGTGATTTTATACGTCGTAGTTTCCTTTGGCGAAACGGATGCTGTTCCGTTGGGATTCACTTTACCAATACCGTCGATTTCAACCGTATCGGCATTTTCCGTCTGCCATGCCAGCGTAGATGCTGCGCCTGGATTAATGTTCGCTGGCGATGCTGAGAAGCTGATGATCTTCACCGCTGGTTTATCCACCGTGATGGTGATAGTTTCGTTCGCTTCGCTGTTCTTGTTCTTCGCCGTCAACTTATACGTCGTGGTTTCCTTGGGACTCACTTGCGATGAACCCTGTGTTTTATCAACCAGACCGATGCCGCTGATCTCCACTGTGTCGGCATTTTCAACTTGCCACAGGATATTGGAAGTTTGTCCGGATTTGATAGTTGCCGGGTTTGCTGTATAGCGCAGAATCCGAACCAGATTCGGAGCCCGTGTGGTCACCGTTGTCCGAGCCGTTCCCTGACCTCCCAAATTATCTTTCACTGTGAGACGGAAGGAGTAGGCTTGCGAATCGGTTGCAGTAAAGCTTGCTTTCGCTGACGTCGCGTTAGCAATGGTCACCGTGGGACCGGCAATCTGCAGCCACTGATAAGTGATCGGATTCCCTTCCGGAGAATAAGAACCGGAACCATCCAAATTCACTACGCCTGCGGCAATACCGTTCTGATCTGGACCGGCATCGGCCACCGGAGGATCGTTACCCGTGCGAACTTTCCGTGTCAGCACTTCATATCGGATGCGGGGAATGTCCACCGGAACCGGACCTGTTTGTGAACCGAAAGTGTTCGGTCGCAGGAAACTGCCGAAGAGAATTCCGAAGGCCACCCGACCGTTGGAATCCTTTCCGATATTCGTTTCGTTAAAGCCACCTTCCACGCTAAGGGCAATGTGCGTGTTCAACGGCTTGACCAGGCGAATGGTGCCACCGGGTCGGTCATTGCCTAAACGACTCTTCAAGTAAGCCAGGTTCGCCTCAGCGTAAATGTCTTTATAAAGAGCGATGGCGGTTGACACACCAATCTGGTCGACGGCTTTGAGATACGTTTCCTCAAACACGTTGCGACTGAGGATTGCCCGATTGACCACTGCATTGTTCATGAATGCCTTGGTTCCAAAAAGGCCGACGCGTCCTTTACTAAATACATAATCCGCCGTCAGCGACGCTTGCCCCAGGGTTCCGCCATTTTCAAATTGATTGAAGCTGACGTGCTTGAAACTGGAGAACAGTCCCATTTGGACTTGCTTGTAACGGTTCACTAAACCGAAATCGAACTGGCCTTCTTTTCTGTCACGGAAGTACATGTATTCACCTTCCGATTGCAGTGCTGTGCTTTCGCTCAGTTTACTGAAGAAACGGCCCTTGCCTGTAAACGTTAATTTGCCATCCGAGGTGGGTCCGGCATTCAAACCAAGCAGCGCAAATTTGCTGCCGAAGCTATCGGAATTATAGTTGCCAGAAGCATTCTTGGAACCCTTTCCGTTGCCAGTGCCACCACCAGTTCCACCGCTACCACTTCCACCCATGGGACCTGTGGGGCCACCGGCACCAGTAGCGCCGCCAGGGACAGGACCGAATTGCGCTGCACCATTGTTGGCAGCAATGCTTCCAGCTGTTGGACCAGCCGCCATGTGCGCAGCCATCTTGCTTTTCAGATCCTCAACATCGCCGCCGACTTTCTTCACGCCATCGCCAACTGAAGCCAACTGCTGCTTCATTTGGTCGTTCTCACTCTTCAGGGAACGCAGTGCAGCCAGAATGTCATCCAATTTATCCAGGCGCTTCAACACTTCATTGCAACAGGTATCGCCCATCGACTTATTGGCTTCAAGGCCGCGAATCGCGTCGCCGATGCCGCCAGCAGAAATGGGTTTTCCAGTGCCATCCAGCACTGTGATTTCCACGCGCCGGTTCATCAGGTCGGAATCAATATCCTTCCCAGCGGCTTTCGGTTTCTCATTTCCCATAGAAAGAAGTTCGATCTGCGAAGACCGTGCACCATATTTCTCAAGGAAAGTTTTGACTGTGGCACCACGACCACTTCCCAGCTTCTCGTTATATTTCTTAGACCCATGCCAATCGGTATGGCCGACCAGGCGGACCTTGAAAGTAGGATTCTTTCCTAAGAGTTCAGCGAGTCTGAGTAAGCTGGGATAGCCATCTATAAGAGTTGCGGAATCAAATGCGAAATTGATTTCTTCCCAATCATCTTTTGTAGCAGTGGTGTTAAACCCTTGCGTAAACGCAGGGCCGACGGTAAGGGCCGCCAGAAGGACAAGGGGGAGTTTTGACCTTAGCATTAGCGATTTTGCCTCCAATGGAGTGGACATAGTTTTTAAAAGTTGCCACAAACGCAACGATATTCGTAGCTTACCTCAAACTACAGTACTATTGCTACTATGCCCGATCCAGCAACGGTTTAAGAATGAGATTGATAGACGAGTTTACCGTCGATGTAATTGTTCAAGATTCGAATCGATTTCGATTCCTGATCCAATGTGAACTCAATCACATCGGCACGATCTCCTACCGCTAGCCCGTTTTGCCTTCCCGAAATATTGCCCACCTTTGCGGGGTTGATGGTCGCCATTGTGATCGCATCACTAAGTGAAAGACCGCACATCTTCATCAAATTGGAAACGCCAGTATTCATCCGAAGTGCTGATCCGGCAAGCCTGGTTTGTCCTGCCAACACCACCTTATTATCGGCGGTGAGGTCTACTTCTTGTGAACCCAACATGTAGCGGCCCGGGGTTGCGCCAGCCGGGGAACTCGCGTCGGTCACCAGCACCGATCGTCCAATGCCTTTTGCCCGCAGTGCCGTTTTCAAAAAGCTGTTGGAAAGATGAATTCCATCAACAATGAAATCTGCCCATAGACGATCTTCCGCAAGCTGCTCCCAAATATAGTTAGGGTGGCGTGGAAGAACTGCATGCGCTCCGTTGCCAAGATGCGTGGATAGTGTGGCACCAGCGGAAACTGCCGCTTGAATCTGTTCCCGATTTGCACCTGTGTGTCCGATTGAGATTACCACCCCGTCCTTTACTAACGATTCGATGTAGTGAGGTGCGGTCGGCCATTCAGGCGACAATGTCACCAACTTTACTTTTCCGTTGGTGGCATCCTGCCAGCGTTTGTATTCAGCGACGTCCGGCTGCCGAACCCATTGACGGGGGTGAGCACCGCGCGGACCATCTTCTGCTGAAATATGCGGACCTTCCACATGGAAACCTTCCATGGCAAAGCCTTCCGGCAAAGTTTCCATGGCATGGTTCAGATTTCGAAGAGCTGCCAGCATCTCCGCAGGACCACCGGTGATCACTGTTGGGTAGAATCTGCTTACGCCACATGCAAACTGCGCTTGAATGGAGCGGGCAATTTCTTCCATTGAAGTTGAGCCGGAGTTATAATCCACTCCAGCGAAGCCGTTCACCTGCAAATCGATAAATCCTGGCGCCAAATAGGAGCCCTGTGCGTCAGTTTTATCAGAAGGTTCAGTTTGGGTGATTAACGACCCCCCTTTGAGGGTAATAAGGTCACCAGTGAGGGTATTAGTTCCACTACATTTTAGCAAGTTCATGGTTTATCCACAGTTTTACCACAGAAGGTGGCCTCTAAGCTATTGATTATAAGACATAAAAAAGCCTGAGGGAAACGAATTTTCTGCTAGCAATCGGGGTAATTAACTGTTACAACTATTGAAGATTTCCGCTGGCTGGTTCGATTAGGAGCGCTAAACTCGGGGGAGGTGGCGACTTGTGATTGACTGGTTAGCGGATTTCGACTTTTAAAGCAAATCTAATCCCCAATAGTTTCACAAACCAACTGGGGCTTCCGATCCCACTTTGTAACCATCGCCTTGATAGCTTCCCATCGTACAGGCTTACTCAGATAATCATCCATTCCAGCTTCCAGGCATTTCTCCCTGTCCCCTTTCATGGCGTTTGCAGTCATGGCAACAATCGGCACATGTTGTCCATCTGCTTCCTGAGCTCTGATCTGTGCGGTGGCTTCCAGCCCATTCATTCCGGGCAGTTGGCAATCCATTAAGATCATATCGAAGCGATGTCGTTGGCATTTTTCGACAGCTTCGTGGCCCGTTGGAGCCAATTCCACTTTGATTCCCAATTTCTCCAGGATGCTAGTGGCAACTTTTTGGTTCACCAGATTATCTTCAACCACTAAGACATGCAACGCGGCTTCTGTTGGTCGACCGAGTTCGGTCGGGTAAGCGGATTTGTTAGCACTGGGCAAAGCACCGGATGCCGGTGTAAGCATGGACGAATGCAGTTGCAGTAGATCGTCGGTTTGTTGCTGATCTGTGGATTGCACCAGGCCTGCAACGGTCTCAATCAAATGCCATTCGCGAACTGGTTTGGATAACGTCGCTTCAATACCCCGTTGAGCCCAAACCTCAGAACTGCCTCGTTGACTGAACGGGAGCAGTAACACCAGCTTGATTCCATCCAACTCCGGATGTTGCCGCACTTGCTTGCAGAATTCCATGCCATCCATCTGCGGCATGTTCTGGTCCACCAGGATAATATCGACAGGTTGGCAGCGTGCGGAGAGTTTCTGAATCAGGTCGAGTGCGCAATCCGGTTCGGCGATTCCTTGCACCAGCGCCCCAGCTTCCATCAATTGTTGAAGCAATGTTCGACGCACAGCGGCGTTGTCATCCACCACCAATACATTGATCCCAGCCAAGCTGGCTGGCCGTATTTCTGATTCCATAGCAGCGGGCATATTCTTAAAGCGCAGCGTAAACCAAAATGTGGACCCGCGACCCAATTCGCTCTCCACGCCAATATCGCCGCCCATCAGTTCCACTAATTGACGTGAAATTGCCAGGCCAAGTCCAGTCCCTCCGTGTTTCCGTGTTGTAGAACCATCGGATTGCACAAACGGGCGGAATAAATTGTTCTTTGTATCTAAGGAAACGCCCACTCCTGTATCTCGTATCTCGAAGCGCAGGCCCAGATCCTCACCGTTTCTATCTTCGACCACTGCACAAATGGCAATCTCACCTTGTATCGTGAATTTGACCGCATTGCCCACCAGGTTTAACAATATCTGACGAAGCCTTCCAGGATCTCCATTCACAATCTGGGGTATCTCACTTGGAATCTGACTCAAAATTTCCAATCCCTTAGCATCCGTTCTATCCGCTAACAGCTCAATTACATCTTGAATAATGGCCCGTAAGTCGAAGGGAATATATTCAAGATCCAACTTCCCAGCTTCGATTTTAGAGAAGTCCAGAATGTCGTTGATGATGTCTAGTAAACAATCAGCGGATCGTCGAACCGTTTCCCCAAACTCCATTTGTTCCGACGTAAGATTGGAATCAAGCAGAAGTCCTGTCATGCCGATGATCCCATTCATCGGTGTCCTGATCTCGTGACTCACATTCGCCAAAAACTCTGATTTCAGGCGCGAAGCTTCTAAAGCTAAATCCCTGGAATTAGTCAATTCCTGCGACTGCACCAACAATTGGCCAGCTTGCTCTTCGATCTGCAATTTAGCTTGTTGGGCGATTTTTAGGGCATCTTCCGCCCGCGCTCTTTCGGCATCGGCTAATTGATGAGCCGCCTCAGTTTCTTCTGTACGACGAATCAGATTTCGCTCAAATTCTTTCAGATGGGTGATATCCGTCAGAGTGCCTTCAAAGTAGAGTTGGCCGGTGATCAGGTCCCAAACAGGTCGGGAATTATCCAGGACAGAAATCTCGCTGCCGTCTTTGCGCCGCAAGGATATCTCCAAACTGCGCAGTTCCCCATCGTCTTCAATCCCTTCTACCAACCGCTTTTTGTCTACCGGGTCGACATAAAAATCGTGATAGAAGTCCAGTTCACCTAATTCCTCAGCAGTATAGCCCAGCATTTTCAACAACGCCGGATTTGCCGCTGTGATCCGACCTTCGGATGTCATCTGATACACGCCTTCCAGCACATTCTCAAACAACTCGCGATACTTGCTTTCACTGGCCCGAATCACGTCTTCAGCCCGTTTTTTCTCAGTGATGTCGTGAATTAGAATTTGAACCGCCGGCTGACTGTCATATTGGACTGTCAGCGCTTTGACTTCAATATGAACCTCCCTGCCATTGGACAATGCCACGCGAATCAGCATCGGCGAAATTTGAACGATCTGCTTGCCTGATTCCAATGATTTGCAGAGATGTTCAAACTGCTCCCGGTCGTCCGGGTGGAAGAATTCAAACAGATGCAGGCCGGGCAGTAATTCTTTGTCCTCCACACCCAATAAACTTGCCGCTGCCTGATTGGTGAAGCGCACCAACCCTTGGGATTCAATGATGATTCCATCGGGCAAAAATTCTACAATTTTGCGATACCGTACCTCGCTTTCCTGCAACTGCACTTCATGCCTGAACATTTTGGCATTGGATCGTCGCAACAAGTGCACGTAGATGACGATGTTGGTTGCCAACATGGAACAGAGTCCCATAATCAAGGCAAGCGCGCCCCAAAAGATGGAAAGAGTATCTGTCGACCCCTGCAAGTTCAACGCTGTAATATGAACAAAAGATTGCAGTCCAGCCTGCAATTCTTCTAATGCTTTGTGCCACTGCTGTGTTAGAACTTCCAGTTGTTCCGGTTCCAGCTTCTTGCCTAGCCGGCTGTCCAAAGCCAACAGCAAACGTGCCGAATTCTGGATGATACGGACAGATTCAGACCTTTGCTGCGAACCAATCGCCGTTGGATGGGCCACTTCATTCGATGAAAGCTGTTGCGCAGCGTCGGCCATTCCAGACTTCGAACGATGGGTTGCCGTGGGGCCGTCCGATAACCATTCCACAATTTGAGATTCAAGCTTTTCCGCTTGCCCTAAACGCTGGATCTCTTTCCGATTTTCCAGTTGTAGATTGTTAATGGATTGAAGTAGATAGACCGATGTTCCAAAACCAAGCAGGACCAGTAATCCTGTGGCCAGCCCCCATACGGAGGCCAAAGCGGACATGGGAGGTTTGGCAACTCCCCTGACTTCAGCTAGCATCTTAAGCTAGTTATCGGGAGTTCGTTAATTAAACTTCACTAGGCAGGCAAAAATTATCTTTTCTTGTCTTTAATTTCATAGCGTCTAATGGAAATCGCTTTGCCCGTATCTACATCCACCTTGACGATTGATGCGTGCAATTCCACGCCGCCCTTGGCTGCTTCCATACGCACTGGCAGCGCCGTCAGAAACCGTCGTAGAATCAGATCTTTCTCCACTCCAATCACCGAATCATAAGGGCCTGTCATGCCGCAATCGGTCTGGTAGGCAGTGCCGCCAGCCAGTATCCGCTCATCTGCCGTTGGAATGTGAGTGTGCGTGCCCACCATGGCCGAAACCCTGCCATCTAAATGCCAACCCATAGCCATTTTTTCACTGGTCAGTTCCGCATGGAAATCTACGAAGCGAACTTTGACGGTTTCCGGTAAGGCTTCCAAAATCCCATTCATTTTGCGGAACGGATCATCGGTTGACGCCATGTAGCTTCTACCCTGCATATTAATTACGGCGCATTCCACACCATTGCGGGCTTTTCCAACCCAAACACCGGTTCCCGGCAGGTCCACACTATAGTTGGCTGGTCGCAATAAACGGGGTTGCCGCGGAAGGTAATCGAACAACTCTCTTTTGTCCCAAACGTGATTGCCGGTGGTCAAAACATCCAGACCCAACGAAAGCATCTCTTCGGCAATGGACGGCGTAACGCCGAATCCACCTGCTGAATTTTCAACATTGGCAATCGCCAAACTGATCTTTTCTTCCGTGATGATGCGCTGTATATTCTCGGCAACAATGTTACGGCCAGCGCTGGCAAAAATATCGCCAATAAAGAGGATGTTCATTCAGAAAACTTGTTGTTTTATCAATTGTTTGGGAGTGGAGGCTGAAAGAACAACATCAGCCCCCGTCTTTTGACCCCATTTGTTAAAACAAAGGGGGGAACCCTCCGGGCATTTTAAGGCTTCTCCAATGATGCCCCGTTAAGGACATCGGAGCATGCACACCAATGCAACTATCGAGCCGGATTCCAGACGTATTGGTATAGGATCAATTTTAGAGGCCAACGAATACCTATCCCTTCAACGCCCCACTCCGGTTTGATTTTAGCATGCTTGTTTTATTTCCAATATAAAATGTTTCCCGAGAGAACCTTATCAAGCTCTAGTACTTTGGTTCTAGTGCTTCTACAATCGGACAGCTTCAAGTGCTGGAATGTAGTGTATCAGGCCTTTGAAAAACCGTTCCCTCGCGGTCACGGCTCTGTAGAATCAGTGCGTTACCGAGCCGTGATCGCCTGCCAGCTCGCCTGCGAGCGAAGTTCCCTTTTCAACTACCGGACTTGTTGTGGTGACTCTTGGAAAACCTACCGATTGTACTTGGGTGCCACACCGCGTAATCTGTCCCAAACTTGATTGCACATGGCAACCGTATCGTCAGCCAGCGGACCAAGCGACGCTTCCTTCAGATTCATCACTAACTGATCTCTGCTGGACGCACCCAGGATAATGCCCGTCGCCGCTGTGTGATGCAGAATCCAACATAGTGACATGCTGATCAAGCTGCGTTTGCCTTGAATGCCAATGCGCTTCAAATCCGTTACTGCACTGAAGCATTGCTGATGCCAATAGCGTTCCAGATATTGCTGGTTGCCATCAAAGCGGGTGCCCTTCAAAGGTTGCTCCGCTGACTGCTTGCCCGTTAACAACCCGCCAGCCAGTGGATTATAAACGAAAGTGGAAATGCCGTACGCCTTGCACATGGGCAGAAATTCCTGTTCAATGCCACGAGCAATCAGGTTGTACATGGGCTGCGTTACGGAAATCGGCTGATACTTTTTCTGACTTTCGACGGCTCGGCACTGCGCCACTTGCCAGGCAGCATAGTTGGAACTGGCCACGTAACGCACTTTACCGGACTTCACCAAGCCTTCCATGGTCTCTAGCGTCTCTTCAATAGGAACATCGTAATCGGGCTGATGCAGATAGTAGAGGTCAAGGTAATCCGTGCCCAGTCGATGCAACGATTCTTCAATCGCCTTGTGAATGGCACCCCTCGATAGCCCTACGTCCTCCGGCTTGTTGCCCATCTTGCCCCTGACTTTACTGGCCAGAATCACATGCCGTCGTTTGGACCCCAAGGCCTTGCCCAGCAGCATTTCCGATGCGCCAGCGTTATACACATTAGCTGTGTCGAAAAAATTGATGCCCCCATCCAGAGCTGTTTCCACCAGCCGAATGGATTCCGCCTCCGACGCCTGTTTGCCGAAAGTCATTGTTCCGAGGCAAAGCCGCGAAACTTCAAGATCAGTACCAGTCAACTTTATTTTTTCCATTATGTTCCTAAATTTCGAAGGGACAGCCTTCTTCTGGAAGTACTCTTAAATCTGGCTCCACCCAAATGTTGCGGGCTTCCACTGACTTGGACACGTCGTAGGAATAGTAATCCGAATACAGCCGATTTCCACTGTATCGCTCCACCGCTTTTCGCACCGCGTCGATTCTGTGACCACCTTCAGGCAGCCCGTCCAGAAACTCCGCCAGAACCCACAACCATAGCACCGTCAGTGTTTCATGATATCCACTGGTGTCCGTATTCTTGCCGCCACCCTTTACGTTATAGTTGCGAATGTTGCGACGAACTGTGTCCAGCAATTCCCTCTTAGGCAGCTTGAATAAATAACAGCAGGCCATGGCGATGTGAGCCGAATGAGTCCAATCAGAGAATGGGATTTTGGCCTTCTCAAAATCGTCCAGGAATTGATCCAGACGCTCTTCGCTTTGAAGATAGGGAAGCTCCGCCATAGTGATCAGGCTAACGTTGCACTCTGCCTGAACCGCCGCCTTTAATTAACCCGTTCACTTCTTCGGTTGAAAAGCGGTTGAAATCCCCTGGTATGGAGTGTTTCAGGCACGACGCAGCCACCGCGAATTCCAGCACAGCCTGATCGTCAGCCAAAGTATTCAGGCCATAAATGAGCCCACCGGCAAAGCAATCTCCGCCACCTACGCGGTCCACAATGTGGGTAATGTCGTAATGCTTGCTCAGCAAAAACTGTTTGCGATTGTTCAAGCAGGCCGACCAACCGTTATGCGACGCACTATGAGATTCCCGCAAAGTGACCGCTAACTTTTGCAGCGATGGATATTGGTCCAGCACCTTGTTGGTCAGTTTTTCGTACTGCGCGTGATCCAGAGTGCCGGAATGAACATCCACGTCCACTTGAATTCCCAAAGCCATTTGGCAATCTTCTTCATTGGCAATGCCCACGTCGACAAATTCAAACAGGCGCTGCATTACCTCTTTGGTTGACTTGCCCCATTTCCATAGATTTTTACGGTAATTCAAATCGCAGGATACGGTGATGCCTTTGGACCGCGCGGCTTTGACGCTTTCCAGTGCCAGTTCCGAAGCACCTTCACTGATGGCTGGCGTGATGCCCGTAATGTGGAACCAAGTAGCACCATCCAACACCTTGTTCCAGTCAATATCCCCGGGCTTGCCCAATGCGATGGATGAATGAGCCCGATCGTAAAGCACCTTTGAGCCGCGCTGATTCGCACCGGGTTCAACGAAATAGATTCCGAATCTGCCACCAACTTTAATGACGCCCGATGAATCTACACCAAAGCGTCCTAACTCGCCGATGAACGCGTCGGTAATGGCATTCTTGTCGGGAACAAGCGTCACAAAGCGAGATGGTATGCCGAAGCCGGAAACGGCCACCGCTACGTTCGCTTCGCCACCGCCGAATGTGGCTAAGAATTGGGGTGATTGAAGGAACCGCTCATATCCAGGAGGGGCCAAGCGAAGCATGATTTCGCCGAAAGAAACCAGAAGTTTTGACATGAACCTCTATTGTACTTCGGCGGACTTGTGCACTCTCAGGGAACAGCGATCAATTCAATGGCCATGGAAGCGTCCATTCCGGGCAAACCTTCATAGACAAGCATCGTCGCTGCCGGAGGATGTTCTTTGTCAAAAAACTCAAACCGTAAATTACTAACTTTTTCCACCATGCCATTGGACACCGGATAGAAGTTCGAGAATGCCACTCGGCGGATGCTGCCGTGGTTTTGGTCCAGCACTTTGGCCATACGCTGGAAAGCCAGCCGGATGTCGGCATCCTGGTAATGGAACGCCATTTGGGTTCCCGTGAAAATAATACGATCAGAGCCAACCAGCGTCGCTTTAGAATAATTGGGCGATGGATTCATCTCTTTCGGGCTTAAGTAAACCAGTGCTGCGGACGGTTTTTTGCGCAATCGGAAAACGCCTTCGCATTCCGATAGGGCCTGGTTCATGGCTCGTTCCGCCTGGACCATAGCGACCGATGCCGATGGGAATGCGGCGGTGACCATGCCTCGGATTTCCGCATGGTGGTCCAGCGAACTGACCAGGCACGTCACTCGCAGTACATCGGAAGGTTCAGAGCCACCAAAAGCAGCGGCGGTGCGGAGGTCGGCAATGGCCTTGGCCGTCAAATCGTTCAGCTTCGCTAAAGGATCTTTGCCTGTGCCGCCCATCCCAGAAAGGAACCCCAAACCATTGGGATTTACCTCTTTCTTGCCTGCAATGATGACTTCAATCTGAACTTGAGCCCCTTCCATAGGGAGCTGGCCAATTTGGATTACGCTGATTGCCGGAATGGGCATTTTCTTATCGGTGAACACTTCGCTGACAATATTTCCGACGCGCCGCAGGTCGCCTGTCCCGGCTACAAAGGCACGCAGCTTCACCACGGTGCCACCGCGCAAAGTTTTCACTAATTCCTTTAGGGAGTCGCGAGTCTGCTGGGAGAGTAATCCCTTATTTGAGAGCGGGGTGACACGAAATTCAAGGCGCGCAGTCTCAGCCACAACGGCAGACGGCGGATCGGGCAGAATTTCATGCGTTTGCGTGATTTCGTCTTTTTTCTTTTTGGAAGCAGCAAGCAGCAAACATGCCGTCAGAGCGAAGGCAATTAGAATCTGGAAGGACCGGCGCATGGACTAAAGTGATTCTATCAAACTCAGCACCAATCCAAGTTACGAGCACAAGAGTGGGAGAACGCAAGCCAAACGGGGAAAGGTGGGACTAGTGCAAGCAACCGAATTCTCTCTCAAACCGCACATTTGGTCTCAGCGAGTGGCCAGCACAGCGTGTGCCCTATTGGCGCTTTCACACAAAATCCAGTTTCATCAGGTAGTCAGTATCGAAGTTCAACTTCAAGTCCGATCTTGTTCCAGAATCAGACCGCTATCCATTGTTTTTGACCCACTCATAATCAATGTCTCACGACTTGGCATGCGGGGCGCAGGTCGGGTTAAAGGACGACGAATCTCGGCAACAGGAAGTTCGCGGATAGTAGGAGACTTCATGTAACAGACGGTAACATATTGCCCGATGCAGCAACCGAATTCTCCCCACGACAGGAGTCTGCGTATTTAATTGTTTACAGTCATCAATCCTGCAATGAGTTGTTCTACTCCTCAATGAACGGTGTCCTAACCACCATGGCGACGTGCCTTGAGGCAACGTCTTCATACTGAAAAGAGGACCTTTGAAATGAACAGTAGTAATAAAAACAAGATGCATCAAGCTGGAGCAATGGCCTTGACCAAGCCTGCAATCTCCATCCGGTTTCTCACAATAGCCCTGACCGCATTTGCCTTTTCCGCCGCAGGCCAGAGCATCCCCAAATTCCTGACGCCAACCAATTATCCCGTGGCTGGCGCCTCCATGGCTGCCGTAGGTGACTTCAACGGTGATGGCATTCTTGATATTGTCACCGCCAATGGAGGCTTTGTCCTTAATGCTGTAGGTGGTGTTGATCCGGTTGGACAAGGTGTAAGCTTGCTTCTGGGCAATACCAATGGCACTTTCCAGGCTGCCCGCAGCATTGTCGGCGGATCACACCCTAACTATGTCGCAGTTGGCGATTTCAACGGTGACGGCAAGCTTGACGTAGTCGTGGCCAATGGCACTGGGACAACCACCGTAAGCATTCTGCTGGGCAACGGAGATGGCACATTCCAACCAGCCATTGACACAGTTGTTGGTGGATTGGGCGCGACGAAAGTAATTGCCAAAGATTTCAACGGTGACGGAAAGCTGGATCTGGCTGTAGTGGTTGGTGTTCTTTCCACCCCAACGCTCACAACCAGCAACGTATCGGTTCTTCTGGGAACCGGCAGCGGAACTTTCAACGTTAGCTACACAACGCCTGGTTTCAGAGTGTTGGCTGCTGATTTCAACAATGACGGCAAGCAAGACCTTATCGTTGACGCAACGGTAAGGTTAGGCAGTGGCGACGGTACATTTCTGAACGGTCAGACTTTAGCATTTACACCGAATCTTGCTGTAACAGGCGATTTTGATGGTGACGGGAATTTGGATATATACGCATACACCGGCGGCTCAACCCGCAGTGGAGCAATTCAGTACATGGTTTACGGCCTTGGTGATGGAACCTTTACTCCACTGATTGTTGGTTGTTGCGGTGGACCTGTCAGCAACGTCGTGGCGGCTGACTTCAATGGAGACGGAAACCTTGACCTTGGTACGTTCCCCGGTGTGGTCTTTGGAACCGGTGGTCGTCCTAGTTTTAGCGGGATATAAGCTCCTTTGGGCTTTGGAAGATCGGTGAACGGTTCGTTTGTCGCGGTAGGTGATTTCGACCGCAATGGTGCGCCAGACATGATCATGGCCAACGGTTCCGCCATTCTGGTGGCCCTGAATACGGGGGGTAATCCTCCACTGCTTGCTCAAGAAACATTGACCGCAGGCTTCGTGGTTGGCGGTGCCACTACGGTGACGGGTACAGTTTCTTTGGGTGCACCGGCTCAGGCTGGTGGCGCTTCCATCACCCTTGCCAGCAGCGATCCAGCTGCTTTCTTTCCTGGCGGCAATGCAATAATAATTCCCACTGGTTCCACTACTGCTGCGTTCAACATCTCTACAGTGACGGTGGCCGCATCCACACCTGTGGTGATTTCGGCAACTTCACAATGGAATACCTTTAGTCTGAATGCCAACTTCACCGTGGTTCCCTCCATTGCTGTTGCCTCGGTTTCAATCTCTCCGGCCAGCATTTTTGGAATGTTCGGGGGCAATCAAGGTTTGGGCACCGTGACGTTAAGCGGCCCTGCTTCTGACGGCGTGATTGTCACTCTAACCAGCTCAAACCCAGCCATTGTCACCGTACCGCCAAGTGTTCCCATCGCGCCTGGGACCACAACCGCAACCTTTCCTATTAGTGCTAGCAATGTTGCGGCCAATACAGTGATTACAGTCTCCGCATCCTACCAGGGGACAACCAGCATTGGCACTGTCACAGTTCTAAAGGCTACCGATACCGTTGCGGTTACCAAAGCGGAGTATGTGGTCAGCAAGTCTCAGTTCAAACTGGAAGCCAGTACGACGGATAACACTGTTCTTTTTCTCCGCGTGTTCAATGCCACAACCGGTGCCTACCTTGGATACATGTCTCCAGCGGGTGGCGGCAAGTTCATTGGGTCGTTCTTGGCATTCGGACCGTTGACCTCTGTCCTGGTCCAAAGCCCCAAGGGAGGACTAGTCACAGCCCCTGTCGCGCAAAGGTAGTTTGTTTGTAAGTCGTGTCTAGGGCGATGATGCACCGGTGGGTTAAACCACTGAGGCATCATCGCCATTTTTTGCATGAACCTGAATCTAGAAAGTGGGGGTCAGTCACTCAAGCGTTTAGTTGGTTCGCTGGTGCGTTCCCACTCGCGTTCCAACATCCTGCTATATTCGCCCGAAGCGTATAGTTCAAAGTCGAAATTCTGGATGGAAATGCGACTAAAATCGAACATATGCTGACGACAGGAGTACATGTGATCGGCAAAACGATAGTAATTTCGAATGAAATCTTCGCTAAGATCTTCCCGCCCAGGTACATTTTGGAACACCGCGTTCAATCCCAAAGCACGGGAGAAAATGGCCTTGTAGTCGGCTACTCCCCAGCGTTTTAGTTTGGACTTTACAACTTCTGGCGGTTCGGTCACCAACATTTCAGAAAAGCTTTGCGTTTTGATGTTCGCCTTGGCCAGCGCCTCATCCCGCTCTACCAGTTCCATACACTGTTCCATCCAACGCACCAGATCCCTGCCAACATAAAACAACATGCGGATTTCACAATAGCGTCCGTCTAACAGTTTTTGGTCCAGTTGGTTCATGCTCATGTTGTCACTGGGCAGCAGCCCTTGGATCATCATGCTAGCGCGGGAACTCTCAACCAGTTTGTTAGGACCGGAAGAATCTGAAAATGGGTGCAAAATCAGCGGTGGCAGCTTCCAGAGTTGATGGACGGGCAGTGTAGTCACTATAATGCTTTCCTTCTATACTTATCGGACTTCTGAGTGCCTTCCATTAGGACGGGATAAGTTATTTTCTGGCCGTGAGCAAAACCTTCACATCTAAGGTTTCCGCCCCACGAAGCACTCTCACAGCTACTTCATCCCCTACTTTTTTCGATTTTAACGCATAAGTGAAATCGTACAGATTCTGAATATCTTTGCCATCGAAGGAGATCATGATGTCGCCAGCTTTGAGACCGGCCTTCGCCGCTGGGGAACCGTCGCGTACATCGGCAAATCGCACGCCTTTCGGTGGTTCCGCAAAATCGGGAATGCTGCCGAAATAAGGTCCGTAACCGCTGGAACCTCCAGACGAACCAGACGCCGACCCTTGGCTCCCAGCCGGAGGCATAACGCGGACATAAAGCGGCCTTTCTTCACCTTCTCTCAACTTCTCCGTTACATCGGCCACAAAGGTCAGCAGCTTAATGGCTTCCTTTGCGTTGATCTTATCCCAGGTATCGGTGGGCCTATGATAATCGCCATGTAAGCCTGAAAAGAAGAACAATACCGGAATCTGTTTTATGGTGAACGATGTGTGGTCGCTTGACCCGTACCCAGCCGTTTCCGACATATCGAACTGCATTCCTTCCGGCTTCTTCGTATCATCCAGGATCTTCTTCAGCGTCGAACCAGTTCCCGATCCGCCTACGTAAACTTTGCCATCCCGAATGCGCCCAATCATGTCCATATTGATCATGGCCACCGCCTTGGCGTTAGGAAGCATGGAGTGCTCGGCATAATAGGCTGATCCTAGAAGTCCTAATTCTTCCCCGGAAAATGCCATGAACAACATGCCACGCATTTCCTGCGGTCGGGATGAAAAGTAGCGTGCCAGTTCCATCACACCTGCCGAACCGGATGCATTATCATCGGCCCCCGGATGAATCTTTCCTTTCGGATTCGCATCCAGTGAAAACTGATCGCCCATCCCTAAATGATCGTAGTGGGCACCCACAATAACGTATTCATCTGTTTTGCCAGGTAGGTAGCCCAGCACGTTGCGAACTGGCTTTACCTGACGTTCCACGTCCACCTGCATATCAATCGTGATATTTTCTGGAAGCGCAAAACTCCGCGGCTTCAGATCCTTGTCGATATCGTCATGCAGCATGCGCAAAGACTTTCCCTGACCTTCCAACCAGCGTTCCATGGCTTCCGCCTTCATCTGAACAAAGGGGATGCCGGCGTTGGCGGGTCCGGCGGTCTTACCGAACTTTTCCAGTTCACTGCTGCCCAAATCGGTAAGCATGATGACAGCTTTTGCACCGTGCTGCTTGGCATTGGTTGCCTTGGCATCAAACTGCGCGTGACGCGTATAACTCTTGCCAGAGAAAACACTTTTTTCATCGAACTCCTGCGGTTCCCGACGATATAAAATGACGATTTTCCCTTTCACATCCAGGCCTTGATAATCGTCGTAGTTGTATTCCGGGGCAGTGATGCCGTAGCCAGCAAACACCACCGGCGCAGTCACGCTTCCCGCTGAGGAAAAGTTCAATGGGGTAAAGTCGCCTTCAAACTTGGCATCTTTTTTGAGCGCACCTTCATGCCACGTCAGCTTATTTCGCTTGCCCAGCTTGGCCATGGTAGTCACCGGATAGCTTTGAAAATAGCTGCCCGCTACCGGTTGCAAACCGGCTTTTTTATACTGACCCGCAATAAAAGTAGCAGCTTTTTCCAGCTCAGGAGTACCCGTGCCTCGACCCTTAAATTGAGGTGAAGCCAGTACCTTAACATTCTCCAGATAGTGGACAGGGTCTAAGTCCGCAGCGCTGGCCAAGCAAGCGGCCAACAGGCCGATAAAAATTCGAAACATTTACTTTCCTAAAAGTGAGGGTAGTTTTACTTCGCAACCGCAATCATCGCCAGCGTTCTTGGCAACTTTTTGGTAATCCAGTTCAAATTGGATCAGCTCCTGCAGCTTGTCCCAAGGGATGCTGCCAGGCAATGGACGACCGTTAAGAACAATGGTCGGTGTGGAAGAAATTCCAATGTCTTTGCCTTCCGCTTGATTTTTCTCCACAATTTCAGCAGTCACTTTGGATTCCAGGCAAGCCTTCAGTGCCAAGCTGTCCAACTTCTTCGACGTCGCAAATTCAGTCAGCTTTCCACCGAAATTGTCCAGGGTCAGCGTTTCTTGATTGTCGAAAGCCCAATCGTGGAAATCCCAGAACGCATCCATGTTCTGGCGGTACACGCAACGGCCAGCCATCGATGCGGTCTTCGCCCATGGGTGTGCCTGTTCAATGGGGAAATCTTTGAAATACAGACGCACTTCTTTGGGGTAATTCTTGATCAGATTGGCCCGCAGCATTTTAGCTTCGTCCTTGCAATGCGGACATTGGAAGTCACTGAAAACTACCAGGACAACGGGCGCTCCAGCCGTCCCCAATGCCGGTTGGAACGCTGTATTCAACTTGTCTATGTTTGTCTTAAAAGGATTTTGGCTGACGTCGTAAACTGAGCCTTGAATGATTTTCTTGCCATCGTCGGAAACGAAGAAAGTCAGCGTTTGACTGCGCGCCCCCATGGAACCAATAATTTTCACTTCTTTTAGGCCAGCCACGCCCGAAGGCTTGGGATCCCCCACTTCAATGGTGACTTGCGGTGGCAACAGCATCAGATGCCGAACATATTGCTCCAAGGTCACCTTGTCAAAGGCTGATGGTTTTGCTGCCGATGGCTTTGATGCCGATTGTTTAGGTGCTGCTGTCGTAGGAACTGCAGGCGTAATTTGGGCGGCCAATGGAACGCAGAGTGCCAATAACATGGCAACGGTAGAACGCATTTCATTATTGTACCGCCCGAGCCTGGTCAATCTACATTACCGGGCCAATACGCCACGGCACAAATTCTTTATGACCCAAAGTTTCCGCACACGTGCGTTCACCGCTGGCCACCCGCAGCAGCATGTCGAAAATTTCTTTTCCCACACCTTCAATGGTGGCTTCGCCGTCGGCAATCCTTCCGGCATTAATGTCCATGTTGCTTATCATGCGCTTGTACATGCTGGAGTTTGTGGCAATCTTGATCACCGGAATTGTGGGGAATCCAATGGCACTGCCACGCCCGGTGGTGAAGGCGATCAGGTTCACGCCCCCAGCAGCCAGGCCGGTCAGCGATACCGGATCGTAACCAGGCGTGTTCATGAAACAAAATCCTGGGCCAGTGACCCGTTCGGCGTAATCCAACACTTCGTTCAATTGCGACGTCCCGCCTTTGGCCACCGCACCCAGCGATTTCTCCAGAATATTGGTCAACCCGCCTTCCTTATTTCCAGGCGATGGATTGTCGTTAAAGTTCGAACCCTCAAAGCGATTCAGATAAGTCTTGTAGCCCTTGACGAAACTCAATAGCCGGTCAGCCACTGCCCGATTGCGAGCCCGCTTCACCAGCAAATGCTCGGCACCAAAAATTTCAGTGGTTTCGGCAAGCACGCTCGATGCACCAATTTCCGCCAACAGATCGGAAGTGTAGCCCAGGGCGGGGTTGGCGGTGATGCCGGAAAAGGAATCGGACCCGCCACAGTTCAACCCCAACTGAATTTTGGTAGCGGGAACCACAACACGTTTTTCTGAAGACATTTGTTCCATCAAGCCTTCAATGGCTTTAATAGCATTGGCCATGGCGTTACGCGTTCCGCCTTCGCCTTGCAGCGTCATGCCAATCATCCGGCTGGTACGTGGAGAATTCGCACCCAGGTAGTGGTCAATCTGGTTCACCTCGCAGCCCAATCCCAAAATCACCGCTGCGCCCACGTTGGGATGATTCATCACGCCACGCAAGGTGCGTTGCAACTGTTCTGTATCGGGTCCAATGGTGTGCCCGCAACCTTCGCCGTGAGGAAAGGCCGCCACGCCATCTACGTTAGGCGGTAAAGTTAGTCCGGCAAAGTGCGCAGCAATCATCTCTGCCGTATGCGCTGCGCAGTTCGATGCCGCCACCACAGCTACATAATTTCGAGTTCCAACACGGCCATCTTCTCGTTGAAATCCCATGAATGTTGGGATGGATGAGGGAAGGGCAGGGAGAGGCTTTTCAACGAGCGGATACTCGTAGTCGAAATTCAATTCTTCAAAGGCCACGTTATGAGTGTGGACATGATCCCCAGATTGAATCGCGCTTTTAGCAAAGCCAATCAACTGTCCGTATCGAACAATTTGTTCACCCTGGCCGATGGAGCGGATGCACACCTTGTGTCCTGCGGGAATGGCAGTTCTAGCGGTGACAAGGTGACCGTCAATTTTAAGTTCGGTCCCAGCAGACAAGGGAACACGGGCCACGGCAATGTTGTCCTTGGCATTCAAGTGGATCGCGGAATTTTCCGCGGTAGGAAGTTTGGCAATGTCTACAAGGGTCATGCAGCTATTATTCTATTCCGTCTGGTAGGGAGATGCTAATTTTGTTGTATAACGTTTAAGTATCGGGACTGCCCCCACCCCTTGGAAGTCTGTCAAGGCAAAATAGAAATGTCCTATTCCCAGCAAAGTAGAAATGTCCGGTTTTGACTATTGATCCTGAACATGGGTGTTAGTGTGAATACGTCCGCCAGGGGTCGCGCCCGAACG
>JANXSF010000036.1 GCA_025352795.1 Acidobacteriota bacterium
TGGAGCCTAAGGCCGTAAGCCTGCTGCCGATGCGGTCGGCACAGGTGCGGCGAGCATCGGTTTCGGTTCGCCAATGCCGTAACCTTGCGCGCAATCCACGCCGATTTTTCTAAGCAGGGCGATGGTGGGATCGTCTTCGACAAATTCGGCGATCGTCTGTTTGCCCATGATGTGGCCGATATGGTTGATCGATTCAACCATGGCGAGGTCAATCGAATCGCGGCAGATGTTGCGAATAAAACTGCCGTCGATCTTCAAATAATCCACCGGCAGATTGCGCAGGTAGCCGAACGAACTCATGCCGCTGCCGAAATCGTCGAGCGAAAACTGGCAGCCGATGCTTTTGAACTCCTTGATAAAACTTCTGGCGCTGGCGATATCTGAAATTGCGGCGGTCTCGGTAATCTCGAAGCAGAGCGACCGGGGATTGACGTGGAAGCGTTCAAGCTCGCCGCGCACGAACGCGGGGAAAGACTTGTCCCCCAGCGTATCGCCGGACAGGTTGATGGCGAGAATCGATTCGCGCGGCCACTCGTGCCCTGTGCCCAGCGGCGAATGCGCTGCCAGCGCTGCTGACACCACCCATCGGTCTATCGCCGGCATCAGGTCGAAATGTTCGGCGGTGGGAATGAACGCCATGGGTGCAATCGGATCATTGCACTCGTCCAGCATGCGCAACAGCACTTCGTAATGCTCGATCATCAGGACGGGCGTACGAAGCGACGCGATAGGCTGCCAGTAGAGCTGGAAGCGGTTGCGCTCCAGCGCGTCGAGTATGCGCGAACGCCATTCGATCTGGTTACGCCGCAAGGCGAGTTCGCCGTCAGTGCGATGGTAAACATGGATGCGGTTGCGGCCCTGGTTTTTGGCAATACGGCACGCGGCGTCGCCCATGGTCAGCAGTTCATCGACACTCTGGCCCGCGAGCAGTACCACGCCGATGCTGATGCTGACCGGAAATGAACGGTTCTGCCACGCAAACCGCAGCGCCTGTGTTGCCTGACGAAGTGCTTCCGCCAGCTCGCGCGCCGACTCCGGTGCCGTGTCCTTGTGCAGCACGCCAAACTCATCGCTACCCAGGCGCGCCAGTAGATCGTCGGCCGCGATGGTATCGCGAAGGACCGCAGCGACCTGGCGCAGCAATTCGTCGCCCGCCGCGTGGCCGCAACTGTCATTGACGATCTTGAGTTGGTCTATGTTCAAGTAAATCAGTTCGTTACCATTTTCCTGCGAATCCAGCAATACGTGCAGCAGCCGCTGTTCATCGGAGGATGACATTTCGATGGTTAATAATTCTTCATGAGAAATACGGGCTAGGTTGGAGGAAACGAAATTGGTTCCAGCCAGCACTCCTATTGTGCCATCGGTGGTCAAGGTGCCAATCAGCGAGCCCAAACCATTCGTCCGGTTGATTGTGTAGGTGATCGGCGCGGACTGGCACAGCACGGATGCCACATCAAACCAGTTACCCCTAACAACAGTCTCTTTCGTGCACTTTTCTTCAGAACGTCTTGTAATTTCATCGACTTTCCGCCTCCTTATTTGCGGTGAAGGCCGGGGTCCTTAATTGAACCTCCAGCCCATAACTTTGGAATGCAACAGCACCCCGTCATTAAGATGTTCGGATTCTGATGGAAGAATGACTCAAGGTTCGCAGAACTCAACGGGCAGCGATATCGTGAAGGACCGCCTCGAACTGGCCCATGGTGAAAGGGCGTCGACTCAACTGGTTATAGCCGTCAATGGCTTGGCTCAGCAAGGGCTTGGCCTCTATGTGGCGGCCCAGGCGTGCCAGAGCCCACACCAAGGTGGCCATTGGCCGAGAACAAACGGCTGTCCTTGTTTGAAGGATTTTTGCCCAGAGTCTGGACCGCCTCCCGGGCGTATTGTTCGCAATCAGTGAAGCGATTGGTAAGACAGGCGTTAAACATGGCTGCGGATAAAGGGGTCCACAGCAGGTTGGCGCCGGTCTGGTGGAATTGACGGCGGTAAACAGTCAAGGAGATTTTGGCCTCGTCCAGACCCAACTCGGCACGGCCGACAGTGCCAAGCGCGGTGGCCCAAAGGGCGCGGTAATTGGCCGTCTGGATGGAATCGGCCCCGGTGGCATTGGTGGTGAGGGCAAGGGCTTCGCGCTGGACCGCTTCGTCGTCGGCATAGCGTTCCAGCATCCGGTTAGCGAAGCCGAACGCTTGCAGGGCATAGGCAAGATCGACCTGGTTGGGTGCGCCGACGCGGCGGATAGCTACGGCTTCAGCGAGCATGGGAAGGGCCTCAATGTAATTCTTGCGAGCCAGGATGGAGACGTTGGCCAGCCCCTGCAGACAAACCGCGCGATTCTGACTGGCGGGCGGAGCAAGTTGTAAACATGCGGTGAAAGCCTCACCGGCGACCGGGTCGGAGGGCTTGGAGGCGAAGAGCGAAGATCCGATCTGGGGCAGCAGCGACATGCTATTGCCGGTGGAAAAGGCGCTCCGCCGCTGCTGCCACAACTTTAGAGCCCGGCGGGCTTCATCCCAGGCGGCGTCGGGGCGATTTTCATAATAGGAAACTTGGCTTGATGCCGCAAGAACTGCCGCCCGGCGAGTGTCGTCAGCGGATGCTTCGGCCAGAAGGCGCGCTTTTTCCACTACAGTGCGGGCTTGCTTAAAGTCCTGTTAAGCTACAAAACCAGTCGCCAGGACGACCGTCTGCGGCGAATCCACCATCGAAGAATTTGACAATTGCGGGGTGGTCCAACGTGGCCACAATGCCAAGCTCACGAACGAAGTGCCGATGTTCAGCCACTCCCGACCGATGAATGTGAAAGACTTTGATGGCAACTGGTTGTGGAGAGCCGTGATCAATGAGGCGGCGTCCGCGGTAGACGACTCCGGCCCCGCCTGAACCGACCGCATCGAGAAGTTCGTAGCCCGCCAGATGGGGGGTGAAGGGCTGTATCTGGCGGGCTTCCATGGCCAAACGGCGCTGCGCTGCGGCTTCGGCGTCGATGGCACGAAACATTTCCCTCACCTCTATCGCCAACTCCGGGGGCTGCACGGCGAGTAGCCGAAGGTCGCGATCATCCGCAGAAAGGTCTTCGAGTGCAATGTAAATATCTTCAATTTGAAGCCATCGTTCTGCACGCGTGGGTGTCATAAGGTTGAGGTCACTCAACTAGACATTCGCAGGACGCGGAGAATTTGGCTCACCGAGTCGCTCAAATAGCCAGGCCCGCGCCAGTTTCAGTTTCCGGTCGACAGTGGCTTTGGAGAGGCCCGAAAGCGCTGCGGCTTCTTCGGCGGTGCAACCGAGCAGGAAGCGCATGCTGAAGAGTTCCGCTTGTACCCGATCAATCTTCTCCAGTTCGTCCAGAGCGCGGTCTAGATCAAGCACCTGTTCGCTGGTGGCGTCCACCCATAAAAGTTCAGGATGTAGGGATACCCTGGTCATGGCTCCCCCGCGTTTCAGAGCTTGATTCTGACGATAGTAATCAACCAGAGCCGCCCGTATGATCCTGGAGGCCAGGACGTAGAAATGTTTGCGGCTTTCCAGTTGCGGTGGACGGTGGGCAAGGAGTTTGAGAAAGAGTTCGTTGACGACGGCAGTGGTTTGAAGAGTGCCATCTCCGAAACGTCCTCGATGCAAGAGAGCACTGGAAAGCTTATGTAGATCCGGGTAGACCAGAGGAAGCAGACGCTGAATGGCGGAAGTGTCTCCGTTGGCCCAATCGTTGAGTATAAGTGTTAACTGCGAGTCAGCTTGCATGATCTTTGAATCCCAGTATAATCGCAATGATTTACGGTTTGTGGTGGTCGCCTCGTCTGCTGGTTCCGATACTGATAATGTTGTTCGTTTGTAAGGAAGAGCAAGCACCGCTCCCTCGCGGTGACGGCTCGGATTGGCGTTACCATATTACTGGGCAATCACATTCAAATTCACCGCAGGGCTGTCCACACCACCTACATTCACCACCACCGCCTGAACACCTGCTGGAGTATTTAGCGGAATGGTGAAGTTGATTTGAGTGACCCCACTTAGTCCGCTGGGGACGCCGGCAAATGCTACATCAGCCTTTATTCCGTCTACCGTCAGAGTAAGTGGAAGCTTCGGCTTTGGTAACCTGGCCAGCGACGTAGTGGAAGCTGGAGTGGACCCAGTGGCCAAGCTGGGGGATAGATCGCCATCGCCTGTGATGAAGGCCAACAGCACGTCACCCGGCTTACCACTTGCTGAAGGCACTAACGAACCGTTGCTGGCGAAGATCCCCGGTGCCGATGGAGTTACTTCAATGGAAAATGCTGCCACTTGGCCGTTGTTGTTCACACCCACTACGGCCGTGCCTTTGCTGGTTTCATAGGGGATTTGAATATTCAACTGTCCAGCAGAAACGAAGTAGAACGGTGCTGAAACTCCGTTGACAGTTGCCGACACCCCATTGCTAAACAGCGGGAGCGGTATTCTTGCAGCGACCGCCGTGGAGGGTGCCAGGTTAGTTCCGAACACGCTCAGCACCATTCCCGGGGCGAAGGCTGTTTTGAATGATGCGCCGTTGGCCACCCCGGCAATGGAGGTCCCGGCAGATGCGCCCACCACCAAAGTCACGGGTAATTCCAGTAACTGAGGCAAGGTGTCCGTTCCTTGAATAACTACCTTTGCAAAGTAGACTCCATTGCTCAAGCCCGCTCCGTCAACATTCAACTTCAATTGCCCTGATCCTGCGCCCGATTGCGGGTTAGTGGTCAACCATGTGGGCCCTGCACTTACTGGCTGCACGGTAACTCTCCACGCTGGTGAGCCCGTTCCAAAGTTGAGACTCACCGTGGAACTGCCAGTTTGCGATGAATTTGTAAGTGGGATTGTGACCGCCTGCGGAGAGAGCGACATGGGAAAAGTGGAGCCAGGGGCATCACTTAAAGTGGCACCTGTTGTGGCCACGATGGTGTTCCCCAATTCACTTACAACATTCACGGTAAAGATTCGATTGCCAAGGGCGGTGGCTCGCTCCACGCAGACGTTGGCTCGTAACGTTCCCAGCGGTGCCAGTCGTGCTGTTCCGAAGAGCTTTTGGATATCGGAAGATATGTCCGTTGTGCCTGAGCGCAGCAGTGTGACCTGTGCCGAGAATCCACCTTTCTCCTGCAACAGCAGAGGTACTTGCCAGGCACAGGAAGAGTCGGAATCGTCGTTTTGTTGAATGCTGGAGGCCGTCACCGATAAAGCAATGGCAGGGGCCAACGGCGTCTGAACGGAAGGCAGGAATGGAACCGAAACCTCCTGCGACCACGTCTTGCCGGTAGCATCCGTGCCACTGAATCGGAATATTCTATTCAACGGTGCCGATAATCCTACACCGCTTAAGCTGGCCGATAAAGTCCCGTTGGCAGGCAGGTTCGTCGTGCCGAAGCCCCCTGGCAGGGTCTGGTTGGTTCCGTTCACGGTGAACGACGTGATGGTGACGGCTACTCCAGCTTTTTCGGTAAGGGACACAATGTACGGCCAGGAAGTACCCACCTGCAATACCGGGTTGGGATTCACTGAGACGACTACAACTGCGGCTGAAGCAGGGAAATCAAATGCAACGGTTACTTTCCCTGAGGAACTGCCGTAACTGGCATCGCCTCCATAAAAAGCAGTTACTACATTGTTGCCAGCGGCAATTAGAGCTGCGTCCACAGTAATTACTGCACCGCCTGAAGCCAACTCAGCCGATGCGATAAGAATGTTATTGGTGAGTAACATCAAAGTGCCCGAAGGAGTTCCCGAATCGCCACTTACATTCACAGTTACAGTTAAGGTACCGGCCAATCCTGTTCCTTCACGCGAAGCAGTAACTGCCGTGGTGCTGCTTTTGCCAGCGTTCCATTCGGTCACTAAACGGTAAGCATCGACAGAGCCTAAGCCTGTAGCCAGATCATAGTTAGGAGTCGCGGCATAGCCCAGCAATCCATCGACGCAGCCCGGACTGCCTTGCGTGCAGGGGACTTTGATATCGCCTTCCGTTATGTCGTGAAAAGCACCGGGGTTGGACTGCGCCATGCGATAGAGCGAAGGGTTGATATTACCCTGGCCATCGGGACTTTTCTGGTATTGATTGAGCAGCGCAACCATGCCCGCAAACGCCGGGGCGGAGGCGGAGGTTCCTCCAAAAATGACGCCGCGGCCTTGCAGTACAACGTAATATCCATCATGATCTCCACTTGCTGTAAGTGAAATATCGGGCACGTCACGCGCTTTATCATCGGGAACGCCGGGACCTTTCTGCCAATACGGTTTCGGATACAGACCGCTGGGCCCGCCACCTCCAGCAAGCAGGCTGGTGACCAGCTTGGAACTGTTCCAGGGCTTTTCCGGGATGTAAGATCGGGCAGAAGCAAGGTTGGCAGTGTTCAAAGTATTCCAATAGTTTCCGCTGCCTTCGTTGAATTCCGTACCGCCCACGGCTGTCACTTCCGGCAAGGTGGACGGGTAACTGGCGGTTGGGCCTTTGGAAGCCTGCGGAGTTGGCGAGGTGGTATCGCAAGTGGCCGAACCAGCATCACCCGATGAGACCATCCAGGTTATGCCCTGGGCGTTGGCCTGCTGCGCAACTCCGCGCTGAGAAGCATTGGTAGTAAGTTCACAAGATCCGTAACTGTAAGTCATTACCGGAGCAATATTTTGGTCAACAGCATATTGCGCGGACGTACGGACGGAATTGGAATAGACATAAATAATGGTGGCGTTACGAGCCACTGCACCGGACCATTGCAGGTCAAGATTGGCTTCCCCTTCATCGGCAGTTTTACCTGGATCGGTTCCGAACAACAACAATTGAGGATCGTTTGCGGGTAGTCCGAATCTGCGGCGGAAAGCGCGAGTGTCTTCCAGATCGACAGCCGTTCTGCCGATGACCGCTAACTTCTGACCGGTACCGTCGATCCCCGTTTGATACAGCGCAGTAATGTTATAAATGGTTGCCAAATCATCGGGTGCCAGATAGTGAGTAGTGCCGATGTTGTAGGCCGGTTGTTCTGAAGATCGCCGCAACAACGATTCCGGTTCGAAATCATCGAGCCCGACAATGCCACTCACCAACGGTTGCAGAGCTTCGGGTACGGAAAGCTCGGCAATAGGGGCAAAGTGAGTTTGCCCGTCAACCTGGTAATGATGGAGCTCGGTTCGAAATGCCCGCCCCACTTTCTGTGCACTTCCGCTGAAGGTGATCCAGTTGCGGCCGCGGGCCACATCGTGGACGGTCAACCCTTCCGCCTTCAGCCAATCAGCAGCCTGGGTGACGTCATTTTTAGTGAGACCAAAGTGATCGCCAAACTGCTCCGGAGTCAACCAGCGATGGTAGTTCGGGGATGAGGGACTTTGCTGTTCGCTAAGGAACATGTCGATGGTGGGCGAGGGTTTGAAGTGTAGTGTAGCGTAGGATAACTGCAGGGAAGGGTCCACCGGACCACGATCAAATTGGGCCAGGGCACGGGGATTCCTTGACCCTTTGATGGTGCTTCGCCGATTGGGGTCGATCCGAGATTTCATGCGGTCCTGCCCGGGCAGTGTGGTTGCAGTGGCCAGCAATATCAAACAAAGGGTTCGCGCTTTAGGTGACATGTTCTTCCTTATCCTAACCTGTCGGTTGGACGGCGATGGTTAAGCTGTCAAAACTTAATGCGCAAAGACCTTAAGGAAGGGGTCAAAACTATTTAAACAATCTAGAAGATGTATTTCACCGCCAATTGCAGTTGCCGCTCCCCACTCTTCGTCGTTACCTGACCGAATGACCCGCTGGTGGGATTTGCATTAGCCCCTCCCCAATTGGGGTGGTTCAATACATTAAACATTTCGAAGCGCATTTGAAGCTTCTGTTTATCTGTGACCGCAAAGTTCTTACGTAGGCCTAAATCCCAGTTGTAAAAACCTGGGCTGCGCACTATGTTGCGTTGGAAGGGTGCAAAGGTACGTATATCAGGCTTGGCAAAAGCGTCCTTATTAAACCACACTGCGAAGCTGCTGAATTCTGTGCGGGTGACTGAGTTCGGATCGCCCGTGACTTTCCAGAATTGCGTTCCCGAACCCGGCCCAACACCGGCATAATCGAC
>JANXSF010000051.1 GCA_025352795.1 Acidobacteriota bacterium
GAACGGACTTCAGTAGCTGAAAGTTTATTACCGCAGCAGGCAATCGCCTGATCGAGGGCGGAAAGCGAATCGCGAACACTGCCTTCGCCAGCATGAGCGAGCAAGGCAAGTGCTTCTTCGTTTGCCTCAATGCCTTCTTGCGTGCAGATCCAGGCCATGCGGTCCACAAGATCCTGAAAATCGACTGAGCGGAAGCTGAACTGTTGGCAACGCGAGCCGATGGTAACTGGAATCTTGTGCGATTCGGTGGTACACAAAATAAAGACGGCCCATTCCGGCGGCTCTTCCAAAGTCTTCAGTAAAGCGTTGAAGGCTTCAGAGGTGATCTGGTGTGCTTCGTCGACGATGAAGACTTTAAAGCGGTCGCGCGCGGGACGATAACGGACGCTTTCGCGCAGTTCGCGCATTTCATTGATTCCGCGATTGGATGCGGCATCAATTTCAATGACGTCAACGGAATTACCAGCGGTAACTTCGCGGCAACTGGCGCAATTTTCGCAGGGCTTGTTGGTAGGCCCTTCAATGCAATTGAGGCAACGGGCCATGATGCGGGCGACGGTGGTTTTCCCCGTTCCTCGCTGACCGGCAAAGATATAGCCGTGCGCAATGCGCGAGGCACTGATTGCATTTTCGAGAGTCGTCCGGACGTGCTCCTGGCTGACGAGTTCTGCGAATGCTTGAGGGCGGTATTTGCGGGCGATGACTTGGTACATGCGCGCTGGAAATTAATCAGACCCCGGGTGATCCGCGGCACACAGGAATCACCACTACCGTTGCTTCCTTCCGGACCTGGCGGGGTTTGCAGCTACCCATTGCACGAAGCCCGGAGCCTGAGACTTTATGGTAGCATCAACGGGGGAAAATCCGGCATTTTGTCAAAGGGAGTTTCCGCAATAAAGAGCGTCCCGGCAGCAGGGGCGATGGCCCGAGTTTCAGCAGACATTCCTTCTACGGCGGTAGTGAAGAGCAGCATCACTTTTCCATCGATTTCCACGAATTCCGGGCAGGTGACTTGAGGGGAACCTGGGAGCTCCCATTCGCACAAAATTACACTGGTTTCAAGGCATATCTGTTGGGCCAAACCATTGGCAACGTGATCTGGATTGAAGAAGGCCACAATGATACTTTTTCCGTCAGGGGAAGGGCGCATACCATCGGGAAATGCGGGCAACGCTGCTGGATCGAGGAGTACAGACCGATCCAACACTTGCGTCAGATCGGCACTCAGGTGGTATCGAGTGATGGTTTTGGGCGTTGAATCAATGTCGATGAGCATGGTTCCTTCCAGGAATTTCCCATTGGAACAAGTTTGCCCATCCAGCACGGTGGACACTTTGCCAGTGGCGGAATTGAAGTGATGCAACGCGGCAACGGCCTGCTTGAATTCCAGATGCTTAGTGCCAAACAGCAGGCCACCGTCAACGGCCAAACCGTCATTGATAATGACACGCTCGTCTGCAGTTACGATGATCCCTGTTTCCTCAATTGCTCCTGTTAGAAGATTGCAATAGATCAGCGTGCGTTCCATTCCAACCAAAACAATTCCCGGACGTTGCGTTTCGCAAAAGAAGCCGGGTCGACCGGGCAAGGGAATGGTGTGGTTCTTGAGTGATGCCAGGTTGAGGACGTTGATGCTGCCTTCGAGCAGATCGGGAGCATGTTGAATTGCCACCCAACCAAGCAGCCCTTTTCCGTCAGGATGATTTTGTAATAAACGCGGACCTTCAGGAAGGAAGCGCAGCGCTTCGGAAGGGGGCGTATAGAAAGGTTTGGCAATGTATCGTGGAGGTGGCAATATTTGATGGTATCGGAATGTGGAGATTGGTGGTTTGAATTCCCCGTATGTGGCAGATCAAGCTGCGCGACGTGCCTTGCATTAGAGATGGGGAGCCAATGGAGCTTCCGCGCTCCGCGCTGCAAATTGCAACACTGCCTCAATTTGTTCACGGGTCACTCCGAATTCCTGCATCAGTTCATCCACTCCCATGTCCTGAAGATTCTCAAACACGGTCGAAACAGGCATCCGTGTCCCGCGAAATACAACAGCACCACTTCGCTTACCGACAACGCTTTCCACCGCAGGACACTTTGACGAATCCGAACTTGCCATGAAAAGATCTCCTCCTACTTAGAGTACACTTTGCAAAAGCCAATCCGATCGCGAGCAATGCGTAACAGAGAACCATTTCCTGACCTCGTTAAGCCACCCGAGACTGGCCTACCCGAATTTTAATTTCTTCTTTGTTCACAGGGTTATGCCAAGTCGAGAGAAATGAACTTCATTTGTCGTAATACTTACTTCTACTCTCTTGGTATACGAGCCGTGACCCGAGATAAAAGCCCCTGCGATGTAACGTGGTTCATCAATCTCTGTGGAAGTCCATGCGGATTAGGATCATGTCACCGAATTGTAGAATCATCGATTAACTGCTCATAAACCGAGTCTGCGGGAGCATATGAGGCCAGGAAGCTTTATTGGCTGATTTTCTGCCATGTGTCGTCAACATCGTCAAGGTTGCTATCGATTTTCGGGGGAAGAGCAATTTGGTCGCCTGGGGTAAGCGTGCCTTCGAATTGTACGGCTCTCTTCATTCCATTACTTTCAACAAGGTTACTCTTTTCTGTTATTGTCAGCATCAGGGGCTGCTGGTGCCTGTCGGATTTGCTCCAATCCTCTTGTTTGCTCGCAATGCGATAGACTCTCTAACAGCCTAACCTGGGAGAAAAACTATTTTGCGATTCCTGATTGTGTTGGTCCTTTGCAGCATTACACTCTTCGCGCAGACGCAACAAGCTTCAATTAGCGGTGAAATTACCGATTCCACGGGTGCAGTAATCGCTGGTGCGCGGGTTTCAGCAACCAATACTGCAACCAATGTGTCCACTGCTGCTGTTAGTAACGCATCGGGCCACTATCTGATTCCGAACCTGGAAATTGGTTCGTATATCGTCATTGTGCAGCACGATGGCTTTCGACGATTTCAGGAAATAGGCGTGGTTCTTCAAACATCGGAAAGCTTAGGTCTGAACGTAAAACTGGATTTGGGTTCGGTTACCGATACGGTTACGGTGAGCGCATCGGCAGCAACTCTGGACGACAAGACATCGGTGATAAGCCAAACGTTCGAGCATCAGGAAGTAGAGGATTTGCCGCTGGGTGACCGTCGCACAATGAACTTGATCAGCCTTGTCGCGGGCGCTGTATTCGTCAGTTACGATACGGGGAGCAAGCCGAACTTCAGCCTGGCTGGTGGGCGAACGCAAAGTCAAATGTTTTGGATTGATGGCGGGTCCGGTCAAAACATGCGGCTGGGTATAGGCCAAGTGGATACCGACCCGCCGGCAGAGATGGTGCAGGAAGTGAAGGTTCTGTCGAATAATTATTCGGCGGAATACGGTGCGTCCAATGGTGGTGTGATTATTGAAACTACCAAGTCCGGTACGAACAAGATTCACTTGAGCGCCTATGAATTCCTGCGCAATGACTTGTTCGATGCGCCAGGCTTTTTCGCACCTGTTCTGAATGGCCAGAAAACCAGTCCAAAATTACGGTACAACGTCTTTGGTACAACTCTAGGTGGACCGGTGCGCCGCAATCGCACGTTCTTCTTTTTTGGCTATGAGGGCCGAAGTCTGGGGATCGGCAGCACCACAACGTTAACTGTACCTACTTTTTTGCAACGCCAAGGTGATTTCTCGCAGACGTTTAATGCCGCCGGTGCAATGATTCAAATCTTTGATCCAGCAACTACGCAGACCATTGGCACGCGTATTTCGCGAACAGCTTTTCCAGGTAACATTGTTCCTGCTAATCAGATTGATCCGGTTGCGGCGAAAGCGCTGGAATTCTGGCCACTGGCCAACCGCGCACCGGACAGCATAACTGGCAATAACAATTTTCGAACGAACTCCATAACCTGGACCAAAAGCGGTTTTTATCTTGGAAAGCTGGATCATGTTTTTCGTGATAAGGATCGACTGACCGTACGCTACATGATGAACGAGGATAGTCCAAAGATCCTTGGGCCGTATCCAAATGGCGATATCGCGAATCCGACGACGGTGGGTTTTAATAGTCAAAAATACATTTATGCCAATGAAATTCATATTTTTAGCCCAGCGGTGGTGAATGATCTGCGGTTCAATTACGGCTATCGCATTTCGCACGCGATGACCAATGGAATGGATAGTCATGCCGTAAACACGCTTGGGCTGAAAGGTGTGACGGACAATGCGTTTCCACAATTTGCCCCGGCCGGTTTTAGCGCCATTGGATCTATAGCGCAGGAACGGCGTCAATTTCCAATTCAGAACTTGCAGTTTGTGGACAACATCTCCTGGATCGAAGGAAAGCATGCGGTGAAATTCGGTTGGGAGGCACGCAAATCTTCCAACTACGAAGTCAATCTTCCCACTGCTTCCGGTCAGTTCACCTTTGCCACGCAACCTACTGCGCAGCCCACAGTTGCCGCCACAGGGAACGGGTTGGCCACTATGTTGATTGGATTTCCTACTGCTTTTGCCCAATCCCAGACTGACATTACCAATCGGCACAGTTGGTACTTTTCGGGCTTTGTGCAGGATGATTTCACGGTGACCCGTCACCTTACGCTGAACCTCGGCATACGGTGGGAAATGGATACGCCAATGGTGGATGCTAACAATCGCATGAATGGATTTGAACTCAATCAGATCAATCCGGTTTCTGGCACCGCAGGGGTCGTAAAATTCATGAACGAAAACGGATTTCGCTCAAAACCATGGAACTCCGATTGGAACAATTTTGGGCCTCGAATAGGATTCGCTTATCGACCTTCGTTCTTGAGCAAGGTTGTGCTGCGCGGTGGTTATGGCGTTTTCTTTTCGCATCCATTTGATCAGGGGCAGCCCTCTGCGGCCAACCTTGGGTTTGGTAAAAACGTCAGCTATGGTTCGCCAGACAATGGCTTAACTGCCCCGTTGTATTTGAAGGATGGAGTGCCCAACACGTTTATTTCTCCAATTCGTGATGATGGTTATGGAGCTGCCGCCGCAGGCAAAGCCACCACTACTGCGGTTACATTTTTCGACCCATCGCGAAGCACCGGCTATTCCCAGCAATCCAATCTCAGCGTGCAGTATCAGCTTTCCAACTCCATGATTGTGGAAGTCACCGGATTGATGAACATGGGTCACAAGCTACCTAATACTAATTTGCCCATCAATCAGATTTTGCCATCTGTGTTATCTGCTACTCATCAATCGCAAGCGGATCGTCCTTTCCCGCAGTTTACGAACGTGACGATTTTAAGCCCTACCATTGGCGATTCTCGCTACATCGGTGGTTTCCTCCGTGTATCGAAGCGCTTCACCAAGGGGCTGAATTTGAATGTCAGCTTCACGAAAGCGACATTTTTTGACAACAGTTTTGAAGGCGGTGCGGTGTTAGGTGCCGACGGTGGAACCTATTCCAACCAGTACAATCGAAGGGCAGATTGGGGGCCTTCGGCCAATGACATTCGGCAACGAATTTCTTTCAGTTCTGTTTACGAATTGCCTGTGGGTACCGGGAAGCGTTGGTTGGGGAAAGGTTTTGTGGGTAGCACGGTTGGAGGATGGACGCTTGGTTCCGTGGCCAGCGTACAAGGTGGTGCGCCGTTCACAGTGACCACCAATACCAACAACACGAATTCCTTTTCAGTAGGAAACCAGCGTGCCGATGTGCTTCGTAATCCAGTTCTTTCCCAGCAGGATCGCAGCGTGAAACGTTGGTTTGATATCACTGCATTCGCCCAACCTGCGGCTTACACATTCGGTAATGGGGGGAGAGACAACATGCGTGGCCCTGGCTTTGCCAATGTGGATTTGTCGTTGATGCGCAACTTCAAAATCAGGGAAGGGACAACGTTGCAATTCCGCGGCGAGTTCTTGAATGCGCTAAACCACACCAATCTTGGCTTGCCCGGCGCTGCCTTTGGAAATGCTTCCTTCGGGCAAATCAACACTGCTCGACCCGCCCGTGTAATGCAAATTGGAATGAAGTTTCGCTTTTAGATTGTCCTAGTTTTTCAACGTCTCCCCTGCCCGGCGTTTTATACTCAACGGATATGAAGTGGAATCGAATATTTCTGTTGTCCCTTGCCGGACTTGTCTTGGCGCAAAATCCTGCTGCCCAAACCGGTGAACCGCAACGTCGGCGGGAACCGACTGGTGATCCTAAACTGCAAATGTCCATTGAGGAGTACACGCCCAAAGTGGGCCTGGTGGTTCCGCAACATCTTGTGAAACGGGCCAAGTTCCCATTTGTGGATGTGCATAATCATCAACGCGGAGATATGCCTGCAGACCAGTTAGACAAGCTGGTGAAAGACATGGATGAACTGAATCTGCAAGTGATGGTGAACTTAAGCGGCGGCTTTGGAGATCGCTTGCATAAGTCCGTGGACAACATGGCCAAAGGCAAATACGCCAAACGATTTGTGGTGTTTGCCAACATGGATTTTTCCGACATTGATGCCCCCGATTATTCCGACAAAGTGGCCAAGCAGTTGGAAGACGATTTTAATTACGGGGCCAAGGGTCTGAAGATTTTTAAGGACTTCGGAATGGACCGCAAAGATTCCAAAGGGGAGCGTATCCATGTGGACGACGCCCGCTTCGACAAAGCATTTGAGATGTGTGCCAAGTACAATTTACCCGTCCTGATTCACACAGCGGAGCCGAGCCAGTTCTTTTTGCCGGCCGATAAATACAATGAGCGCTGGTTGGAACTGAAGCAATTTCCATCGCGCGCCCGCCCATCGGATCGCTACCCAACTTGGGAGACCTTGATGGACGAACAGCATCGCATGTTTAAGCGTCATCCGAAAGTGAAGTTCATAAACGCCCATCTTGGCTGGCTGGGCGGCGACTTGGCCCAGCTTGGAAAATTGATGGATGAGATGCCGAATATGTATACAGAAATTGGCGCTGTGCTGGCGGAATTGGGCAGGCAACCTCGCTTCGCCAAGCAGTGGTTTATTAAGTATCAGGATCGTGTGTTCTTTGGCAAAGATACGTGGGAGCCATTTGAATATCACTACTATTTCAGAGTGCTTGAAACTGCTGATGAGTATTTCGATTACTATCGGCGTCGTCATGCGTTTTGGCAGATGTATGGGCTGGATTTACCCGATGAAGTGTTACGCAAACTCTACTATAAGAATGCGTTGAAACTGATTCCTGGCTTGGATGCTTCGGCCTTCCCACGTGGGTAAAAGGTCATGAAAACGATCCTTTGTTTTGCGGCGACGATGGCGATGCTAACGGCACAGGCTCCGCTGCCGACGGTTTTTATTGCGGGCGATTCCACTGCCAGCAACGTGGAGCGTCGTGGTTGGGGCGATTCCCTTGGCGCCTACTTCGACGCGACTAAAGTGAAGATTGAAAACCGGGCTCGGGCTGGGCGTAGCAGTCGGACGTTTCTCACTGAAGGTTTGTGGGACAAGTTGACGGCGGATTTGCGGCCTGGTGACATTGTGCTGCTGCAATTTGGCCACAATGACGGGGGGCCGCTGGATACGGGTCGTGCCTGCGGTTCGCTGCCTGGCTTGGGCGAAGAGACCAAAGAAGTGACCATGTCCAACGGGACCAAAGAACTGGTCCATACCTATGGCTGGTACATGCGAAAGTTCATCGCTGATGCCAAAGCGAAGGGTGCCAAGCCGATGGTGCTTTCACTGACCGTCAGAAATATTTGGAAGGATGACAAGGTGGAACGGGGCTCGGGTAATTTCAGCAAATGGGCACAGGAAATGGCGAAAGGCGATGTGCCGTTTATCGACGTCACGAACATTGTTGCTGACCAATATCAAGAACTGGGTGAGGAAAAAGTGAAGCCGCTATTTTCTACCGATCATACGCACACCAGTCCCGAAGGTTCGGACTTGAATGCGGCCGGGGTGGTGGCTGGTTGGAAGGCACTGTCTGGAAGCGTTCCATCAGGTTGGCTTTCAATCAAGGGTGCTTCCATTGCGTCTTACAGAGTTCCCATTGTTCTGCCAGAGCCTGCCAATGCACACTTGCCTTCGTTAATCTTGATCGGAGATTCCACGGTTCGCAACGGTAAAGGGGATGGCGGCGGAGGTCAATGGGGTTGGGGTGAACCGCTGGTTAAACTGTTCGATACGTCGAAATTAAATGTCGTGAATCGGGCTGTTGGCGGGCTGAGTAGCCGAACTTACATGACGGGCGGACAGTGGGAAAAAGCGCTGGCGCTATTGAAGCCCGGCGACGTCGTATTGATGCAGTTTGGTCACAACGATTCCGGACCGTTGGACGATAAAGCCCGTGCTCGAGGAACTCTTCCAGGGGTTGGCGATGAAACGAAGGAGATCGAAAATCCCATTACGGGCAAGCCGGAAGTGGTGCACGCCTATGGTTGGTATCTGCGGCAGTTTGTTGCAGGTGTGCGGGCCAAGGGTGCTGTGCCGATGATCTGCACGTTGGTTCCAAGGAAGACTTGGAAGGACGGTAAGATTGTGCGTGCCGATTCCAGTTATGCCAAGTGGGCCAGAGAAGTGGCGATTGCGGAGAAGACTCCTATGCTCGATTTGAACGAACGGATCGCACAGAAATACGATGCCTTAGGTGAGGCCAAGGTCGAAGCGCTGTTCGCCGATGAGCATACGCATACCAGTCTGGCTGGTGCGGAGTTGAATTCCGCAGTTTTGGTGGAAGCTTTAAACGGATTGAATTTGAACCCACTGAAGAGCGCACTAAAGGTACAATAGAAAAGAAGGGCGCGTAGCTCAGTTGGTTAGAGCACCTCGTTTACACCGAGGGGGTCCGCGGTTCGAACCCGTGCGCGCCCACCATATTAATCTGTTGGTACCATTTTCGATTCAGCATCCCACTTGACCCCAGTTGATAGGATTGGTCCATTTATGCGGATCTTGGCTTTCATAGAACCGATCAAATCCTTGCAATCCGAATTGAAAGGAATAAGACGAGCCACAGGTTTGCCGTGTTTGGTGATCACCAAGCCATCAGAATCCAAATGGTCCAGGATAGACAAGCGTTGTTCTTTAAACTTGGAAGCGCTCATTTGAAGTGCCATGGTTAACCGTAGCACCTGGACAGATTTGTTGACTGGTCATTACTTGTGACCATATTGAGTTAAAGAGTAGTAAGTGCAAACTCCTTCAGGTAGTCCCGAATCTGATCGCGGACTTTGCGAAAACTTGCCAGCCGTTCTACTTCCGATCCCACAACGGCGGCCGGATCATCAAAGCTGTGATGAATCCGGATGCTGTGGCCAGGATAAATCGGGCAGCTCTCGTTGGCGTTGTCGCAGACGGTGATTACATAGTCGAAACTTCGATCACGAAACTCGTCCACTACTTTGGATCGATGGGTGGTGAGGTCAATTCCAATCTCAGCCATCACCGCAATCGCTTCGGGACGCACGCGCGTGGCTCTGGTTCCGGCAGATTCCACCTCAAACTGATCGCCATTGTCATGACGGAGCAGCCTTTCAGCCATTTGACTGCGCACAGAATTCGCCGTACATAAAATCAGTACTGTCTTTTTTGTCATTCGTTGTTCGTCATGAGCAACAGCTTGGGCCGCAACACGAAGCGGCGGAAGAAGGCTTAGTGGCGCGGATGAAGGCGCTCATAAACTTTCCTTCCACTTGTGGGGCAATGGCATCCACGTCAATCCCTTCGGTAGTCAGAAACGTTCTGGCATCTTCAATGCTGTAGATGCGGGTGGGCTCAATGTCGATGTTTTCAAAGCCTGCTTTGGCCAGCTTCGATACATAATCGGAATCTTTCAGAGCACCTGCAATGCAGCCAACCCACAGCAGGATGTGCTTTCTGAGTGCATCGGGCACATTGCCACGAACTACCACCTCGGAAACAGCGAAGCGGCCACCGGGCTTCAACACCCGAAACGCCTCGCGCAAAACGCTATCTTTGTCTGCTGAAAGATTAATCACACAGTTGGAGATAGTGACGTCAACAGAGTTGTCAGGCAGCGGGATCTTTTCAATCTCGCCTTTCAAAAATTCCACATTCTGCACGCCAGCCTTCTGCTGGTTTGACCGGGCAAGGGCCAGCATATCATCCTAAAAACGGCAGTTAGTCGGTAGTGTTGGCGAAGCGAGGAGTACTTCCGGGGACTTTTCCGCGCAGGAAGGCGCGAAAGGCGGCGCTGAGGATAAGCCTCCAGCGCACGGGCTGAGTCCACTGCTCCGCACTGGAGG
>JANXSF010000063.1 GCA_025352795.1 Acidobacteriota bacterium
GCTCGAGTCGTTCAACAGCTTCGCACGGAATGATTTTGTTGGCCGCTGATCTTTGACATTCTAATTCTTGTATCAGGCTGGTGCGGATTGTTGTGCTTACTCGCGCCGACAACCAATGGTTCTACTCGTTTCTCTATCAAAGCCAGCTTTCGTCAAGGGCGGAGGATGACATTTCGATGGTTAATAATTCTTCATGAGAAATACGGGCTAAAGCCCGAAGTTTGCGCTCGCCCCAGAGCCAATGTTGAGATTGGAACTCACAAGAGTATTTCCGTCGACAGCAAAATCAATACGCAGAGTTCCAGAAGAAGCTCCGAGGATTAGATCTTCAGAAAAACCAGAAATTGCGTAAGAAGATGCTCCTAAATTTCCAAAGGTACTATCTGCGCTCGCGCGTAACACCCCGAAGTCGGTTGTGGCGTTTAATTGAATGGTGGAGAGAGTTGTTAAAGAATTTGTCACAGGTCCGGTGGGGGAATTTGTGATTATGTGGGCACACCCGGTGTTGTTTGCGCAAAGATCGACATTCACAAACGAAGCCTCCATGGAAGTCGGTATAAGCAGCGCTAAGGCCGTCATGGCCCTGTTCATTTTCATTTTCCTCGTTACGTTAGATGGGGGAACGACCAAACGAAGTACGATTCCACTTACTTTAATCCTAGAAAATGGCAGATAAACAAAAACCATTCAAATGGATGATTTTTCGTCTTTTCATTTTACTTTTGATGTCCCAGGTTGTGAGTTCAGTCGCGCTGACAGCGAAACCAATTCCTGCTGCCGTTTGGTTCCTGTCTTTCCCAGCGCCCGTTTCAAATGGGTCCGTACCGTTTTTACGGAAACAAACAGAAGCTTCGCCGTTTCATTCACTGTCGATCCCTGGCCAATCAACGCGGCAACTTGTGCCTCTGCTTTGGTCAACCCAAAAATGTTCTTAGGGTTGCAGAGCGATGAACGAACAAGAAAGATCATTCTCTTCAGCCGTCTGTACGCGCCAGCAAAAATTCATCCCTAAGTCCGGTCCTGCTCCAAAATTAGACCGCTATCCATCGTTGTTGGTCCACTCATAATCAACGCCTCCCGATCTGGCATGAGTTGCATCCCGCAGGTGGACGATTCGCCCTTAGCCACTGGCGGACGATACTCGCTGGACTTCAAATAGAGCTCGCGGACGGTGGGGCGATTCATGTGTCACAGAGCTGCCAAAATTTTGTCCTCAACGGCATGAAACCGAATTGCGTCAATAGCTTATGTGGAACTCGTAAATAACACACTCCCAAGCCTTTATCCCAGCGCAACCAGGGCGGGAAAATGACCCGGTATATGCCAACGAAAGCAATTCTTTTCAAGCAGTTATGCAGTGTCTGGCTGATTGTAGCAATGGTTGGACAAGGCCTTCCCCTGGACGCTAAAAATCGTAAAGGAGATAAACTTCTTAACGAAGGCCGTAAGATAGAAGCCGGTCGGGACTTTGAAAAGGCCTTAGAACTCTACGAGCAAGCCCTTAAAGAAGATGCCGGGGATGTCTCTTACCAGATTGCCGCTCGCCGGGCGCGCTTCGAATCTTCGCAGATTTATGTGAAAAAAGGTCAGAAGCTGCGTGAAGCGGGGAACCTGGAAGAAGCCCTGCAAATGTTTTCCAAAGCGATTGTGCTTGATCCTTCCTCAACCATTGCCCTACAGGAACTGCGCCGCACCAAGGCTATGTTGGATGAAGAGGCTGTCAAAGCGGGTAAGCCCAGTGCCTCCACACGCGGACTTACCCCTGCCCAACGTGGGAAGCGTGAATCTGAGGAGCGCATTGCATCGCTGATGCCAGTGCCCGAATTGAAACCGCTTAACCGCGATATTCGTTCGCTGAAAATGAACAACCAAACCGTGCGGGTTATGTTTGAAACCGTGGGTAAGCTGGCTGGTATCAATGTCATTTTCGACCCCGAATATCAGCAGGGTGCCACGCGCAATTACAGCGTGGATTTGGCCAACACAACACTGGAAGAATCGCTTGAATACTTAAGCCTGATGACGAAGTCCTACTGGAAGCCGCTTTCTTCCAACGCCATTTTTGTTACCAACGATAATATTGCCAAGCGGCGCGACCATGAGGAAAACGTGGTTCGGGTTTTTTATTTGAATAACGTCAATTCCATTCAGGAGTTACAAGAAGCAGTTGTAACGGTACGGTCGGCGCTGGAAGTTCGACGTATGTTCACTTACAATCCGCAGAACGCCATTGTAGTTCGCGGAACAGTGGACCAGATGTTACTCGTGGAAAAGTTGTTGGCCGATTTGGACAAGCCGAAAGCGGAAATTGTGATTGACGTGATTGTGATGGAAACCGCCACGGGTCGCACGCGCGACTTGATCGCCACGCTGGCCAGCGGAACCACTCCGGGCTTGAACGCAACCATATCTCCAACGCTGGGCGGCATCAATGCCGTTGCCGCCAAAGATGCGGTAACCAGTGCACTTACTTTGCCGAAGCTCAAAAATCTGACCACAAAAGATTTCTCTGTCTCCTTGCCCAGCTACCTGTTGAGCGCGGTGATGGCAGATCGCAGCACCAGTGTGAAGCAGAGCCCACAAATCAGGATGGCCGATGGCATGAAAGGTTCCCTGCGTGTCGGCGATAAAGTTCCCACCGCCAGCGGTAGTTTCCAGCCGGGCATTGGTTCCGTCGGCGTCAGCCCGCTGGTGAACACTCAGTTCCAGATGATTGAAGTGGGTGTAAACGTGGACATCACTCCGCGCGTCGTATCTGAAGATGAAGTGTACATGCACGTGGAAATTGAAATTTCGAACGTGAAAGAGCGCATCGATATCGGCGGCATTAAGCAGCCGGTCATTGGGCAGCGTAAAGTGATTGACGATTTGCGCGTCAGGGAAGGCGAGATGAGTATCATTGGCGGGCTGGTCCAATATCAGGATAATAAGACCACCAGTGGCGTTCCTGGTTTGATGAATATTCCTGGTCTGCGCCGTTTATTTTCCAGCGAATCCATTGATAGGTCACAAAGTGAACTGGTGATTGCACTGGTTCCGCATATTGTACGGTCGTCCGACATTACGGCGTCTAACCTGAAAGGTGTGGCGTCAGGCTTCGATCAGGTTCTGCGCGTTCAACAGACTCTTAGGAAAGACAGCGGGGCTCCTTCAACAATGCCTGCGGCTACGCCAGTTGATTCAGGGACGGCACCGCAGATTCCCGATGGTCCTAGAATGAAACCGGCAGCTGCGCCAGTGAAACTATCTTTTCAACCAAATGGCGTGGTTACCAAAGCTGGATCGCCAATTGTTGTCAGCCTGCATGTGGAAGGGGCCGATGATTTAGCATCCACTCCCATGAAAATAAAGTACGATCCGAAACGGCTGAAGCTGGATGCCGTCACGCCGGGAGCATTTTTGGGTAGCGACGGCCAACGTCCTAACTTCAAAGAAAATGTCCGTAACGACGATGGCGAAGCAACCATAACGTTGAGCCGTTTGCCAGGCAGTAAAGGGCTAACGGGTACGGGTGCGATTCTGGGTTTAACGTTCACTACACTGATGCCAGGAAACACCACTGTTTCTGTGTTGGAACCGAGTTTGAAAACATCGGAGGATCGGCCTGTGCCGGCAAATTCACCGTCGCTCAACGTGGAGATCCGTTAGAACGGAAACATGAAACGTCGTCGACAACAACAAGGTGGATTCACGCTGGTAGAGATCATTGTGGCATTCACCATTTTGACTCTGCTCAGCGCCATGGCCGTGCCCCTTGCGCGAGGTAAAGTGCGACGCGACCGGGAACGGGAATTGCGCTATGCGCTGGTTGAAATGCGCAAAGCGATTGATAAATACAAGGACGCAGCGGACCGCGGAGACTTTGGTCAGGTGAAGGCCGATACGCAAGGCTATCCCGAATCGCTGGATGTTTTAGTGGATGGCGTGAAGTTGGCTCAAGGCGATGCGAAGATGAAATTCCTGCGACGCATCCCTAGAGATCCATTTACTAAATCAACCACGTGGGGGGTACGCAGCATGGAGGACGATCCGAAATCGCCTGGCGGTGGAGGTGCGGGAAAGCATGTGTTCGACGTGTATAGCAAGACCTCGGAGAAAGCCCCAGATGGAACAGCATATGCAGAGTGGTGAACAAATTGTGCCCGATTATGTGAAGCCGCAGCGAGCAAACAGTAAGCGCGGCTTCACGCTGATTGAGTTAATGGTAGTGATGGGGATCATCACGGTAATCATTTCAATCGCCGTGCCAATGTATCAAAAGTCAATTCTGCGCGGCAAAGAAAGTGTTTTGCGGAGTAACTTGTTCACCATGCGCCAAGTGATTGATGAGTACACTTACGATAAGCAGAAAGCTCCCCCGGCGTTAGAAGATTTGGTGAAAGAAGGTTACTTACGACAAGTACCCATGGACCCGATCACCGGACAAAACAGTAGTTGGAAGATCATCATGGAAGATGCCGCAGGCAGCGCTTCTACAACGGAGCCGGGCATTTTCGATGTGCGCAGTGGGTCGGAACGGCAGAGTTTAGAGGGTACGCCGTATTCTGATTGGTAACTGTTAAACTGATCCCATGAATAATCCGAAAACGGCAGTGGTGGCAGGCGCCAGCGGATTGGTAGGATCGCACCTGTTGCAAGCCCTGCTGCAATCACCCGGCTACGGGCAAGTTGTCGCATTGGTTCGCAAACCTTTGGGTGTAACCCACAGCAAGTTACGCGAAGTGCCAATGGATTTCGATACTCTCAACCTTCCTGTGGATGATGTCTTCTGCGCATTGGGAACAACCATTCGCAAGGCCGGGTCAAAGGAAGCCTTCCTTAAAGTAGACAAGGAACTGCCGCTGGCTCTGGCAAAGTGGGCACTGGCCCACGGGGCGGGGCAATTTGCATTGGTCTCTTCAGTCGGCTCCGACGTTGCATCGGGCAACTTCTACTTACAAGTGAAAGGCACGTTAGAAGCGGAACTCAATGCGATGCTGTTTCGCAGCGTCCACGTGGCCAGGCCCTGTTTCTTGTTAGGTGACCGTGGCGAGGTGCGGATAGGGGAAAAGCTCGCCATTGGTGCGGCCACCTTACTGCAACCATTTCTAATGGGTGGTCTACGAATTTATCGTTCTATTCCGGCTGAAACAGTAGCCAGGGCATTAGTCAATGCCGCTATAGGAAGCAAGCCTGGACGATTCGTTTATCATTACGACGAATTACAGCTGATGTCTAATTCGTAATCATTCCCCGCTTTACTCTCACTAACAAATCAAATACAATCCTTGTCATGCGACTGGCCAGCTTTGTATTTGCGTTTCTAAGCCACCGTTTGCTTAAACAAGAGGGAGATTGACTTAGTGCCAACCATATCTATTGGTGACCAGTTTGGTGTTGAACTGCTTACTGCAGAAGCTGGTCCTGGTTCGGGGATCGCGAAGTACTTCAAAGGAAATCTGGCTGGCTTCATCGCGTCGGCTGATCTTGTAACGCTGTTCAACAAGCCGCTGGCCAGCGTCGGTTTCTCACCCATGGGACTGGGGTTCACTTTCAAGAATCCTGGCAGTTTTGGTTCCAGTGGAATTGAATGGACTTTCGGAGCCGGTGCCCGTTCGGTGATTCAAACCAACCAGGCAGGCAGTACCTTATTCGGCGAAGCTGTGTTTGGAGATCCTTTAAAAGTACGCGCAGGCCAAGCGTTTCTTTCTGTGGCATTCACCCCTTCCTTGTCTATTGGTGCTGCTAGAACCGACGGCGATCTTAGCTTCGGATTCGCTGCTGGTGGATCGCTGGAACTGCGCACAGGAAGGGCTTTTGACGTAACCGGAGCAGCAATGCCATCGCTTGCCAGCGCCCTGAAAGAAGTTCTTTCCAGCGTCACAATCCCTGGTGATGTAGAAGATTTAAAAACGATGAAGCCAGGGGATGTGGCTGCGGTAAGTGGTTCCGGCCAATTCAAAGTATCGGCATCGTTCAACCTTGCTGCCGCCTTGAATCCGCTAGCTACTCCTACACTTGGACTTGCGGCCATCGGTGCATTGCAGTTAAAGGCAGGGGCTTCGCTAGTGGTGGGCGCATCCATCGGCATCAGCGGCGGCTATCAGATTCGTGTAACCAAACTTGACGAATCCCGTGTGCGGCTCGGCTACCACAAAATGTCCGGGTCCGAATTCAGACTGGATGTAACGGCTTCTGGCGGCGTTTCAGCGACTCTTGGCAAGCGTGAGTTCTTGACCATGTTGATCGGCAAACTCTCCACCGCTCCTCAGGAAAATGTTCAGGAGCTGATGAACGATGGGCTTTCCAACCAACAAATTCAGGATATTCAAGATGCCATCACGGCCAGTATTCAACGTTCTCTCTCCCTTTCACTAGCCGCATCGTTCGCCGCTAGCCGCAAAGACACGGCTGCCTTCGAATACGAATTCGATCTTACCGCGCTGGATAGTTCGGGCACAGAAGCATTGCACATGGCCCTGGATGGGGACTTGAGTCCATTGACCGTGCTGGCACCGGAGATGCTGCCAGTGGGCGTGAAGATGCTTCGCAGTGAGTTGGATACCATTCGGAAGAAGTCCATCAGTTGGAAAATTAACCTGTTGGGAATCGTCAATGTGTTCCACTTGACGGAACTGATCCAGACCGGCAAGGTGATGTTCGACGCCACCTCTGGGGAACTGCTCATCACGGATTCCATCACTCAAAAAAGCATTTTCGTAAAGACGCGTCCGCTGGAAGTGGATACAGAAAAAGTTCGCAAGGTGTTGATGCAGTCCATGGTGCTGACTGCCGCCTATCGCGTAACGGGCATGCGCGATTTCCTCAACTTCAATTGTTCCCAAACTTATTTCGATCAAACAGCCAATGCCCGTGCACAAAACGTCGCTGATCTTTTGGACAACTTTGTTGCGTTGGATCTGATTGATGCTGCGGGGAAGGATGCATTTCTGGCGAATCCAGTATCAGGCACCGCCAGCCTATTTCTTGAACTCAGCCTGGGCGACGCTGCCTTTCAACGAATGTTCCGCGACGCAGCAGGCGTGCCGTTATCGCAAGAAGCCTACGATGCAATCGGTCGCAAATGCGTTAGTTTATTAGTTCTGAAAGAAGACGAAAACGCCTTTCGTCGAACCCCGATGGAAGACGATGCGTTGTGGCTACTGATGACTGACGCGGGTCCGGCAAGTATGCGCTTTGTGCTGCCAGAGGCCCTCCGAAAGGACAATACGTTTGCCCTTATCCAGCACGATTACATTGTGATCCGCTGGTGGTCCGCAGCAATGAGCAAGACTGCCGAACGGATTGATTCCATGCTGAAGTTTCTGCAAGGTGCTGATCCGGAAACATTGAAAGACAACAATGAATTCAAGAAGCGACGCAGTGATTTGTCAGACGCTTTAACTGACATTGTAAAAAACTCTCAGCCCGATTTTTTAGATGCATGGGGTCTCATTGCGATGGACCAGGCATCACACCAACAAGGCACTGTGCGCGGGATTTTAATGACGAAGACTGCGGCTTTAGTGAAGGATCGATGAGTGGGCGGGAGAACACTTACTCAAGCCAATGCAACCGATTTTTCCAATATACTGTCTCAATGCGCTTTCTGATCCTCAACCTGATCGCTCTCTTCACCGCCTTTGGCGAAGACAGCAGACATATTCTGCGGGTGGATCATTTTGTGCAGGTGAAATCTGCGGTCCCTTCCATCATGGGACAAATCACTCCCATCTATGTGCGCGAGGTTGTCCAAGCTGGAATCGCGCTACGGAACACCACTTCCGATAAGGTTGTACTCTTCGTCCACGGTGCCGGGACGCCCGCAGAGGTGGCTTTCGACGTTCCCCATTCCAATTACAGTTGGATGGAATTTCTGGCCAATGCCGGTTACGATGTGTTCGCCATGGACATGACTGGCTACGGTCGTTCTACTCGTCCCGCTCTAATGAATGATCCCTGCAGTTTGGCCAAGGAACAGCAAGCCGCAGTCACGTCCACTCCATGCCCCGCCGCCGATACGCGGAACCTCACCACCATCGCTTCCGATTGGAACGACATTGGCTCGGTTGTGGATCACTTGCGAACGTTGCGCCATGTGGATAAGGTCAACCTGATCGGATGGTCGTTAGGCGGTCCGCGCGCTGGTGGCTACACTGCGCAGAATCCCACAAAAGTGAATAAGCTGATCCTGCTTTCACCTGCCTATGTTCGTGGCACTGTAGAAGCTAGCCCCGCCATGCAAGCTGCTTCCGGGGCGGTGATGAACACCCAGTCACTGGAAGAGTTTACTGCGAATTGGGATCGCCAGGTGGGTTGCGCCGACCAATTTGATCCTGCCGTTGCCAAGGTTGTCTGGTCAGAAATGCTCGCATCAGATCCGGTAGGTGCCACTTGGGGAAGCGGCGTTCGTAGAGCACCACTGGTAACCAGTCGCGGTGGCTGGGACACAGCAGCCGCAGCCAAAGTGCTGATGCCAGTATTGCTGTTCGCTCCGGTGCATGATAAGCAGGTGACGCCGGAAGGGGTTCGCCGTCTGTTTGACGATCTGGGCACGCGTCAGAAAGTTTATGCCGATCTGGCCTGTAGTTCTCACAACGCCTTATGGGAAAAGAACCACTTGCTGATGTTCCGCGCCTCGCTGGAATGGTTAGCCAAAGGCTCAGTAAACGGCAACAAAGAAGGAACAGTCAAGCTAGGATACTGACACGGAGTTAGTGGGATAGGCATCCTTGCCTGTCCAGCCCTAATGCGCAAACTGCCGCTCATAATATTTCCTCACTTAAAAAGGACAGGCAAAGATGCCTATCCCACCAGAACGGCCTCCACAAAATATTCATGGAAGAAAACCGTGCCCCGCTCCGTCTATTCAGATGAGAGCAGACACACCATGCAAACAGCCGCGATAGCATTAATAGCAGAGCCCCCTATTTTGCCCCCCACATCACCACCGTCAGCCACCTTCCAGGATTTCTATCAACTCCACTCGGCAACCGTCTATCGTACGGCGTTGCGAGTCACAGGGAAACAAGCTGATGCAGAAGACGTTATGCAAACCGTTTTCATGCGTATTCTCAATTTGTCCGCTCCGCCTGATTTGAAAGACATTTCAGAAAGCTACATGCGTCGTGCGGCAACCAATGCGTCCATTGACATTTTGCGTCAGCGAAATTCGCGCGCTGAATCGCCACTGGATGGTGGGCCAGAGCATCCCGGACCAGCCAGTAACTTTATCCTGAAAGAAATTCTACGACGCGCCATGGCTCGCTTGAAACCAGACGATGCCGAATTATTTACCCTGCGCAGTGTGGAAGGCCTCTCCTACGACGAACTGGCGGAACAATTTGGCATTGAACGGGGCACGGTGGCAAGCCGTTTGCATCGCATTCGGGAATCACTTTTGAAGGCATTGAAACGGTAAGGAAAAGGATCAATCACCATGAACGAAGAACAATTTGACAACACTTTAGATGAGATCCGCCAACAGGATGTGACGCCGCTGGAACTGGCTGCTGCCCAGCAACGAGTTTGGGAAAAGATTTCTGTACCCGTGTTGTGCCAGGAATTTCGGGCGCAGTTTGTGGCCTATCGCGATGGCCAACTAACTTCCCAAAAACAGATGTTGATGCAGGACCATTTGACACGGTGCGTAGATTGCCGCCGTGCTTTTGCTGATTTCGAAGGCCGCAATAACGTAGTCGTCATGCCTGTTGCGCGCCCCCGCCGATCCTCCGTTCCCTATTGGGCCATTGCTGCAGGGCTGGCCTTAGCAGCCGCTTTGACTACCGGTAAAGATCGCCTGGATACCATGCTTGCTCCCAGTGGACCACGCGCCACCGTGCAATCTGTTACCGGCGTCGCCTATGGCATGAATGGCAATGGACTGGCCGCAGGCGCGGCTTTGGATGAGGCGCAAGTGATTCGCACCGGCGCTGGATCACGAGCCATGTTGCTGTTAACCGATGGCTCCACCGTGGAAGTGAATGAACGAACTGAGCTATTTGTGCGAGCAGCTTGGAGCGGGGAATCCATCCACCTGGAACGTGGTGACGTGATTGTGCAAGCGGCCAAGCAACGCCGCGGAAAGCTGCGGGTGATCACTCGCGATTCTGTTGCATCGGTGAAAGGCACAGTCTTCACGGTTTCCACGGGGAACTCCGGTTCCCTGGTTGGTGTGGTGGAAGGGTCGGTGGCGGTGGATCAGGCCAACAGCAATCGTTTGCTGAAACCTGGCGAACAGACCACCACGAATCCTTCTATGGCCGGAATCACGGTGCAGGAAGCAGTGGCGTGGAGTCCAAATTCAGAAAAGTATTTCACATTGCTTGCGGAACTGGCAGCGATTGAAAAGAAGCTGCCTGCCGCAGCTGCGCGCACGGAGCCTCGGTTGTTGAACGCCTTGCCGCTGGATGCTGTAATCTATGGTGCCGTGCCGAACCTGGGTCCAACCATTAATCAGGCCGTAACCATGATTGAGCAACGCTCCACGGAGAGTGCGGTATTAAAGGAATGGTGGCAGTCAGCCGGCGCGACGGAGATCAAGGATCTGGTTAGCCGGGTGAAGGTCTTGTATCCGTTGCTGGGTGATGAGATTGTTTTTGTGCTGCTTCGACCCAGTGGCACTTCTGAACTGCCAGCCCTTATGGCGGAAGTGAAGGGTGGCCAGCAGGCGGCGGTGAAACTGGCGATAGACAAACTGACGTCAGGCACCGTGTTCTATCAATTTGCTGGGAGTTTATTGGTTGTATCCGATACTCAGGTGCATCTCACCACCGTTGTGGGTCAACTTGGTAAAGGTGCTGCTACTGCCTTTGCCGCGGAGATTGCCAACCATTACAAGCGCGGTGTTTCGTCTCTTTTGGCGGTGAACTTGGCTAGCTTCCAGCAAGGCACCTTCAAGTCAAAGGAGTTGGACTTAGCAGGCTTCAACAACATGCGTTACTTGTTTGTGGAACAACGGAATCCTGCAAGCGGTGAAGAAAACGAAGCATCGCTGAATTTCGCCGAACCTCGTACCGGGCCCGCATCCTGGTTGGCCACTCCAGCCGCTGCCGGATCAGCCGAGTATGTTTCCAGTGATGCCTTGTTTGCTATCTCCGCGGGTACTAGAAATCCACGGCAAATCTTCGATGAAATGGTGTCGATGATGGACCGTCTGGATCCTAATTTCACCAAGAGCTTGCGCGAAGCTGAAGCCAAGACGGGCGTGCAATTCTCAACCGATTTAGCAGCCGCCTTAGGTACTGATTTCACGTTGGCTGTGGAATCGGCGACTATTCCAATTCCTGGTTGGTTTGCGGCAATGGAAGTGTATCGGCCAGAGCTGTACAACGCCACGATCAAGAACTTAGTGAACGCATTCAATCGCGAAAACGTTGGCAATATGTCACTTACTCTGACTGAGGAAATGGTCAACGGTCGCACGTGGACTAAATTACAATTAGCCGGTCAGCCATTTAGTTTGAACTGGACTTTTGATCGTGGCTATCTGGTGCAAGGTTCAGATCGCACGCTGGTGCTGCGGGCCATCAATACTCGAACAAGCGGCTTCCCACTGGTGCGTTCAGCTTTGTATCGTGATCATCTGCCCACCGCATCGGGTTTGCATCAATCTGGATTCGTATGGGCAAACCTGGGTGGTGTGCTGGCAGATTTTTCAAACATGGCCCCTAATCCAAGCTTGCAAAAACTTATGGCTACTCGCGAACCGGCATTGCTAACTTTTACGGGAGAAACGGAACGAATCAGTTCAGCATCTCGTACTCGTTTATCAAGCGTGTTATTCGATATGTTGTTGGTACAATCCAAGCCGGACCTTAAAAATAAATGACTCCAGTAGTTTCAATTGACAATCTTCACGTGCACTTGGGTCGGCGGGAAATCCTCCAAGGGATCACCTGCCGTCTTGGTGCATCGGGCGTAGGCAAAGCCATTGGCTTGCTTGGTCCCAACGGGGCGGGGAAGTCCACGCTGATTCAGACGCTGCTGGGCTTTCACAAACCCTCCGCCGGTTCAGCACAGATCCTGGGAATGGATTGCCACAAGGAATCGGCAAAGGTGAAAGCCGCCATCGGCTACATGCCGGAAAACGATTCGTTCATCGCTGACATGACCGCCGTTTCCTTCTTAAGATTGATGGGTGAAATCTCTGGCTTGCCTCCTGCTGCTGCGTTGGAAAAAGCACATGAGACACTGTTCCACGTGGGCTTGGGAGAAGCGCGCTATCGCACTGTGGGTACTTACTCTCTGGGTATGAAGCAGATGGCTAAGTTAGCGCAAGCTATTATTCATGGACCGCAGTTGGTGATTCTGGATGAACCTACCAACGGCCTTGATCCGGCAGCACGCCAACGAATGTTAGTGCTGATTAAGGAAATGAAGGAGCAGCATGGGATGAATGTTCTGCTCTGCTCCCATCTACTGCGCGATGTGGAAGAAGTCTGTGATGAGGTGGTGATTCTGAAAGACGGCAAGATTGTTCATCAAGCTGACCTTGAAGCGGAGCGCAGCACCAATCGTCGTTTTGTTCAATTGGAAGTAACCGGGGATGACCGGGGCTTTGCCGCAGTGTTGCACGAAATTGGTGCCGAAGGTGTTTCTGAAAGCGCTGGTAACTGGCGCATTGTACTGCCAAAGGAAATTGAAATCGGCGCGTTATGGCGCATCACTTCCCGTGAGCATTTGCGGATTACCAAGTTGGCTTACCGTCGCGACTCGCTGGAAGAAATCTTCCTTAAAGCCGTGGGGCATTTGCGTCCCGCACCGCTTGCAACTACCCAGGAGGCACCAGTCCATGGCGGTATTTAGACGAGGGTACGAACGTTACAACGGACCACTTACTGGAACGGCTGCCCGTTTGTTAGTGATGCCGCGCTTTGCCTGGGAGCGGATACTTAGTCACCGATTCGTAGTGGTGTTGTTGATGGCATCCATGTTTTGGCCGCTTGCTTGCATCGCATTCATTTACGTATCGAACCATGCCGATACGTTACTAGGTGCAACTGGCGTTAGTAGCGGATTTTCTAAGATGCTGGAAATCAACGGCAAATTCTTCAACGTATTCATGTCCGTGCAGGTAGTGTTTGGAATGATTCTGGCAGCAGTAGCAGGCCCCGGTTTAATTGCGCCGGACTTAGCAAACAACGGCCTGCCGCTATACTTCGCGCGTCCTCTTTCGCGATGGACTTACGTGCTGTCACGGATGATTGTCCTGTTGGGTTTGTTATCGCTAGTGACCTTGATTCCAGGGTTACTTGTCTTCGGCATGCAAGTAAGTATGGCAGGCACCACTTGGCTCAGCAATCACTGGTCAATAGGCGGGGCCATGGTATTTGGCTTCCTGCTTTGGATGGTGATAGTGAGCCTGGTGGCCATCACGTCATCCGCTTATGTGAAGTGGCGGGTAGTGGCCGGGGCATTGGTGTTGGCCTTCTTTTTTGTAACCGCTGGGGCCGCCACCATCGTAAATCAAGTGCTGCGCGTGCAATGGGGTTCTTTATTCAATCCTGGTTATGCAATCGGATTTGTGTGGAGCGCCACGCTTGGCCTGGAACCTCCTGAAGATGGCCCAGGTGTGTATCAATATGTGCTTTCCTTGTCCGTCACCATTGTCATTCTCGGTGCCATACTCATGCGCAAATTGCGACCAGTTGAGGTGGTCTCATGAACAGCGACGTCATCCTGTTTGAGAACGTCTCAAAATTTTACGGCGAAGTACTGGGCGTCAATAAGGTCAATTTGCACATTCCATCGGGCATCACCAGCCTGGTTGGTCCCAATGGTTCCGGCAAGACAACGCTGATGAATTTGATGACCGGCCTGGTGCACCCTGGCAGTGGAAAAATTACGGTTCGCGGCATCTCACCCTTCGCTCCTGAAAAGCTGATGCGCATTATGGGCTACGCCACCCAATACGACGCAGCACCGCGTGGTGTCACCGGCTATGACTTTGTATTGGCGGGCTTGTTGCTGTATGGCTATGCTCCCGGTGAAGCTGAAAAGCGCGCTTGGAAAGCCATTGAAACGGTATCATTGACGCAATCCGCCGAACGGAAAGTGGCGGCATATTCGAAGGGCATGCGCCAACGTATCCGACTGGCCCAAGCCATTGCCCATGAACCGCAAGTGCTGATTCTGGATGAGCCGCTCAATGGGCTTGACCCTTTGGTTCGTGCTGAAACTATCGCCATGTTTCGTAACTACGCATCGGAGGGTCGCCATGTGATTCTATCGAGCCACGTGCTGCAGGAAGTGGATGTTTTCAGTGATCAGGTGATCCTCATCGCCAACGGCATGATTTTGGCTGAAGGCGAAATCAAGAATGTGCGTGAAGAGATTCATGAGCATCCCAGTCAGTTCCTGCTGCATTGTCAGGAACCATCGCGAGTGGCCGCCATGTTGTTTGAAGGTGGTCAAGTTACCGAAGTGAAACTGGACCCGCAAGGCAGAGGCGTGCTGGTGCTGACCCGGCAGCGCGATGCGTTTGCTGAAGCCATTGAACGAATTGCACTGTCGGGCATTGAGATTGATGGGGTGATTCCAACCGATGAAAACGTGGATGCCCTGTATGAGTATTTGATTGGAGGTGGCCGATGAGCCCGCTTGCACAAATCTGGACCATCGCCAAGCTGGAAATTGGCCGCGCGTTTTTCTCACGAAGAGCATTGTGGGTCTACTTACTGGCCCTGTTTCCCGCAGTGATTTTCATCGGTCATGGGTTGGACGCCAAAATCAAGCGCGACCGTTGGACGGGACGCAGTATTGCATCCCCAGTTGCCATCGACAGCCTCTCCCCCGGAATGTCACCCGAGCAGGTCATAGAGAAAGTAGGTAACCCTCAGGACAATCGGACATGGCAGGGCCGTCACCGAGTTGAGAGTAAAGACAACGACAAAGTGATCATCGAAAAGACCGAAATGCGTTCCATGTTCTACTTCGATGGCACGCGACGCAATGACTTACGATTTGAAAATGGCAAGCTGAATCGCATCAGTAAGAATCAGTTCGTTTCATTTGAAGAGGATCGCAAAGTATACGCCGCCGTTTTTCAATACTTCTACCTGCGCCTGGCCATCTTCTTTGGATGCCTGGGCATCTTCATCAATTTGTTTCGCGGAGAGATGCTGGATAAGTCACTGCACTTCTGGTTTCTGGCACCTGTGCGTCGCGACGTATTGCTGCTTGGTAAATACTGTGCCGGATTAATTGCCGCCAGTGTGATCTTCGGCAGCGGGGCACTCATTAGCTTTTGTGCGATGGTCGGATTCCAGGATCCAACGCAAATTCAAAGCTATTCACAGGGCGAGGCCGCAATACATTTGGGCTGGTACGTTCTGTCAGCAGTGCTTGGATGCGTAGGTTACGGCAGCGTTTTCCTGGCAGCCGGATTGTTACTGCGCAACCCAATCATTCCGGCAGTGGTGGTGCTGTTATGGGAATCCATCAACGGCTTTCTGCCCGACCTGTTACAAAAGCTAAGTGTGCTGCATTACTTACAATCCATTTGTCCGATACCTGCACCAGTGGATGACAACGTTCCGCCAGTGCTGCGTATGATACTCTCCCCAGCAGCCCCCTCATCGGCATGGGTAGCAATCTTAGGACTGCTTGCTTTCACAGCTCTGGTGCTTTTTGCAGCAACTCATGCAATCCGTCGTCTGGAAATCAACTACGGCACCGAGTGAGGGAAGCTTTACCAAACATGAACCGCCAGCACTTTCGGAGGTCCAGAAAAGCCGTCAATGACATCAGTGCCCGAACCCGTCGCGGACTGCAATGTTGGCTGGGTGTGCTTTAAGTGTCTACTTAGCTTCCAGCCACTTAATACTAATCGGGATGGAACGTCCGCAAGCCATAGAATCGGTCATGCCAGAAGATATTTGCGCACAGGCATTGTCCGATGCCGTCCGCAGTGCGCCTTCTTTATCCGCACCCGACGCCGAACGGCAGGCAGTTCTACCGTCATATGCCATACAAACTTCAACCCGGTATGCAGTCAAACCCCTGGCCGAATAAATCGCCAAAGCCAACAGCCCCACCATAAAAAGTGCAATCAACCAACCCGTTTTCTTCGTTACTTTGTGATCTGCCACGGCTTAGCCCACTTCCTCAAAAAAGTTGCCCATCTTACGAAATTTATCGTATCGTTGGTCAACCAATTGTTTGGCTGTCCAGGAACTCATCCCGTCCAAAGACTTCTTAATCGCATCGGAAAGATAGGTAGCGGAAAGATCAAAATCGTTGTGCGCTCCACCAGGGGGCTCAGCGATAATGCCATCGATCAAGCCCAGTTCCAACAAGTCTGGAGCAGTAAGTCGCAGTGCCGCTGCCGCCAATTCTGCTTTGCCCGAATCCCGCCAAATAATGGCCGCACAACTTTCCGGGCTGATCACACTGTAAACCGTGTTCTCCATCATGTAAACGCGATTCGCAACACCCATGGCCAGCGCCCCGCCACTGCCCCCTTCCCCGATAATGACACTGATTACCGGAACCGGCAGACGAGCCATTTCACGCAAACTAATCGCAATCGCTTCCGCCTGACCCCGCTCTTCCGCATCCAGTCCCGGATAGGCACCAGGCGTATCGAGAAGACAAATAATAGGACGCTTGAACTTCGCCGCTAGGTTCATCACCCGCATTGATTTGCGGTAGCCTTCCGGCTTCGGCATACCGAAATTACGGTGGAGTTTTTGCTTTGTATCGCGACCCTTTTCCTGACCAAGTGCCATTACTGGCTGGCCATTGAAAAAGCCCATGCCGCAAACAATCGCCGGATCGTCGCCAAAAAATCGGTCCCCATGAATCTCACTGAATCCTGTGAAAAGTCGTTGGAAATAATCCAGGGTATGGGGTCGCTTCGCATGGCGAGCCAATTGAACCCTTTCCCAAGCTGGATCTTTGCGAGGAACCGCAACATCCATGCCTAAAGGGTATCCTTCCGGTGAGTCTTGCATTACTCTTTAGTCTACTTTGTTTTAGGGCGCAGACCAGTGCAGTAATGCCGCATAGTATTCCCGCATCCCTGTAGAATCTCCAATCTTTGTTGGGATAACTGGTGGTTGAAAAACCGCTCCCTCGCGGTCACGGCTCTGTAGAATAAGTATGCTACCGAGCCGTGACCGCGAGGGAGCGGTTTTTCAAAGTCCTGATACGCTTCGTTCCAACACTTGAAGCTGTCCGATTGCGGTCCGCGCCCTAACCGACTACATCAACTTAACGCTTTCGTAATCAAATCGCCCATCGTGCGGATGGTTGCCGGCTTCCAATTTGGTGCTTGTTGCAAATAGGAATGGCCGTCAGCCCACAAAAGCCCAATCAAAGTTTCCGCCACAATGCGACCGCCAACCGTCCCCAAGTGCAGCGGTTCTTCATTCCCCTTGCCCGTAATGGACTGCGCCTTTTGAATCCACTCATACTGAGCTTCAGCCAAAACGTAATACCAAAGTGGCGCTTTCTCAGCGAAACTAGGATGTACCGCCGTCAACCTTGTATTGGTTGCCCAATCTGCCACCTGCGCTTTCCCCACGCGTAAATTATCGTCAGCAATTGGGGTTAGTCCCATCGCTCTGGCGACGTCCTGTCCACTGGGAAGGCACATAGACCTTCCTCGCAATAAGTTGCGAGTAGCCAAGTTGGAAGGGCTGTTCACAGAATCCTTCGGCTTCGCTTGCAGATCCTCAACCGTCAACGGTGGATTCGATGGAGCAGCCGGAAGTGAAAACTCAGGCAAGAACCCCAGAGGATTCACTAAAGACGTGTCGATCTTGTAAGAAGGCTGAGCCCGCAGCTTCCCTAATTTCGTATTGGAACCGTTGATGTCGAAATACAAACTCCAATCAATAGCCCATTGCTCAGGAAAAGCATCGAACCCATTCAGCCCACGCTGCTGAACTCCGGCAAATATGAAGAACCGTCCATCCAAGCCACGGGCCACTTCATCGGGACTCGCTTGCAGAGGATTATCGCCCCCATTCAACCGCGTATTCAAGCGGTAAATCGGCCGCACCATGGAGTGTCCAAAACGGTAAGCTGCCACAGAAAATTCAACCGGCATGAAGGCGTCTTCGTGTGGATGATAGAACGCGAACTTCGGCAGATTTTTCCAAATCGGTTCGTTCTTATCCAAGTGCGGCAGAATCTCATTGACCACTTTTTTACCGCAAATTTTCACCAGAAAATCGTTCACCACCACCCATTGATAATGCCAGCGCACCTGTTGTTGAATATCGCGGAACGACGCAGCGGGATCCTCATCCACTAACTTGTTGTGAAACTGCATCATGGCCGAATGCAACTGCGAAATAATCACGTTTTCATCATTGCGTTTATCGCCAATTAAAGCGCGCCTGGGGCCCATTGGATCTTGTTCGTCATGGAACCGTGGCAAGTCGCGGGAATTCGTCGCTTGATCCAGTTCCATTAACGGTCGACCTAAACGGAACTTGTTGCCGTTATACATGTACGGCTGATCATCAGGGCCACGGCCGTAGACCGAATCCAAATCCAACCGCGGGGTCCTGAAATCCACCAGCGCATTGGGATCATTTTTCTGCTGCAGGCTGGAAGCCGGATCAAAGGTAATATCATGATCAATGAATTGCCCCAAATACGTATAGCCAGCCGGAATCCCAGAGTTTTCTTCATCGTCCTGAATGTGCTTTTTGGGATCTTCTTTTGAGGCAGAAGGCAACGTGGGGTTATTGGCATCCACTTCAGGCTTCGACGTCATCTCTACGCCCAGCGCATTCAGCGCCTCGGTTGGCCATTCGGCAGGCGGCAGCGATCTAAAAATCCGGCCAAAGCGGCCCACAAATAGCGAGGACTCAGCAGTGAACTTGTCCCCTCGAATTCCTCCGCCATGCGCGGACGGACGTTTCTTAGTAGTGATACTTACACCAGGTCTTGGCATTCCATTTTCCTCCGAAAATTAGTGTGTAAATGCTTCTTGAATGTATTAGTGCGTTCTGAGGTCCTTCCGTTTCAAGTAATTTATTAACTCTGCCGGATAGTCGGTTTGAATCCCGCTGGCACCGCGTTCAATGGCCAGTTGCCACATTGCTTCGTTATCCGTCGTGCCTAACCGATCCACGTAAATATCCACTTTTGCTGCCTTAGCCACGGCAATGGTTTCGTCATTAAAATCCCTGGCATCAAACGCCACCACCTTCAAAGGTAAATCCGCCAGCAGCCCGCACAAGTTGGCCGCACTCCCCGCTTCTGGCATGATCCTCATCTTCGGGCGCATTGCCGCAACCTGCTTTAGATACGATGCACTGCCGTAAATAACCACGTGATCCTGCATCTGATGCCGTTCAATGGCCGCCACCGCATCTGCTGCCGATACATTTTTGCTGTCCACATAAACGCCAACACGACCCCGGGCCAATGCCAAAGCCTCATCAAAGGTTGGAATTGTTCCACCACCCTTGACGTTCAGTTTCTGTAATTGCTCCAAGGTCAATTTCGCCACTTCACCAGTGCCATCGGTCATCCGGTCAACCGTCGAATCGTGCATCAATACCAACTTGCCGTCACTCGATGTTCGAACATCCAACTCAAAGTAATCGGCCCCGGAATCAATGGCTGCACGGAACGCTGTCAACGTGTTCTCCGGGTGGTGCAAGTGTTCCCCGCGATGGGCAATCACCACAATGAAAAGGTATTTATGCATAGCAGGCTAACTGATAATTTCGGTCCAACACGCGCCGCTGTGAATTCGTCATCCCGCTAGTATATTCGCTTCAACACACTAGCGGATTGTCAGGGTTCCGCCATCCACAGGCAAACCAGTACCGGTGATGAAGGCAGCTTCATCGGAACAGAGGAACAATGCCGCGTAAGCAATTTCCTCAGGCTGCGCCATGCGACCAATAGGCTGCGCTTTAGATAACTTTTCGAACATCTCCGCTTCCCGGCCCGGATAGTTTTTGGCTATGAAGCCATCTACAAATGGCGTGTGAACCCGGCCCGGCAGCAGTGCATTGCAACGAATATTGCTGGCCAGAAAATCTTTGGCCACGGCGTAAGTCATCGCCAAAACGGCACCTTTGCTTGTGGCATAAGCGAAGCGATCGGGAATGGCCATCACCGATACGCAAGAAGCAAGATTCAAAATTGCTCCTCCGCCATCGTTCACCATAAACGGCAAGGTAGACCGCAAACAATTCGCCGGGCCAAATACGTTCACCCGCTGCACCCGCTCAAAATCTTCCGGCGTAGTGGTAAGCGCATTGCCAACGTGCGCAATGCCCGCATTGTTCACTAGAATGTGAATCCGACCGCGTCGCGCGTGAATGCGACCAATCACATCGTTCACAGCTTTCGAATCGGCAACATCGCATTCCTCTGCATCTGCCGTTCCTCCCGCAGCGCGAATCTCCGCCACTGCGCGATCCATTTCCTGAACATTACGATCCAGAATATCGACGGCTGCGCCTTCTCTGGAAAAAAGCTTGGCGATGGCTAATCCTATACCGGATGCACCTCCGGTGATAATTACGTTTTTAGATTCTAATCTTGGCATTCGCATTTAATCATGCCAGTCCGCAGGGCTCAGTGTCACTTCGATTCGTTAGAAAATCGCATTCCGTCCAAACTAAAGAAATTGTATCCCTAAGGATTCTGGCGGACAGTCACCTTGAGCCCACCCACAACAAGCGACGTTGTCCTGGCCGACGTCCCAGTGTACGCAGGCACGGTGTAGGTAGCCATACCAGGCCCACTGCCTGAAAATCTCGACGTAACATTCAACCAGCTTGCAGAAATTCCGGTCATCCAAAAGCAACTGCCGGGTGCGGCCACAGTTACCGTGCCAACTCCACCGTTGTGATCAAACGTTGCGTTGAGTGGAGTAACGCTTGAAATACAGCGCGGACTTGCCAGCGGAATTCCTGTACTACCGGGAACCACACCCTGCGTTGCCTGATAAACAGCAGAAGCATCGGCACCAACATCCTTGCCATCTGTAGCGGCCCGCTAGTAAGGGCTGGACGGCTTCAAGCGAAGATCGCGAAGAGTAAGATCGGCATAGCCAATATCATTCAAAGTGGCTGGGAAAAAGTTACCCGTCGGGAATCTGGCAGCCGTGCCCCCTTGAATCGCATTGCCGCGAAAGGTGTATCCCAAAGGGGCAGCAGCGTTCAAAGCATCAATATCAAACAGCGATTCACTCCAGGAGATTCCTTGCTGGTTGTGCTGAAGCAAGTTGTTCTCTACTCGATATCCTTGCCCTAAATCCAGCAAGTGCAAAAAGATGTTGCGGCCTTGACCAATGTAGGTGTTGTGCAGAATCTGAACATCTTCAGCGCCAGAATGAACGGTTGCAAGAACCCCGCAGTATTAAAACCCGGTTGTGAATTCGATTCCAAAATGTCAATGAATAGGTTGTTTTCAACGCGCACGCGGCGCAGCGCACCAGTGTTTCCGGCCAATTCATCGCGCCCGAAAATCAACAGACCCGCACCCAGATTGCGCAAAATGTTTCGGGTGATTTGGATGTCTTCAATCACCGCATCGGGCACTGCATTGTTCTGTGTTCTTACTCCTAGACCGATTGCCCGTCCTGCCAAAGGAGGGCCAGGAGTTGTCAAAAACATTTCCATCCACCAGAACCCGCCGTCCGAATTTCATTTCAAAATGATATTTCACCGCGTAGGGAACACCACCATAGGAAACATGGTTGGGATTCCAGGTCAGCGGCTTGAAGAAATGGTTTTGCCTAATTTCAATATCGGATGGAAGCACACCCGGAAAATTTGGTATGGCTCCACCAAATAAAATGGTGACTCCAGCCGCTTCCAGATGATTGTTAATGATGCGGTAGGGCCCCGGTCCAGTCCATCCCCCAATGGTATAGGTCTTCTGGAACAGGTCCTTAAATTCAGCCAAATAGGAATTCTGAATCGTGACTGCAATTCCATTCAGAGCGATCCCTCGCTTGCCCCTACAATTGAATCTCCGTGAATATAACAACGGTCAATTTCAATGTCGTGAGGTAATTGGGATATTTGCGCTTCAAAAGTACCAATGCGAATCAGGTCAAAAGTGTAAACCCCAGGCGCGGGCCGCACTTCAATTCCAATCATTTTATAGTGATGACCACCGAATGAAAAATCAATCCGGGCAGTGCGAAAGGTGCCACAATCGCCGCCATCTGCGGGGCATCGGAAGGGCTCACCCGAGTTCCAACACGGGCTCGCAATTCCGCTGAAGAAGTTTGAATCGTTATCCATCCACTGCCCGTTTTTGGGCTCGCAATATAATTGCCTGTAAATACGCTACCGGCTTGAAGAGTAACCGTGTCTCCCAATTGGGCCGCGTCCAGCGCAGCTTGCAAATCGCCCCCTGCTGCAACAAAAATATCCGCGCCAAAGGCAGCACCAATGGTCATCAGTCCCAGGCAAACACGCGGCAACCAACGTTTCCAAGTTCGCCGCAGCATCATCGTCAAGCCAAAGAAGGTGAATAGAAAGGTGGATGGTTCCGGAACTAAGCTACTAATTTGAAGATCCAAATAGTAGTTCGTCCCATCCAAAGCGCCACCCAGAGTAGGACCAATCGGAAGATTCTGATTCGCCGAAATAGCCAGGATATGTTGCCACTGGCGAGGGCTGAAAACTGAAGTGTGGAATCGCCACAAAAAGGATTGGTCGTTGCTGGTGGGCAATCGCCATCATCGTTGTATCCCACCATGGTTGCCGAAGCGTTGTTCCCAAAGAACAGCGTTAGTACTGAGTCAATTCCACCGGGCAACAAAATCCCGTTGCCGCCGAACTGATAGGTTTGTATGTTCACTCCAGAAACGGTAGGAAGATTGAAAGTATACTGAACCACATCATCAGCTAAAGACAAGTTACCAACAATAATCGTCGCAAAGCTAATGCCGGGTATGTAAAGCAGCAGTAGCAGCACAGAGCAAATAGCTCTGTTAAGAAATAGCCTTGCAAACATTGTCATGCTGACATGTTACAACAAAATATTAAGTAACTGGTTGCGGAGTCAGCCCACTATGGCTCACGTGCCGGACGGAATCCAACCATACGAAATGCTTGAAAAGAAGGCCATGCTGCCGAACGCGCGTAAGTGCGCAGGTCCAGTCCTTCAAAGAAGAATGACCCCCCGCGCAGCACTCGATACGCACCTTTTGCTGGACCTTTGGGGTTCTTCTTTGGCGATACCGTATAGTAAGTGCGGCTATACCAATCCTGACACCACTCCATAACATTGCCAGACATTTCCATGGCACCGTATGGCGAAGCACCGTTGTGTGTTTGAAAGTCACCACGCATACTGCCATCGTAGTAACCCACTAACTGACCTGTATCAAATTTTTGCGATCCAGCGAAGTTAGCGTAAGAGGGATCAATGCTGTTGCCCCATGGAAAGCGACGTTGATCCGTCCCCCGTGCAGCCTTTTCCCACTCGGCCTCAGTAGGCAAATGATATTTCTTGCCAGTCTTCGCAGACAGCCAATTACAGTAAGCAGTGGCCGCATCCCAATTGATTCCCAACACAGGATAATTGTCGCTATCAGGGGTTGCCCCACCATGATTTTGACGTTGCGTCCAGTACGGGCTTTGATCTTTCGGCACCGGTCGGGCACCAGGCCAAAATTTAGGATCGTCATAACCTGGATCGTTTTGAAACTTCTTCCAGTCCGCATTCGTAACTTCAAATTTGCCGATGTAATAAGCGTCCAGCTCCACCGAATGTACTGGCTTTTCGCGCGATTCGCCATCGCCGAAGTTGTCACCCATCTTGAACGATCCTGCCGCTACGTACAGGAAATCGCCATAGCCGTCATTCACAGTTTTCGGAGCATCGGCGGCCATTAGCAAGGTGCTGGCAGTGAGTAAAAGTAGAAAAAAACGCATCACTTACTTGGTCCTCTCAAAGAAATGATTGAGGTCCAAAAAGTGTTTCAAAGCATCCATCCACGGTCCAAATTCAGGACTGGTAGTTGCCGCTCCAAAGCCATGACGACCGCGTTGGAAAATGTGCAGTTCAGCCACCCCGCCCGCTTTGTTAATGTCCAGAAAAAACTGCGCCGTGCCATTGGCAGCCCCCGTATCAGCGGCGGCAGATAGCAGAAAGGTGGGCGGAAAGTTCTTCAAATTCTCATTGGCAGTTGCCCGACCAGGTCCGTAAACCATCACCACCGAATGTGGTTTCGAGTTGGATTGATCAACCGGATCAGCCGCGTTGGGGTCGCCCGGTCCAGCAGCCGCAACCACCGCCCGGGCCATGCTGGAACCAGCGGAAAATCCCGCAAAGCTTATGCGATTCGGATCAATGTTCCATTCCTTAGAGCGTGCCCGAACCAGTCGCATGGCTCGATTACCATCCAACACTCGTGCATCTTCTTTGTAGCGCGGCGACAAGCGGTAAGTCAGCACAAAAGCCACCGTACCCCAGTCATTCATACGTTCGGCCACTTCCACCCCTTCCAATCCATACATCAACATAATGTTGGATCCGCCAGGAGCAATCACCACAGCAGACCCGTTCCGCTTATTTGCAGGTGGCGCAAAAACAGTAAGAAATGGCTGATCTAACGGACCATCGCCAACAGCCAGCGGAACTTTTCCGGGCTCCCATAAATGAATGTTGTAGTTATCATCTTGAGCAACAAGATGAGGCGTCAGAAATAAACAGGCGGCCAGCACAACCAGCCCAGTGGATGAAAATACATGTTTCAGCATCGCTTTTGTAGTCTCTACCGCGCGACGTATAGATGTCAAGAGACCCAAATTGCAGCGCTCGTGTTATCTGCGTTGATCTGCGCCATCTGCGGATAAATGCCTTGTTACTTCTTAGTCTTCGCCTTGCGCTTCAGCGTACTCAACGCCCGTTGCGTCAAAACACCATCCACCAGTAACCGATCATCAGCGGAAAACCACGTCAGCTTCTGACCCTTGGTTGTCCCATGCAAACTATCAACCAGCATTGGATTCCCGCCTTCCATCGTCACCTTTTCTTCAGCGACTTCATATAGTGCAGTGTTCCCAGTGGATGTCCGCGTCCGTGCCGCAGCCCCCTTCACTGGTAGCGATGTCTGATATATTCTGACCGTCCCTTCCGCCAGCGCATGGTCCAGTTGCGTCTCTTTTTCCGTCTTATTAAACCAAGCCCGCAATTCATCCGACTTCACGTTCATATCCGGTCGATCCAACACCACTGATTGCGTATAGTGCGCCAACTTATCCACGTCAGAGTAAGTCATATCCATCGCCCGAACCACTGTATAAACCGGCGGCGTCGACGTCTTTGACTTACCATCTTTCAACTTGTCATCTTTTGACTTGTCCAGAAACTGACTGAGCACAGAACCTTTAGCCACCAACTCCTGCTTCTTACGATCAATATCAATCCGATCCGCCTCAATCCGATTCGACGATTGCCACATCACCGCCTTGCCTTCGTACAGAACCTTATCGCGCTTATCGCGAGTCGTCATCTTCTGCGCCGTGGCTTGCGTGGGTTCACCGGGTTCCAACATTGACCCCGGCTTGGGCTTCGCTTCCGGTTGTCGAGTAGACGTCACGTTACCTTCCGCCACCATGTCGCCGCTCTTCTGATCCATCGCGATTTTGTCCGCAGTGGTCGCTCCAGTCGGATCCCAAATATTGGCCTTCCCATCCAGAAACACCATATTTTGCGCCTGTTCCATGCGTGCCTTGGTTGCCCGCGCCTCACGTGTGCCTTCTTTATAGCGGAAGTCCGTCCACTGTTCCAAAGTCTGCATTTGTCCGGTCTTGGGGTCGAACTTCGCCAGTAACTCGCCACTTGTCGTAGTCACATCTGGCGTGGCTTCTTTCGTTCCTTTCTTCGGTTCACCTTTTGTAAACGTATTCACCTTGGTGCCACGAAATGTCTCCAGTTGATTCTTCAACGCATAATCAAGATAGATCCGATCCCCATTCATCCGACGATACCGATCCGCAGGCTTGTTCGGAATGAATTCAATCTCACCCGGTGTGTGCGTCTGCACACTTTCAATCTCTTCCCCACCAGCCCGCATTTTCATTTCCACCACTTCGCTTTTCAAAATACGATTCGGTGGAAAGTTCGTTCCCGTCGCCAATGGTTTCGACGTCACAATGGTGTTGCCATGCGCCATGGCTATTGCCAACTGACTCTGCTTTTCCTTTTCCAGCAGCGTAAAGTGAAGGTCAATCCGATCCGTAGTCACGTTGGTATCGCCAGTAACGGAATGCGCTGCCAGGCTGGCGTTCGCCTCACCTGTAATGCGTTCAATCAAATTCTGCTTGCCGAAAATCATCTGCAGTTTATCCGCCGCGTAAGTCAGTTCCCGCGTGGGTAACTTATCCACACCTGTCGCTTTTTCCGCTTCCACCAATTGAATATTGCCCTTCTCCAAAGTCACCACCGATGGACCAGCGTTCATCGTCATCGTGTCCCGCTTCATCTTCGCCCAAGGCCGCAGCAACACTTTCGATTCGCTCTCCAAGTAGACCGCTTCGCCCGCTTCCACTTCCATATCTTTACCTTGCGGAGTGGCAGCTTTCCAATGGATCAGCACCTGACTTTTCAGGCTGATCTGGTGGATTCCTGGATCATACACAGCACCCACAGCCTGGCCAAACCCACGGTCAAAATCGAAATGAGTTAAACGATCCGTAGTCGCCGTCTGCGCCTGCGTATCAAAGCGAACTCCAGAAGATTTAATCTTCAACATACGCCCTGAAGGAATAATTTCTTCAGGCTTGTCTGGATTCACTTTCACGCCCAGGGTCATATCCACAGCGCCTTCAGAGAACAGGATACTATCCTGCATCCGCAATTCCGCATGGTCACACTTCACCAAATCAAAGGTGGTGCCGCCCTTATGAAATATTTTCAGCGTCACGTGTTCCAGTTCCACACGCGGCGGATTTTCAACCTGCTTCATGTCCTGTGCGCAAACTTCAGTCACCGTACGCTTGCCATCGTTTTGAGCCCAACACCAGTCTTTGGCTTGGCCTGTTGTGTTCGCCGTCATCTGGCCGGGCCTTGCCGGAGCGTTGGCTGTCTGAAGAAGTTTCTGCTTCCAGTAAAGGTAGCCAATACTGCCAGAGAGTAGGAAGACTGCAGCTAAGAGAAGCCACCCGAAACGACGCATGAATCATCAGGATAGCAGGGGGTATATCAATGGGTACAGCAGAGGCACTGTAAACTCTGTGAATCTGCACCATCGCAGTGCAAGATCAATTAACATAAAACGTGACAGCACTCATACTCTCTGGCGGCGGCATGTTCGGCGCTTGGCAGGCCGGTGCCTGGCAAGTAATTCAACCAAAGGTTCCGAAGCCCGATTGGGTCATTGGCGCATCTGCCGGATCCCTCAACGCCTGGGCGATTGCTGGCGGCTTAGACCCCCAAATCCTCATTGATCGTTGGCTGCATCTGGAAGCATACCGCCATTTTCATTGGCGATTTCCCACAAGTTTCAAAAGCAGCTTGCTGGATCCAGCTCCAGTCTGGGCCGATGTGGAAGAAGTTTATTCCCGCTGCAAACCGAAAACAAATATCGGCATCGCCATCACTCGCCTGCCTGGGTTGCAAGTGGAAATGGTGGTCAATGAACAAATTACAGCCCGCCACTTAATGGCCTCCTGCGCTGTGCCGGGTTTGTTGCCTCCGGTCAAAGTGAACGGACATTGGTATTGGGATGGCGGTTTAATGGACGGCCTTCCTCATCGCTTTGGACGCGAAGTAGGTGCCCAACGGTTAATCTGCATGAACGTCTGGGTGGGTCTGCCTTGGTGGTGGTCGTTGAAAGGAAGTCTATTGCATCGCCTGCATTTAATGCGCCAAGGCAGCATCGCCGAACCGAACAAGGCCAATTGGATTTACCTGGCACCACCCGCCATGCCCGGCACCTTTCGCGATGCCGCAGTCTGGTCACGCGACAATGCCGAAAGGTGGATTGATCAGGGCCGCAAAGCAGGCCAGGCAGCACTTACACAGCTATGAAAATTGTTCCGTAGGATAGCCATGCTCCACCCAGCCATCAAACCCGCCTTCCAGTGGACGCACTTTCATAATCCCTTTACGATTCAGCATAAGCGCCGCACGGGCGCTGGATTTTTCATCCGGTCAAGAACAGTACAGAACAATTTCCTGGTCGCGTGGAATTTCTACATGCCGCACTTCCAGGTCGCTAAAACTCATTTGTCGCGCACCTGGAATTAGCGATGTCCGCTTAATCTCCCAAAGATCGCGCATGTCAATAATAAAGAAATCGTGCTGCTCGGAATTCATGCTCTGGTAAAGATCTTCTACACTCAGACGGTTTACCCGAAGCAGATGTAAGAAGCGTCGTCGCTGATAATACTTCCAGCTTACATACACAAAAAGAATCAGCCCCAACGCCAAGCCCAAGCCCAAACCCAATTTTGCAGCACGCTCCGCAGCCCACTCCAGTTGACGATGGAACACCATCCCGGTGCCAAGTAACGACCCGGCCCACAGCAGCGATCCTGCTGAATCAGCCAATAAAAAGCGCGTCGTAGACATCCCCGTCATCCCGGCCAAAGGTGGTGCCGCAGTGGATAGGCCCGGTAAAAATTTCGCCCCAAGCAGCGTGCCCCAGCCGTATCTTTGAAATCCACGCTCTGTAGTTTTGACGCAGGAATCAGGTTCTAGTGAAAGTCGGCAAAGCAGTTTCAATACTCCACGGCCTTTGGTTCGGCCAAGAAGGAACCACGCGAAATCAGGAATCAGACATGCCACCAGCGCACCCAACAAGGCCGTGGGCCATCCATAAAAACCTTGCCCAATCAGGGCACCCATTCCCAGCAGAACAGGCACGGCTGGAATCGGAAGGCCTGCCTGTTCTGCAAGCACCCAAATAAAAACCACTGCGTATCCGTATTGAAGAATGAAGTGTTGCATAGTTAAAATCAAGCCAGATCAAACAATATAAGGCTGGCTTGTTCAAGGCCAGTAAGATCCAGCTTACTCTCTTCGGACATCGCCGCGCCGTCCCCTTCATCCAGTTGCATGCCATTCAACATCACTGAACCACGGGTCACTTGCAGCCACGCAAAGCGGGCCGAATCTAATTGCCGTTCCAACTTTGCTCCCGCAGCAAGGTCCGCAATATAAACATTGGCATCTTGCGCAATCGGTGGAGTGCCATCGTGTCCATCCCCCGACGCCACCAGTTGCCACTTGCCTTGCCGACCCTCCACCGCAAATTCACGATCTTCAAATCGTGGCTCAATTCCCTTTTCTGCCGGTTGAATCCACACCTGATAAAAATGCACAGGCTCAGTTTTTGAGTAGTTGTTTTCACTGTGCTGAATGCCCGTACCTGCAGACATCCGTTGAATCATCCCAGGCTTAAGAACAGCCCGCGCACCAGTGGAATCCTCATGTTCTAATGCACCTTCAAGCACAAAGGTAAGGATCTCCATATCGCGATGACCATGGCGCCCAAAGCCTGCTCCAGCCGTAACGCGGTCGTCATTCATCACTCGCAACGAACGAAATCCCATATGGTTGGGGTCGTGGAATTGGTTGAAGGAAAACGTGTGGCGGCTATCCAGCCAGCTAATGCTGGATCTTCCTCGCTCAACAGACGGACGGATGGTAATCATAGGATTCAGCTCCTTAATATTCGTGGTAACGAACTACTTGGATGCAAAGAAGAACGCTTTCGATTCAGGTGGGACAGGCATCCCTGCCCGTCCTACCTAACCTAATCAACAACCGCAGCGTTAGCCATACCCATAAACGCATACTTCACATCTGCTGTACCCGTAGCATTCTGAATCAGAAAAATGCCGATCATGTCTTTCTTCCTATCAATCCACCCGTGCGTGTTGAACGCCCCACCATGCCCGAATGTCCCCGCAGAAAGTAAGTGGATTTCCCCCAATCCTTCCGGTCGTACCACTTCCCAAGTAAGTCCGAAAGCAGTGCCAGGCATGTGTCCGGAACGAAGGTCCGCTGTATGAGCACTGGTCATCATGTCCACCGCAGCTCGCGAAAGTAACTGGCGTCCCCCAGATTTTCCACCGTTCAGCATCATCTGATAAAACTGTAGTAAGTCAGTAGCGGTGGTGTACATTCCCCATTCCGGCGCAGGATATTTTGCACCTTTGCGGAACTGCAGCGGGTCCCCACCCAGAATGGTGCCATCCGCTTTCGTCAGCTTGCCGTCCATCAATCGGTACACCGGGGCCAAGCGTCCCTGCTTATCTATAGGTAGGAAGAAATGGCTATCCTTCATCCCCAGCGGCTGAAAAATGCGCGATTCAATAAATCCTTCAAACGGCATGCCTGAGGCCACTTCAATGATACGACCCAAAACACTAATGCCAGCGTTGGAATACTGCCACTTGGAGCCAGGTTCAAATTCCAATGGCTGCTGGGAATACATCAGCATGGCTTCGGCCAGCGTTTTATCCATCTTCTGATTCAGTTCCGCAAAGCCTGTAAAAGGTCCGGAAGACATGCCCGATGTGTGCGTCATGCAATCGCGCACAGTGATGGTGCGCCCAGGTTTATGCAACGTCTTTACACCGTCTTTCACTTCAACCATCATCTGCCCACGAAACTCCGGCAAATACTTTTCTACCGGATCACTAATCACCACTTTGCCTTCATCGACCAACATCATAATGGCCACTCCCACAAAGGGTTTGGTCATGGACATGATTTGAAAAATCGAATCCTTCGCCATGGGCTTGCCTGCTTCCATATCCTGCATTCCCACTGCATCAAACTCGGCAATAGTACCGTGCCGAGCAATCAATGTCACCGCACCGGCAATGCGTTTCTGGTCCACAAAGGCCTTCATGCGTTGGGGGATCTTCGCCAGTTGCGCCGGAGACATTCCCGTATCAGCACCCATTGCCAACGTGGCCAAACATAGGAGCACAAGTGCTTTCATAGTAAGTTAATCCTTAACGGCTGAAGCCGCAATTTCACGGAACATTTTCTGTTCCGCGAGTGAAGTCAAGGGGAATCGCTGAATCAACAAAATGCCAATCAAGTCTTTACCCGGATCAAGAAAAGCATCGGTACCGTAAGCACCGCCATGCCCGTAAGCTCCCACTGCTTGCAAAGTAGTTGTGGCCCGTGCATCTTTGGCGACGGTCCAGGTGAGCCCATAACCCATGCCAGGACCATGTCCAGCAGGATCAATTGAACCAGTATGCAAGCCCGTCATCGTTTCAATAGATGCTTTAGACAAAAGCTGTTTACCCATGTAGGAACCGTGGTTCAGCATCATTCGATAAAAAACAACAAGGTCACCAGCGGTGGAATACATGCCGCCTTCAGGCATTGCATACTTCGCCCCCTTGCGGAAAACGCCGTCACCCAAATCAAACAGCTTGCCGTTCATTGGGGAATACACACGCGCGATCCGCGCGTAGTGTTCAGGCTTTGGAAAGAAGAAACTGTCCTTCATGCCTAGCGGTTCAAAAATGCGTTTGGCAAGAAATTGTTCGTAAGGTTGACCACCCACAACTTCAACAATACGCCCTAGCGCAGCCAGACCAGTGTTGGAATATTGCCACTGCGTACCCGGTTCAAATTTCAAGTTGAGTTGCGAATTGAGCAGGGTAACTTCAGCCAGAGAACGATTCATCAAGGTATAGATATTCGCCAATGCCGGAGGTCCAAATTCAGGTAACCCGGAAGTGTGAGTCATCAAATCATGAATCGTGATTTTACGCAGCGGAGGACGAAGCTTACCGTTGTCTAAAAGCTGAAGTCCACGAAATTCCGGCAAGATAGTTTCCACCGGATCGCTAATCGCCAGACGCCCTTCCTCCACCAACATCATGATTGCCGCCCCAGTGAACGGCTTGGTCATAGACATGATTTCGAAGATCGTGTCCGCGCGCATCGCTGTTTTATTGGCAACGTCGGCAAACCCCGTAGCCGAAAGCTGAACAATCTTTCCTTGATGTTCCACCAGCGTCACCGCCCCGGCAATTTGTCCCTTGGCAACAAACTCATTCATTCGTTGCGGAATCAAAGCCAGCCGCGCTTCATCCATGCTCGCCGCAGTAGCCACACTGGCCATCACCACCCATAGACCAATCAAAAAGCAGTGAAACAGGCATCCCTGCCTGTCTTGTAAAGAATTCAACAATCGCCTAGTCAAGTGCCGCCGCCTCCGCCATAGCCCGGAATGAGTCCCGTTCCGTTGGCGTCCCACCAAAATTTCTTTGAATCAAAAATATGCCAATAACCCCACGAGTAGGATCAACAAACGCATCCGTTCCAAACGCTCCGCCATGCCCGTAAGTCCCTTCAGAACGAAGGTCGGTGGTACCTTGAGCATCTTTCACCACCGTCCAGGTAAGTCCATAACCCATACCCGCGCCATGCCCTGCGGGGTCAATCGTTCCTGTATGAAGTTGCGTCATAGTATCCACCGACGCTTTCGATAACAGACGCTTCCCTCCAAATTCACCGCCATTCAGCATCATTGAATAGAACTTCACCAAATCGCCAGCAGTAGAAAAAAGCCCGCCAGCCGGACCAGCCATCTTCGCACCTTTGCGCGTGTAATCCACATCAGCCTTCTGTAACTTTCCATCAATCAATGAGTAAGTCATACTCACTCTATTTTGCTTTTCAATCGGTGGAGCATAGTGAGTATCTTTCATGCCCAACGGGTCGAAAATGCGCCGCTGCACAAACATTTCGTAAGGCTGATCAGACACCACTTCAATAATCCGACCCAGTGTAGCAAGGCCGGTGTTGGAGTAATTCCATTTCGACCCTGGTTCAAATTCAAGTGGGAGTTGCGAGGCAATGTCCACCAATTCCGTCAGCGTACGTTGATATCGGGTATCCTGCACGGGCTTGGGGAAATCAGTAGGCAGGCCGGAAGTATGCGTCATCAAGTCTAGAATTGTGATTGGCCTTGGAGCTTTCTTAATTGTGAACGTCTTTTCGTCAATCTTGGTTGCCACAAATTTCTCGCGAAATTCCGGCAGATACTTTTCCACCGGATCACTAATGGCCACCTTGCCTTCCTCCACCAACAATTGAAGTGCCACGCCCGTCACTGGCTTAGTCATGGACATGATTTGAAAAATGGTGTCCGCCTTCATCGGCTTCTTCGCTTCCAGATCCCGATAGCCAACCGCAGAGACGCGCCCCAAAACCCCATCGCGCGCCACCAGCGTAACGGCCCCCGCAATGGAGCCACGATCAACATAAGTTTGCATCCGCGCTTCAATCGCCTCAAGACGCAAAGGGTCAAGTTTGCGAGGCACCGCCGGAGGTGCCGCAAGCAGCAGCGCAGGGAAGGCAGCAACAAGGAAGAATTTGAGTCGCATTTGGAGCATTATAACGCTGATGACCGCTATACTTGCGCATATTAAAACGTAAACAGTTGAATCGTCTTTGCTGCAACCAATTGCCGGGTGGTGAAAAACGTTAATCCAACAAGCTCCTTCCCAATGTAAACGAGACTATTTTACCCGCCGTCCAACTCGAAGCAATGCCCGAAACAAGCCGTAATTCCGGGGCAAATCCGTCGACGGGCGTCCATCGGCTCACCCAGCAAATCCAGCAGCTCTAGGCTCGGTATATAATCTGAACAGCATGAAACGTTTTATTTTAGCGAGCCTCCTCCCTCTCGCCTTCGCCGAATCCGTCGCGCCGCTTGGCACCTATACTCCACTCGAACGAAAACACTGGGCATTTCAACCTCACGCGAACCCTGCTGTCCCCTCATTTCAGACACCAGAAGATCGCAACTGGGCCAGGAATCCAATTGACGCCTTCATCCTCGCCAAGCTCCAAAAAGAAGGGATGCGCCCCGCACCTCCTGCCGCCAAGGAAGCGTTGCTGCGACGAGTTTCCATGGACCTCACTGGCCTTCCGCCCACTCCCGCTGAAATTCGCGCGTTCCTTGCCGACGGTTCGGCCAAGGCTTACGAACATGTTGTCGACCGGCTGCTGGCCAGTCCTCGCTATGGCGAACGTTGGGGTCAGCATTGGTTGGACGTAGCACGGTTTTCTGAAACCGATGGCTTTGAGTATGATGCGCATCGCAACGGGGCATGGAGATTTCGCGATTGGGTAATCGCATCGCTCAACAGTGATAAACCCTATAACGAATTCATTTTGGAACAGTTGGCTGGCGATGAGATTGCCGCAAATGATCAGGCAAAGCAGTCCGCTGCTGGGTTCCAACGCCTCGGCCCCTTGCGCAAGAACGCTGGCAATCAGGAAGTAGCCAGTTCGCGCAATGAAGTTTTGACTGAGATGACCAACGCCGTGGGGTCCTCCTTTTTAGGAGTCACGCTGGGATGCGCACGCTGTCACGATCATAAATTCGACCCCATTCGTCAATCGGATTATTACCGGATACAAGGTTACTTCGCCGCCACCTGGGAAAAAGATGTGGACCTGGCCACCCCCGCTGAACGGGACGCCTGGAATAAATTATCAGCCAAAACAACCAAAGAAATCCGAACTTTGAAAGAGGAAATGAAGGGCAAGATGGGGTCTGAGTTGGCTGACCTGGAAAAGAAAATGGAAGATTTGAACGACCAGTTGCCACCACCGCCACCGGCTTTGTTCACCGTAGAAAACAAGTTCGATAAAGTGTCGCCAATCAACTTGCTTCCCAGAGGCGATTACAGCAAGCCCGGCGACAAAGTGGGTATGCGTCCGCTTGGAGTATTGCTCCCCGATGGGACTGCGGAAAAGACCAGCCTGGAAAATCCACGCACCAAACTGGCCGAATGGATTACCGATGTCGCCAATCCACTGCCCTCACGTGTGATGGTCAACAGATTATGGCTAGGACATTTTGGAAGAGGGCTGGTCGCAACACCAAACGATTTCGGTCGCATGGGCGAGAAGCCATCGCATCCTGATCTGCTGGATTACCTTGCCAATCAGTTCATCGCTGGTGGCTGGAAAATGAAGCCAATGCATAAGATGCTGGTGATGAGCAACACCTACCGCCAATCTTCGCACTCACCGAATGAGAAAGTAGCCGACGAACAGGATCCTGAAAACAAGCTTTTGTGGCACTTTGGAAGGCGACGTTTGGAAGCAGAAGAAATGCGCGATGCAATGCTTGCAGCCAGCGGCCTGCTGAATACGAAAATGGGTGGGGCCGGTGTAATTGTGCCTGTCGAGAAAGATCTAATCAATCTTCTATACAAGCCGTCGCAATGGACTGTTGCAGCGGACAAAACCGAGCATGACCGTCGCAGCGTCTACCTCATCGCCAAACGGAATTTGCGATTACCTTTCATGGAAGTTTTCGACGCACCTGATTTGCAAAGTAGTTGCGCCAGACGCGAAGCTTCCACCCACGCTCCTCAGGCCCTGGAATTGATGAATGGCGAACTTTCCAATCGCTTGGCGGAAGCTCTGGCCGCTCGCATCACCAAAGAAGCCGGACCGGATCGTTCCAAGCAACTAAGTCTTGCCTACTTACTAACAGCAGGCCGTGAGCCTAAGCCCAAGGAAAGGGAACTGGCTCTGGCGTATCTCAACGGAAGCAACTCCATGCGAGAATTTGCTTTGACCTTATTGAATTTGAATGCCTTTTTGTACTTGGAGTAACTGCAATGCCCGAACATGTTCGACTAACTAGAAATCGCCGTGAGTTTTTGACCGATGCCTTCTGCGGTTTTGGTGGAATGGCCTACGCCGCCATGTTGGCTGAACAACAGGCCAGTGCTGCTGGGGTAAATCCATTGGCCCCCAAGCCGCCGCACATGCCCTCCAAAGCCAAAGCGAAGTCCGTGATTTTTCTCTTCATGGCCGGTGGTCCCAGCCATATGGAAACGTTCGATCCAAAGCCGTTGCTCAATCAATTAAACGGCCAGAAAAGACCGGCCAGCTTCGGCGAAGCCAAGTATCAATTCGTCCAAAAAACAGCCACATTACTGGGTACCAAGCGGACGTTTGCGAAGTATGGAAAATCAGGCATTGAAGTTTCCGACCTGATGCCCCACACTCAAAAAATTGTCGATGAACTGGCGGTAATCCGATCTTGTCATGGCGATATGGTGGTGCATTCCGCTGCCCAATATCAGTTGATGACGGGGCGCATTTTGCCAGGATTTCCCAGCATGGGTTCGTGGGTGATGTACGGCCTGGGAACGGAAAGTCAATCCCTGCCAGGCTACGTCGTATTGCCTGATCCGAAAGGTGCCCTGGAAGCAGGGCAACCGATGTATACCCAAGGATTTCTTCCAGCAATTTACCAGCCCAGTATGTTCCGCCCAGGCAACAAACCTGTATTGAATCTCGACTTACCCAAGGGAGTAAGTATGGTGGAGCGTCGCAAGACTTTGCAGTTACTCAAAGGTTTGAATGAAGCGAACATGACCGCAGGCGATCTGGAATTTGAAGCCCGCCTTTCCGCTTATGACTTAGCATTCAAAATGCAAGTGGAAGCACCGGAAGTGTTCGATATCAATCGCGAATCCGAAGCAACTCGCACGATGTACGGAGTAGGTAGCGCGAAGACGGATGATTACGGACGCCGTTGTTTATTGGCTCGTCGTCTGGTGGAACGCGGTGTTCGATTTGTAACTGTGGTAGCTGGTGGTGGACCCGGCAACTTACAGTGGGACGCACACGATGATATCGAAGAAAATCATCTGCGCATGGCCGGACATACAGATCAGCCAGTGGCGGCGTTAATTCAGGATCTGAAACAGCGCGGGTTGCTGGACCAGACCCTGGTTGTGTGGGGCGGCGAGTTTGGTCGTTCCCCAGAAAGTCAGGGGAACAAGGGTCGCGATCATCACAATCTTGGTTTCAGCATGTGGATGGCCGGTGGTGGCGTGAAAGGTGGAACGGTGGTGGGTGCGACTGACGATATCGGCCTGCGAGCCGTTGAAAAACCATACCACTTCCGCGATATTCATACGACCGTATTGAACCAGTTAGGGCTCAATCAGGATGCATTGAGCTTTCTGCACTTGGGCCGAAAGGAGCGGCTGACAGAAATTCAAGGCAAGGTGATTGAAGAAATTGTCTAACTGCAAATTGTCTGCATATAGTGCTTCTGAATCTTTTCATCCGCAGTGATTAAAAAAGAATTTTGGGCACATCGGGCTTGGCTGACAATGATGCGATCAAAAGCATCTCGGGTCCAGGACTCCAACAATGCGGCACTGGCAATATGTTCGAAGGGAAGCTGACAAATTTGAAGATCAATTGTCCGCTGCAGGTGCTTGAAAATGGCTTCTGCCTGCCTTATCATGCGTTTGATTTCAAACGCATATTGAAGCTCCACCAAAACCATTGGCGAAATCAGCAGATCATAGCGATCCATGGCTTGTTGGGCCTCTTTGCTGATCTTACTTAAATCCCCAATCGCCAACCGTATCACTACGTTGGTATCCAGATAGGCTTTCATGAGGGGAAATTATAACGGTCGATTGTCCCAATTGGTCATTTCTGTAGCGTGTACCTGCTTCAACGCTGCGTCCAAGTCTTCAAAGCTAGTACCTTTAGCAAGGATATCTAGTGGTTCAATCCTGGAAAGCTTTGAGGCTTTCAAATCTGCAACTAAACGAATTGTTGTTCCCTTGTAATCGAATTCCACGCGCTCCCCCTTGGATGCTGCTGCAGCGAATGCAAACAGATTTTGCCTGACATTGGATATCTTGTTGCTCACTGGTTAAGGATAGTTTGGTTTGTACGGAATGTCAAGAGGGAATGTACAACAAATGTATTCTTTAGGTTGAGTCCCCATCATCAAGACGGTAGCCGACACCTGGCTCGGTTATGAAAAATTTCGGCTGTGCGGGATCAGTTTCCAACTTTCGTCGGATTTGCGCCATGTAAACGCGCAAATAATGTGCTTGGTCCGAATGGTTGGTCCCCCAAACTTCCTTCAACAGTTCCCGCTGTGTGAGCACCCTTCCGGGGTGGCGTACCAGCATGGAAAGCAACTTGAATTCATGGGGCGTTAAGTGGACTTCTTCACCGCCTTTTTTTACGATCCGTTTAGCCAGGTCGACAATTACGGTTCCAAAGCAATATTCGCTGCTGTTGTTTTCCGCGGCTAGTTGCGCTGTGCGACGAACAGCGGCGCGGATTCTTGCGGAAAGTTCACCCATGCTGAAGGGTTTGGCGACGTAGTCATCGGCACCCAAATCCAGAGCAGCAATTTTGTCTTTATCGTTGTCACGGGCCGAGAGCACAATAATGGGAACACGGCTGGATTGGCGTACTTGACGGATCACGTCCAGCCCATCGCCATCGGGCAATCCGAGGTCCAACAGAATCAAATCTGGCAGGCGAGCGGTGGCTTGAATCATGCCTTCGGCGGCGGTGAAAGCTTCAATCAACTTATATTGATCGGCGAGCAAGGAGGCACGAAGAAAACGGCGGATTTGCGAATCGTCTTCAATGAGCAGGATTTCTATGGGTACGCTGTCAGGCATCGGCTGGCTCCGTAATGATGGGTGGATGGGTAGGCTGAGGTAAGCGGATGCGAACCAGTGCTCCATTGCTATTTTCGGCTTCAATTTCTCCGTGATGAGCATCAACAATGGCTCGGCAGATGGCTAGGCCAAGACCGGAACCACGACCGGTAGAATCAGGCCCACGGTAGAACTTTTCGAACACGCGCTTTTCATTCTCAGCGGGAAAACCGGGTCCGTGATCGGCTATTTGAATTTGCATGGTGTCTGCGCTAGTGCGCGCGTTGATCTCAATGGGCGTTGCTGAGGGGGTGTAACGGGCAGCGTTTTCCAGCAAGTTCACCAGCACCTGTTCAAACAGTACTGCGTCCACATAAAGAAGGGGAAGGTTGTCAGCAATTGTGACCTTAACTGGGTGATCTTTGAGGATGTTTTTCAAACGACGAAGGGCAGAGCCGATGATTTCTTCAAAGGGGTGCCAGTCAAGATGCGGAACCATACCACCGGCTTCAAGACGAGTCATATCGAGTAAGTTATTCACTAATCGACTGAGGCGTTCGGCCTCTTCGACAATGCTTGTAAGAAGATCGTTTTGGGTGCCTGTATCAAGCCGCCCGGATTGTTGTTGTAGGGTGGTGGCGGCACCGGTGATGGAAGCAAGTGGTGTTCGAAGATCATGGGAAACAGCGCTGAGCAGCGAGTTGCGCAATCGTTCTGTTTCAATTTCCAGTTCACTGGTGCGCATGGTTTGCTGCGTGGCCGCCCGTTCCAGGGCCAGCCCCACTTGCTGGCAAAGTGTGTCGAGTAAGTTATGTTCTTCAACGGAGAACGGCACATTGTCATGGGTCGGCAAGAGTGCCAGAACTCCTCTAACGTTTTGACGTGCGGCCAAAGGGAAGTACAGAGCCTTGGAACCGCTTAAGGTGGCAAGTCCATGACCCGCTTTTTGATTGTGATCGTAAACCCACTGGGCAATGGATTCTTCAGCCTGGGGCAAGGGGAGTTGGTAGGATGTTCGGCGATTGAAGGAGACTTGATTTTCCATTCCAGGCAGGAAGATGATGGCCTTTGCTGGAAACCCATCTTCAATCAGTCTTGCTGCTTCGGTGGCAATAGGAAGACTTTCCTCCTCGCGGGCCAGGCGCTTGGATAACAGGTAAAGAATTTGAGTGCGAGCTTCTCGCGAAGCGATTTGAGAAATCTGTTCTCGACCGCGTGCGGTAAGGTCGGCAATGATCAGTGAAACAGTCAACATGGCGGCGAAAGTGATTAGATATTCTGTGTCCGATACGGCGAAGTCGCCATAAGGCGGGACACAGAAAAAATCGAAAGAAGCGACTAACAAAAAAGCTGCTACGGTAGAAACGCGGCGGGAACAGCGCACAGAAATGGCTACGGCACCCAGCAAGTAGATCATGGCCAGGTTTGTAGCAGCAAGAAAAGGACGCAGCAGAAAGGCGACAATTGTTGCCGCAACCAGTACCGCGACAGAAAAGAGAAGTTCGCTTTTAGGAATGGGACTGGATAAAGCGGCGACCTGTGGGGCCGAGGGCTCCACGGCACCGGTTACAGGGGCAATCAAATCGACCTGGATTGTCCCGCTTTCCTCAATCAATTCCTGAGTAAGTGTTTGTTGAAAGAAACGCTTCCAGGAAGGTTGGATACTTTTGCCGGCAATGATGCGAGTTACATTGCGAGCTCGGGCATATTCGATTAAGGCCTGACCGGCGTTGTTTGCGGTCAGCGTTACTGTTTGAGCACCTAACTCTTCCGCCAATTGGATAGTGGACAGAATGCGCTGCCGCGTCTGTTCGGGGTAGCGAGCATAGCCTGGCGTTTCAACGAAAGCGGCGATCCATTGCGCATTCAAGCGTTGCGCGGAGCGGCTGGCGGAGCGGACAAGGTTAGCAGAATTTGGGCTAGGGCCGACTGCCACCAGAATTCGTTCTGAAACGGGCCAGGTGTTGTCTATGGAGTGGCCCTTGCGATAGGCCAACATCTGCACATCGACACTTTCAGCAGTGCGGCGCAAGGCCAATTCACGCAGGGCGCTGAGGTTGCCGGGACGAAAGAAACTTTGTTTGGCGCGCTGCGCTTGTTCAGAAAAATAGACCTTGCCGGCATTCATACGGTCCAGCAGTTCGTTTACGGGAAGATCAATCAAGGCGATTTCATCGGCTTCAGCCAGGACGGAATCTGGAACAGTCTCGCGAACCTGGACACCGGTGATGGCAGTCACAACATCGTTGAGGCTTTCCACGTGTTGCACGTTGAGAGTGGTGTAGACGTTGATGCCAGCTTGCAGCAGTTCCTGGATATCCTGCCAGCGTTTGGAGTGACGGGAACCCGGGGCGTTGGTGTGGGCCAGTTCATCGACAAGGATAAGTTGTGGATGTCTGGCAAGAGCGGCGTTCAGATCGAACTCTTCCAAGTCAATGCCGCGATGCTTCATGCGACGGCGCGGGAGAATTTCAAGGCTTTGAAGGAGAGCTTCCGTTTCCGCGCGTTTGTGTGTTTCCACTAGGCCTACCAGGACTTCCACCTGTTTATCCTGTTGCACACGACCAGCCTGGAGCATGGAAAACGTTTTGCCAACGCCTGGAGAAAAGCCGAAGAAGATCTTCAAGCGTCCGCGACCGGCGGACGAGAGTTCGTCGTTTTTGACTCGAAGCAGGAGCTGATCTGGGTTCGGGCGGACAGGTTCCATTGGGGATGCTGTTCTTATTGTGACTGGTTTCAGGCATGGTTGGACCTTGGCCAGCATGGGCTGCGGCTTCTTTTATGGGTTGGGGCAAGCGGTTGGCAAATTGCTGTGAAATGTGAGTGCAGAGTGCTGCAAACAGGCCTGGCATTGGAGGACGCTGGCATTGGGTAATTTCTAGAGTAAGTGACTGTCCGGATCGCTTAATGGCGGATTCATTAGTGTAGATAACTGGTTGGGTAAGTCGTCGTAACCCATCGTTTAGCCGACTGACTTCTGGAAAGATCAGTAAGTGGAACCCACTTGTTTCTGGCTGCAGATGGGCGCGGGAGGGGTTCTGGAAAGGAGTCAGCGCGGGGTCTATGAGATCGCGCAGCAGGTGGGCCGTCTGGTGGCGGGCGGCGCCGGTAAGGATTAAAGGAGTGCACGGATAAGGCGTAGGCTGGCAGGCTTCAGCGATCCAATCGGCGATTTGTGCGGCAGCAGCAAGTGGAAGTGCAAGGGCATTAGCCAGTAAGTCAGTGAAGCTTGTTTGGATACTTTCGGGCACGGGCAAGGGGCGCTGCAGGCGAGGGCTGAGCCACGCTGTTTGATAATCCTCCACAATGGACCAGCCTTCGGCGTTGATGGCGACGACGTTCGCGTGATCGCCCAGGTCTACGAAGAGGGTGTTTTGGGAATGATGGAATCGCAGAGGTGTGGGTCGCGATGGATGTTGACAAAACGTGGCTGAGGCGATGGCGGGGCGGAGTGCTTGACGGATTTGAGCGGTGGTGGGAAGCAAGCCTAGCTTTTCCTGGGCGGTCACCAGAAGCCATTGTTCCATTTCCTTCGACTCAAGCGGCAGAGCCATTTGTCGACCAGGGCCTTGGGGGACGCGGGTGAAGGGCACGCCAAGAGAGCGGAAGATTTCAAGGTGGTTGAGGATGGATTGGATTCGTTGGCTGGGGGTGGGCCGTGGCTTTGGCATGGGTTGTCTTCCTGAATTCAGGATGACTGGCAATGTCAAGAATTTTGGGGCAGTTTTGGGGGAAGTTGTTGAAGGGATTAGGGTATTTATGTGGTGACTATGCGGCGTACCCGACGCGGAGGGCCCGAATCCGTGGAGTTGGAAATCCTTCCCAGCGGAATTCGTAGAACAAACCAGGGCGGACGTTCTCTACCATTTTGGGTCGGAAACAGGCCAGGCATTCCCCGGTTTCATGACGAACACTGCGGTAGACAATGCCGTTTGCCCCGTCGGCTAGTAGCTCTGCTGCCAACAACTGAGAAGCAGTATAGCTTTCTGAATGATGATAAGGTTCGTTGGCTGGGGTGGCTGGACGGGCGTCGTGGACTTCGCCTTCAAAATCGGAGTAGTAAGCTCGCATTTGGACGAAGGTTTCAAAAACTCCGACTTCCGCTAGCTCTTTTGTCCGATGAAACGCGATTTCCGCTTGTGCTGTTTCGAGGGTTAGCGCAGTATACCAGGCACCCCGATCCCTGGAATTGAACCTGCCGCCACTTGGTCGGGCATGGCAAAAAGCCGCCATGATGACACTTGAGAATGCTCTTCCGTTAACCCATTCCGACTTTGGTAGTCGGTGAAGGGTGCCCAGTTCCGTGCGTATTCGGTCATTGGTCCAACTTTCCAACTCAATCATCATGTCCAGATCAGTGGAGCTGGCAATCTGATCCAGAATACCGATAGAAGAATATCGACTAGGAATGAGGCGGCACGTGTTTGTCCAGTGGATATCGACCAGCGGTGGAAAGATCAGGTAAGATCCGCTCCTCGACGGCCATCGATGAGCCGTCGGACTTGATAAAGACCATCCATGCCACCATCGGTCATTAAGGAAAGGGCTGGTTTGCCCCCGAACAGCGGATTGGAATTCGGCAAACGAACCCAATGATCTGCCAGTGCCGGATCATTGTAAAGGATGTGTAGGCCTTTATAAATTCCTAAAATCAATGAGATACGAGTAAGGACATCGATCGAAAGAGGGCCCACTTGCCCCGCTTTGTACTTAAAGTAAGTGGATTGAGATGGGCTTCCAAGCAAGGTCCGCTGAGTTTCCACCGGAAGCTGCCAAGCCTCTGCAATATTTAGAAAAGTGCGGATGCCCGCTTCGGAAAGCTGTCCACGATCAGTATTTTCTGCGAGTTGAAATTGAACGGCTGGGGATGACATGGTGTGGTTGGGGTTAGGCTATGTATCTATATATATATTAGTGAGTGGAGGGGGGAAAGTCAAGATGAAAATGTTTTTGGAGTAGGGGAATACTTTTTTTGGAGTTGCATCTCTAGATGTAGTGTTGAATTTGCTAGTATTGCAGGTTTACTATTTGAATGGAAAGTGGCCTCCGGCTTGACGAGCTTTCCGAATCGCAGTAAACGCCCACCAATTTTTTGCTTCGCCGGAGCGAGCCTGGTGGATGATTTGCCAATTTCCGTTTTGATCGACTTGAGCGGTGCGGTTCAGAATGCTAACCGTGCAATTTTCGTTCAATTGAGCAAGCGCCGGGCGTGACAAAACACACAGGAGTGTCAAAAGTATCCGATTGCAAAAAAAGCGCCGAAACAACAGGTTCATCCTCAGACTCCTCACTTACTTATCACAGCACGCATCCGCCACCGCTTGATTCCCACACAAAACACATTCGAGTTACCGTGAAAAGCACCGGCTGGCCCGGAGCGGGCGTCCGGGCTTTGCGCCGTTCGTGGACTAGCTAGCATTATTTTCTTGATCGGACGGTTAATGGTGCGGTTTCCTTGCATTCAGCACGCGTCCTGTCGCTCATTGGGCCAGTCGGAAAATATAAAAGGGAGCGAACAATTACCTTCGCAGTTCCCTGTTGTCCAGGATCTGTCAAAGCAATCTCAGGGACATAGGCGCGGAAAGCGGCCCGTATCCGAACGGCTTGGCCCGGCTTCAGAGGTATCACGCTGCCGGGTATCGATCCGGAACCCAGTAATCGGATTGGATCCGATTTGTATACCTGGCCCGGCCGTACTTCAAAATTCACCGACATCATGGCGGTCACACTATCTGGCCTGTCTAATAGCCGCCAGTTGAGCGTTTGGGGAAAGGCGATAACCTGCGTTCCTCTGTTCCACACGGAAAACTCGACGATGATTTTGTCCCCGTTAAGAACTTCGGGCGTTTCAGTTCGGATTGCGCCAAGTTCCATTGGCAGTGGAAGAGGCCGACTGTGGAAATTGGTGTGCGGCGAGGAAAGGCTTCCCGTGCCACTGGCCGGAGCATCCATCTCAGGCGCCTTGAGTTTGGTGACATCCACTAGCGTTCCTTGGGCGTGCGCCATTGCAGTCACTGCAAATATCATCGAAGCTGTTATTCGTTTTATCATAGACAACCTAGGGAGGACACACCACGTTGCAGTAAAAACATCCCATACGCAGGGGTCCTGATGCTGACCACTTCGACGTTGAAGTTCAAGGTAGAGGACGTCTGGTTCGCATTCGCGCAATTGAGCTATGGTCTCAATACCAAGAACAGCGAAATCAGCAAGTGTCGCTTTTCCAACGTTGCGCAGGTCAGAAAGTTGGATAGCCTGAGGAAAGGATGTAGGCTGAGGTTGGGCAGTCATTTGAGCGCCGCTATGGTGGTGGGAAACCGTTGATGCGGGGGAACGCACCACATCAACGGCGGGTATTTACAGCGTCTTTAAGTAAGCCACGAGATTAGTTTTCTCGTCCTTGCTCAACATTTCTTCGTAACCAGGCATACCGTTACCGCCTTGGTCGATTTTGGTCTGGACACTTTTTTCAGTGACCTTTGTCTTTCCGTCAGCCAAGGTGGCTTTTTTGAACAGGCCCTTCAAACCGGGACCCATCTTTTTCTCATCGCTATCAGCGTTATGGCAAACCGAACATTGTTCAAAAACTTCTTTGCCCTTGGCGGCGTCTGCCGCTTTTAAGGACATTCCGTTTACCAACAACATTCCCATCGCCAAACTAGCAAAATTAAAACCCTTCATTTCGAGGCAGCCTCCTGAGATCTTATTACGTCACTTATTTATCTTACAATTCTTACATGCGGCCCGTCTTGATCCTATTCGCAAAAGCTCCTGACCCGGGCAGGGCAAAAACCCGATTGGCCAAGACAATAGGTAAAAATAACGCCGCCAAACTCCACTACGCTTTTGTGGGAGATACTCTTCAAAAAGCTATCGAACTAACCCGACGAAGCGTAATTGATGTGGAAATTCATACCGACGTGGAGACAGACGTGTGGCCTTCGAATCAGGTTACACATCGGCTGCAAGCCCCCGGTGACTTGGGTGAACGAATGTACTATGCCATTCAGGAAGCGCTGTTAAAAGGGCGACCCCAAGCGATGATTATTGGGACCGATTCCCCCACGCTGCCACCATCCCATTTATTAAATTTGCTGGAGTTACCGGAGGATGCAGCTTTCGGCCCGTGCGCCGATGGTGGTTACTACGCCATTTCCTGCCGACGCATTGCACCGGAAGTTTTTCGATCAGTAAAGTGGTCGTCGGCATCCACTTTGGAGGACACGCGAGCAGCCTGGCAGCGGGCGGGATTTTCTACAGCAATCGGCCCAATGTGGTTTGATGTGGATGAAGCGGAAGATCTGGACCGTTTGCGTAACGAAGCAAATTTGCCACCCCTGACCCGGGCGGCGCTAAAGGAGATTTATGGAATTGATTGAAGGAATGAAGGCCCCGGAAATTAGTTTGCCAGATGATGCCGGGAACAGTTTCAACCTCAAAGCGCTGATGGGGAAAACGGTGGTGCTGTTTTTCTATCCCAAAGCGGATACACCCGGCTGCACCAAGGAAGCTTGCGAGTTCCGTGATGCTGGCCCTACGTTTGGAAAGAAAGTCACGGTGATTGTTGGAATTTCGCCAGATGACAATAAAGCGCAAGCCAAATTTAAAACCAAGTTCGGGTTGCCATACACTCTGTTGTGCGACACGGACCATGCCGTGGCTGAAGCCTATGGCGTTTGGAAAGAAAAGAGCATGTATGGGAAGAAGTACATGGGCATTGAGCGGACTACTTTCGTGATTGGACCAGACGGAAAGTTGGTGAAGATTTTCGCCAAGGTGAAGCCAGAAGGTCACGCGGCGGAAGTGCTGGCGGCTTTGTAGGGAAAGGTCCCAGGATTTCGCAACAGTTCACTACTGTAATCATTTACACTATCAGTATGCGGTCCATCCTACATTGGGACGGCGATGCCTTCTTCGCTTCCATTGAGCAGGCTGCCGATAAACGTTTGCGTGGTCGACCGGTGGTTATCGGTGGGGACCGGCGCGGAGTGGTGCTTTCGTCCTCTGTTGAAGCTCGGCGATTCGGGATTCGGCCTGGGCTGACCATGACTCGGGCTCGGCGACTTTGCCCTACGCTACTGGTGCTGCCCGGTCATTTTGATCGTTACGAGCAGTTCTCAAAACAGATCCTCTGTTTATGCCAGGAAGAAACGCCGTTGGTTGAACCGGTGGGAGTTGGCGCAGCTTGGGCGGACCTTACCGGCATGGGTAAATTGAAGGGGCGTACGCCTGAAGAAACTGTGATTCAATTGCGACGTACGGTATGGGATTGGCTGCGCGTTTCCATTTCTGTTGGCCATGGTGCCAACAAAACGGTAGCCCGCATTGCATCGCGACTGCGCAAACCAGGAGCGTTGATTCATGTTGCCAAAGGCGATGAGGCAAACTTTCTAGCGCCGCTGCCCGTGAATCTGCTGCCCGGTGTGAACTACAGCCTGCGATCCACGCTGGAGGTGGCGGGCATTTTACGAGTGGGCCAATTGGCGCATGCACCGTTGGAAATGATTCATGCGGCGATGGGTCAGCAAACTCCGCCGAAGGCGGCGATTCTGCTGCAACGTCGCGCTCAGGGTGTGGATGAAGATCCGGTGCGTCCGCCCAAAACAGTGGACCCGCAATGGCGCGAGACTCATGAATTTGCGGAGGACGTATGGGATGAACCGCTGATTCTACAAACTCTCAAAACGATGTGCGACCGGCTGATGAGCCGACTGCGCATGGCAAATTCGGAAATCCGTAGAATGACGTTGACCATCACTTACACGGATCGTGACGAATGCTATCGCACTGCTTGTCTGCCTGAACCGACATCGGTGGAAACCGATTTTTATTCACAGCTTCAGCCGACGTTAAAAAGTGCCTGGGCTCGTCGTGTTCGGCTGCGGGCGCTGATGCTTACGGCGGGCACGCTTTATAAATCTTCCCCGCAACTTTGCTTATTCGGAGAAGGCAAAGATCAGGTGAATTCGGCACCCAAGGCCGCACTATCGCGGGCACTGGACACGTTGCGATTGGCCTATGGTGAAGGCGCTGTGACCACGGCCGATCGGTTGCCCATGAATAAAACCTAAATAGGGCCTGCTATCCTGAAGTTTTCATGCTCAGAGTACGTTTTGCCCCATCGCCTACCGGTTATCTGCACATTGGTAGTGCCAGAACTTTCATCTTCAACTGGATGTACGCACGTCGTAACGGCGGAACCATGATTTTGCGCATCGACGATACCGATGTGGAACGCAATAGCGAAGCTTCGCTCAATTCCATTTTTGAAGGGCTGAACTGGCTGGGCCTGGGATGGGATGAACAGTATCGCCAAAGTGAACGGCTTGATCTGCATCGGCGGATGGCTCAGGCGATATTTGAAAAAGGCCACGCTTATCGCGACTTCACGCCTGCGCAGACGGGCTCTGTGGATGCGGAAGAGAAAAACGAAGGTGGTCAATGGGTGGCTAATGCGGGGATGCGCGAACTGAACGTGACTGAAAGCGATGCGCGCGCCACCGCTGGGGAACCCTTTGTTCTGCGCTTCCGGGTGCCGCGTGGGGAAGGCCGTGCCGTGAAATTTGAGGATGGAGTGTACGGTGCCCAATCGAAGGAAGCTGACGATATTGAAGACTTCGCGCTGTTGCGCAGCAATGCCATGCCCACTTACCACATGGCTTCCTGCGCCGACGATGCGGACTTGAAAATCAGCCAGATCATCCGCGGTCAGGATCATCTTTCGAACACCTTCAAGCACATTCTGATTTTTGAAGCGTTGGGTGTTGCTGTGCCGAAATTTGCGCACCTGCCGCTGCTGATTGCCCCCGATGGGGCCAAGCTATCGAAGAGGAAGCATGGCCCGGTGGTATCGGTCACCACCTATCGTGATCACGGATTTCTGCCGCATGGATATGTCAATTTTCTATGTCTGTTGGGTTGGTCTCCGAAAGATAATCGTGAACAGATGAGTCGTCAGGAAATTCAGGACATCTTCAGTTTTGAAGGAATCAACCGGGCGAATGCAGTGGTTAATTTCACTGAAGCAGATCCGATTGATCCAAAAGCTTTGTGGCTCAACGGGCAGATCTTACGCAGCATGCCCATTGCTGAGTTGGTGCCACTGGTGAAGCAACGTCTGGAAACTGCGGGGCTGGACTTTCCCGAAGACATGGGCCAACTGGAAAGCATCGTCGATATTATTCGCGCGCGGTACCAGACTCTGGATGATTTTCCGACGCGCGGACTTCCTTATTTTGCCGATGAATTTCCCATGGAACCAGCGGCTATGGCTCGTTTGGAAGAAGCTGGGGCAAGGGAATTAGTAAGGAAACTTGGGGTTCGGCTGGAAGCTTCTGCAGATTTTTCTGAACCGGCCATTGAAGCGGAGCTTCGAAAGTTAGCGGCAGAAAAAGGGGTTAAGGCAGGAGTGTTGATCAACGGATCGCGCGCTGCGCTTACCGGGCAAGCCGTTGGACCCGGTGCATTTCACTTGTTCACTGCGATTGGCCGTCAGCGTTCCATCGCCCGGTTGAAGGGAGTTTAACGCTATGACGATCCTTGGAATTGGAGCTATTCTAAGTGACGCTTCCGCCGCGCTGGCCCGGGATGGTGTGCTGCTGGCGGCTGTTGAACAGAAGAAAATTGCCCGTCGTTTGAGACCAGGGGAGTTGCCCGTTGAGGCGATTGAAAGCTGCCTGGAAATCGGCGGCATCAGCGCGCTTCAGGTGGATTGCGTAGCCGTTGCCCGCCCGGTAGCGCGCAATGCGCAAACGGAATTTCTGGAAGATTTACGACATCGTTTCCCGAATGCCAGAGTGGTGGCGGTGGACCATCATTTGGCCCATGCCGCATCAGCCTATTACGCCAGTGGATTTGAGGAAGCAACGGTATTGACGCTAGACCGTTCTGGCGATTTCCGCTGCGGAGCGCTTTGGAAGGCCACAGGCACGCAGTTGGAAGCAGAAAAGGAATTATACTTTCCCGATTCCCCCGGTGAACTGTACGGTCGTGTGACAAAACTTTTGGGCTATGAGCCACGAGCGGAAGAACACAAAGTGCAGTGGATGAGCACTGGTGGAGAGCCTGAATTTATGGACGCGCTATCGGCTGCGCTCCCCCTGGATGATTCTGGTTGGCCGACCAAGGGATTGCATGCGCAGCTTGAGTTCCCGTCGGCACATGCACTGAACATCGCCGCCAGCCTCCAGAAATTTATTAATCGCACGGTGATAGCAATGGCGGGCAAAGGTGAAAATTTATGTCTGGCCGGGGGACTGTTTTTGAATGCCTTAACCGTGGCCGCCCAGGAACGTGCGGGCAACTTCAAGCGAGTTTTTGTACAGCCTGCGGCGGGTAATTCTGGAACGGCGTTAGGTGCCTTGTTTTATGCGTGGCACAGTGTGTATGGACAGAAGAAGCGGATCCCGTTTCACGATCTGAATCTGGGACCGGAGTACAATGCCGAACAGATTAAGAAGGTGGTGGAAAATTGCAAACTGCGCTTCCGTTACCTGGGCACTTCTGAGGAAACGATTGAAGCGGCCATCGTCGATTTAGCGCAGGACCGCATTGTGGCGTGGATGCATGGTCGCATGGAGTTTGGCCCACGGGCATTGGGGAATCGAAGTATTTTGGCCAGTCCGATGAGCCCTTACTCTACAGAGAATCTGAATGTGTTTATCAAGCATCGTGAACCCTTCCGCAAATTCGCCGCATCTGTACCGGAAGAGGAAGCTGCGAAGTATTTTGAGGTCGGCGAAAATGGGCGGTTCCTGGCAACAGTTGGTCGTGTGAAGCCGGAATATAAAGAGCGTTTTGGCGCAGCGATATTGGGTGATGATCTGGTGCGCGTTCATACGGTGAGGCGCGAGGATAACCCACTGTATTGGAAATTGTTGCATGCTGCGGCCAAGCCTTTTGGTGCGCCAGTATTGTTCAATACCTCATTCAACTTATTTGGTGATCCACTGGTTTGTTCTCCGCGCGATGCTGTGCGGAGTTTCTATTCTTCAGGGATTGACGCTATGTTTATAGGGCAGTTTTATCTTGAGAAATAATTTCGCACAAAGTTATACCAATGCCTGGTGCAGTCAAAATGCAGCGAGCGTAGCCGCGCATTACTCACCGGAAGGATCGCTGCGCGTCAATGATAGAGCGGCTGCAATGGGGCGAAGTGCCATTGCCGCAGTGGCGCAAGCGTTCATGACGGCGTTTCCTGATATGAAAATATTTATGGATGAATTGTTTGTTGAAGAAGAACGAACTTTTTATCACTGGACGCTGACGGGCACAAACACCGGCCCAGGCGGCAAAGGGAAGCGGGTTCGCATCAGCGGATTCGAGGAATGGCGCATGGATGCTGAGGGACTGATTGCAGAATCACGGGGCCATTTCGACCAAGCTGAATATCAACGACAGTTGGAATACGGAATTGGGAATCGACGGTAAGCGCTTAGCGGACTTCAGTTCCAGTCAGAAAGGTTGAAAGTGAATTTGCGTGCGTCCTCTTTTAGCTTGGCCAACCATCCAGCTAGCGGGCTTGGCAGGCGGAATCGTCTGCCCCACCAGAGCAACTCCAGGTCTGAATACTGCTGCCCTTCTATGATATTTTCAATTTAGAAAAGGACAAGCTGGGCATGTCCCACCGGGATTATTTGTCGACCCATAGGCGGATGCTTGGGTTCCCGTGCCCATCGTTGAAAACCACTTGTTTCCGATGCTCCAAATGGGATTTGACGGCGTCTTTGCTGCCGGGGAAAAAGGGGTCGCCGTCGGACCATTCTATTAGGCAGGCGTCGTGCTTTTCGGCTCGTTGAACGGCGCGGGCTTGTTCGGTGACGGGCAATGGATTCAGCCACCATTGATCTGCTGCGCTATCTACGAAATACTTTCCAGCTCCTAACGCATTCAGGTTGTCGCTGAACCCCCAATCCAATGCGTAGACTCCACCTTTGCAAACACCTGGCTGCTGCAGGTAAGTCACTACTTTGGTGGATGCATCCGTCCATTCGCGACGTGGGCCATTGAATTTTGCGGCAACAAAGTAAGGGTGCCAAGCGGCAATTTGCAGAAACAATACGCAAGCTGCCGTCACGATGAAAATCCAGCGGGGCCATCGCAATGGTTGCAGTGCTGTGCAGATGAAGCAGGAAAGCAGAGGCCAGACAAGCATGTGATGATGCGCCGACCCGCCAGCGCCCGTAGTGAATAACATCAGCGTAAGCGGGATGGCCATTGCCAGTGCAAAGAAGCCGGTGATGCGGCGTGGATGTGTAATGGCAGCCAGCATCATGAGCAGCAGAAAGATCAGCAATCCCACCTGGCCTGGTTGCGCATCGGTGCGGAACAGATACGAAAGCATAGCCGACCCATCGAGCGTGCCGCGCAAGGCCATCACCTTGTCATACAACCCTCCGGAACTTAAGTGAGCTTGCGTGGCCATGACGATTTGACGCATTTTCCAGTAGTAATAAAGATAGGGAAGCGCACCAAGAACAAGGCCAGTGAAGAAGCGCCAACCAAGCACTTTACGCAGCTCTTGACGATAAAAAATCGCCGCTGACACGGTGACGCCGGTGAGCACCCATACGGCCACCGCTTTATCCCAAATCATCAACCCGGCGCACAAGCCAACCAGCCCGTACCAACCGCGTCGCCAAGCGTGAAGGCCAAGGCTGGTGAGCAATAGCTGCAAGGCCACCGGACCCCAATCCAGCACGATGGTCAATACGAATATTGGATGGAAACTGGCAAAGGCAATGACGATAGCGACAATTTCCAGCCGAGCCAGACGGCACCAAAGACGGATCATCAACAGCGTGAAACCACAGAGCAACACGATCATGGGCAGGCGCAACGAAAGCGGTGTAACCGGTGCCACCTTTAAGTAGACGGTGTAAATGGCGGCCTTCAGAGCACCTACGTAAGGCATAATCATCAAGGCGATTTTGCCGTGCTTGATGGAAAACTGGCAATTGCTGGGGGAATAAATAGCTTTCAAAAAAAGCGCTTCGTCTTGATGCAGGCCACACCAACCGGCAACGATGAATCCGAGAATGGCAAGAGTAAGGACAGTGATGGCGAAAAAAGATCGCGTCATGCTGGACTTATTTATAAGCGATGACGGCGCTGGATGGGCCTGCCAGATGCATCACTTCAAAACGTTGGAAGCCCGCTTCCAGGCACCACGTTCGGAAATCAGCAGCGGAATAATCGAAGGCATCGCCGAATTCAATGAGCATGTTCAAGGACATGAGTAATCCGAAGGCGTTCTCACGACGGGCATCATCAATGAGCGCTTCAATGGCCACCAGTGCACCACCGGGGGGCAGGGCATTGTAGGCGGCTCGGATCAGGTGCATCTTCTTTTCCAGATTCCAATCGTGGAGGATCATGCCCATGGTGATGAGGTCGGCCTTGGGCAAGGGATCGGCAAAGAAATCACCTGCCGCAGTAGTGATGCGATCATTGAGCCCGGCGGCGGCAATGTGTTTTTGGGCCACTGGTTGGACTGGTGGAAGATCGAACGAGATGCACGCAAGATGTGGCTGTTTCCGGGCTACTTCAATACAAAGCAGACCCGTGGCCCCACCCACATCGCAGAGAGTTTTGAAGTTTGAGAAATCAAACTTTTCGGCGAAGGCTTCGAAGTTCATGCGGGAAAGGCCGGTCATGGAATTAAGGAACTGTTCCAGTTTCGGCAGCTCGGAATAAAGCTCCTCGAAAATCCCTTTCTGCCCGTGCTTCACTTCGTTCTGCGGCTTGCCCGTGCGCAATGCCTCAGGAAGATCGTTCCAGTATTTGAAAAGCCGGGCGTTGAGCATGACCAGTACTCCACCGATGTAGCGAGGACTTTCACTGCACAGATACAGTTCGCCTGAGGGCGTGTTGCGATACTTTGCGGAGGGGCCGTCGCCTTCGCGGTCGAGAAACTTCATGGCCACCAGGGCGTCGAAGAAATCGCTGATGGCCCTTGGGTGGAGTCCAAGTTCAGCGCCGAGTTCCGACCCGGTTAGGTGTCTATCGCCGAGAGTGGTGAACAAGCCGAACTCCACGGCAGTGAGGAGAACTTTGGAGGACCAAAAACCGAAGGCTGTTTGGAGGATGGGGCTGGGATCGAGTTGTGTGCTCATGCTTCGGAAAGAATAGCACGTCTTATGCAGGGTCCCACTGCTATCCGGCGGTGTACCCGCCATCAATGGAGAAGATTCCGCCGGTGCAGTACGACGAGTCCTCGCATGCCAGAAATAGGGCCATGCGGGCCACTTCTTCGTTTGTTCCGTAACGCTTCAAGGGAATCTGCGCCTTAAGGCCTTCGGACACCAGGCCAGGGTCATCTGGCGACAATTGCGTTTCAATGGATTGGACCATTCGATTGTCAATGGGTCCAGGTGCAATGGCATTGACTCGTATCCCTGACGGTGCCAATTCCAGTGCCGCCGACTTCACCATGCCGCAGACAGCGTGTTTGCTGGCGACGTATGGGGTGCAATTGGCGAAGCCACGTAATCCAGACATGGAGGCCATGGCGATCATGGAACCGCCGCCGCGCTGCTGCATGGGTTCCACGCAATATTTCATGGCCAGCCAAACGCCTGCAACATTGGTGCGCAGTACTTGTTCAAATTCGGCAAATGTTAGCGTATCCATCGGCTTGAACGTCCCTTCTGTACCGGCGTTAGCCAGCAGAATATCCAAGCCTCCAAAGGCTTTCACTGTGGCTGCTACCGCCGCAGCCGTCGCTTGTTCATCAGCGGCATCGGCTACAAAATGCGAGAGACGTTCTGCGCCCAGTTTTACAACCAGCCTGCTGCGTGTTTCGGCCAACTTTTCAGCGGAGCGACCAACCAACATGACGCTGGCACCTTCCTGCAAAAAAAGCTTTGCGGTAGCTTCACCAATACCGCCTGTCGCTCCGGTGATGAGCGCTATCTTTCCGTGGAGTTTTGCCATTTGGGTTAGTGTAGCAGGTGTAAAAAGGTTGCTTATATGTGGAGGGGTTTTCCGCAGGTTCACTCTAAGTGATGTAGTTTTTTGGGGATCGGAATGAAAACTTCGCTCGCAAAGATAGCTGGCAGTCGGAATCGCCCGAGGTCACTTAGTATGCCTGCAGCCCTGTAGAATCTCAAACGTCTTTGTTGGGATAATCTGTGGTTAAAAGACCGCTCCCTTGCGGTCACGGCTCGGTAACATGCTGATTCTACGGAGTCTTGACCGGGAGGGAGCGGTTTTTCAAAGGGCCTGATACGCTTCGCTCCAACACTTGAAGCTGTCCGATTGCGGGAAAACTAAGTGGCATTGGGCGATTCCGCCTAGCAGACTTTTTTCATTCTGGATTAGATTCCGCTTTTCAGCCCATTTTCCAGACGGGTAAGCAGGACGCTGGTTTTGTCGCGATGCTGCACTGACCAGTGCCCTTCTCTTTCCAGTAACTCGATCAGCGGTGTTCCTGGAGGTACCAGCACGATATCGACGGCGTAACGCGTCAAAGCTTCCTGCCAACCGGGCTTGCCTTCGGAGATGGTTAGATAATCGGCGCCTACTTTTTCCTGAAAGAAATCGCTGCGGCCATCCATAAAATTGCGCTGTTTGGGGTAGTTCACCCACAGCAGATAATCGCCCCACTGGTCTGTCGTAAAGACACGATTCGTGGCCAATGAAACAGCGTATCGACGCACCACATCGCGGGGGAAATATTTGTCGGAAAGGTCTTTTGGCCAACGGTCGGCACTGGTGAACAACACCACGGCAGCCAAGCCAACGGCAGCCCACACGCTGATTGGTTGGAACTTCCCGGTAACCTTATCGGACATTTCCCGCAGCACTCCCAGCGTTACTTTGCGCGATTGCCCGCGGGTTAATTCTTCCCACAATTCTGTCAGTGCCACGCCGATCAAAGGCAACACTGTAATCAGAAATAGAGGGACGTGCCGCGCGGAAACCAGCGACCCCATTCCCAGGAATAAAATCCAGCCGCATTCCGTCCATTCCTTTTTGGCGAAGTGCTTGGCACACACCATCATGGCGACAAAGAGAATGGCCATATAGGAATACATTGCCTCAGACCGGAACACTGGCGATTGATATTCGTTGATGTTATCCATGGCCCACTTATTGTTCAGGAATTTGGAAATGTGCTGATACAGCGCAAAGCCGTTGGGATTTAACAATGTGGCCCCAGCCGATAGAACAACCAATGCACCGTAGCGTTTCACATTCGGCCAATCCTGATGCAGGAATGCTCCGCCAGCAAGAATGCCGATCAAGGCGAGCATCACTGGAAATCCGCTGTGCAGATTCGCCCAAAGAGCCATCATCGGCAGCACCAACCACAGGTGCCAGGATTGAGCTTCGCGGTCACGGGCAATGAGATAGTTTCCGCACGCCAGAAATAGCAGAGTAAATAGATGAGGTCGAGCATGATAGTGAATTGCCGCAGCGTTGCAACCCAGCATTACCAGTAGAATGGCGATCAAACCATTGGCCCCACGACGCACCATATCGCGAGCAACAATCACCTGATAGAGAGCGATGATTACACCGCATAGCAACACGATTCCCTTTAATCCAACCCAACGATTGAGCAGGGCGAAAATCAACCCGGTACCCCATTGAAAGGCGAACCACCTTTCCCCAGGCAATGTGAATGAGAACGGATCAATTTTCGGGACATGGCCGTTATCTAAAATGAAATCGCCAACGCGAGTGTGCAGCGCGGTATCCCCATCAAACAGCAAGCGTTCCCAACCAGAAGGGTCAGCCAGGAATAGCCAGAACAGCAGCGTGAGGAAGAAGAAATCAGTCAAGGATGGCTTCCAAAGACTGGAAAAGGTTCTGGATTGGGTTGTCATGGCGATAAGCTGCTCGTCATGATGGCTATCGTCAGATTAAGGGAAAATCCTTAATTACATCAATCCACATAAACCCGTTCGACTCTGGCACTGATTCCGCACAGAAGACTGTAGGAAATCTCTCCGGCCATCTTGGCCATCTGTTGTGCATCAATGGACGCGTCGCCTTCTTTACCTAAAAGAGTCACTACATCCCCGGCTTTGGCCTGCTCTACGTGAGTTATATCAATGGTGGTCAAATCCATGGAAACTGCGCCGATGACGTTGCAGAACTGGCCGTGCACAATCACCCTGCCTTTGTTGCCCATGCCATGTGGCAACCCGTCGGCATAACCGGCGGCCAGCACGGCAATGCGCATTGGTTTGGGTGCGCGGAACATGCCGCCGTAGCCGATCTGCGCACCTTTTGGGACATCTTTGACGGCCAGGACTCGAGTCTTCCAACACAAAGCCGGGCTGACGTTCAGCAATCGTGGTGGCGATTCGCCGCGAGCTGGGGAAATATAACCGTAAATTGCGTGACCGGGACGAACGAAGTTGCCCCAAGCCTCTTGCCGATTGTAGGCAATGGCAATGGTACTGGCCAAATGCAGATATCGCGGATGGACGCCCATTCCATGGAGGGCCGTTGTAATGGAACGGAATTGTGCGATCTGCTCCTCAGTCTGCATGGAAATGTAATCCGCTGCCGAAGCGAAGTGTGTCATGAGGCCTTCTAATTGGGCATGGACAGCGGAAGCTACGGCGGCGTGAATTTCAGTAGCGGCGGAACGTGTTCCCAGCCGACCCATGCCGCTATCAATCTTCAAATGATAGGGCGCAGTGACGGCACGTTCGCGGGCCATCTCCTCAAAACTGGCAATGTCTTCTAAAGAGTGCAGGGCAGGGGTCAGGCTGTATTCGAACAAGGCTTCGCGTTCGCTGGGGAGGAAATCGGCCATCACCAGCAGACGTGCGGTAATGCCCGCTTCGCGCAGAAGAACTGCTTCGCCGACGCTGGAAACGCCCATCCATTTTGCGCCGCAATTGGCCAGTACAGCGGCCACTTCACGCGAGCCATGACGGTAGGCATCGGCCTTAACCACGGGCATCACTTCTACGTTGGAACCCACAACGTCGCGTACTGCTTGAAAATTACGGGCGATCTGGCTAAGTGAAACTTCAACCCAACAGCGGTGCATACTTCATTTTGGCAAAATAACGGGGAACTTTGACATAAGGAACCCGTATTCAAAACATGAACAAATGTGGGTTAGCCACAGCAGTGTTGTTGACCTTGCCGTTTCTGAACGGTGAAACCCGCAGTATCCGACGTTTAGACGGGACGTCAATTACTACGGAACGGGCGGCAGCTTTCGCCAAAAATACCTTGGAGGCGACGCATGTGACTGGAGCGCAGATCGTGGTGATGGAAGGTGGTCGCATGGTTTGGAGCTGGGCGTTTGGGCTTCGTCGCAAAGACCCAGATCTGACTATGGATCGACAAACTGCCCTGTGGGCAGCTTCCATTACTAAAGGAATATTTGCCACTTACGTGATGAAGTTAGTGGAACGTGGCGAGTTCCAGTTAGATTTACCAGTGGTCAAGCAATTGGCACTACCTCTGGATCAATATGACGCGTATCGCAAGATTGCATCCGCTGTGGTGAAGGATCCAGCTTGGGCCACAGTGACTCCGCGCATGTTGCTTGCGCACTCTTCAGGCCTTGCTAACTTTGCCTTCGTCGAGCCTGACAAATTAATGCACCTGCATTTCAAGCCTGGAACGCAATATAACTATTCGGGTGAGGGCCTGAACCTGTTGCAGTTTGTGATTGAAAATAGGAAAGGTCAACCGTTGGATCAGTTAATGCAGGAAGCACTGTTTCAACCTTTTGGAATGGAACAAACTGGCTTAATATACCGCCCGGAGTTCGCCTCCAATGTAGTGGATCGCTTCGGGAAAGACGGGCAGTTCCTGGCTAGAACCCAACGATTTCCTGCCCGAGCTGCTGGCTCCATGACGGCATCGGCGGAAGATTTGGGGCGTTTCACAGCGGCGCTCTTCGCTGGAAAAATTGTCAAGCGTAAAACGATGAAAGCCATGCTCGCTCCAGCAGTGGAAATTCGTGCCATACATCAATTCGCACTGACATCCGACGAAGGCCTTGGGTTGGATGCGGCTAATGTCGGCTTGGCATATGGGATGGGTTGGGGGTTACTTACTAAGACTCTTTTCGGGCGGGCATTCTTCAAGGAAGGTCATGGTGATGGTGCGCAGAATTACATGATCTGCTTTGAGAAGCGGCAGGCTTGCATGATCCTACTGACCAATAGCGACAATGGGGAACTGGCGTTCCGGCCTTTGCTCGAAACTATTTTTGGCGATACAGTGACACCTTGGGAGTGGGAAGGTTATACGCCCACTTACATAAATCAGAGCCGCAAGAATCAGTAAGTCGAACACAATGCCTGCCCCACTAAGAAAGTCGTGGGGCAGGCATTGTGTCGTACAAAGTTACTTCAATTTACGGCAGCGGAATATCAGGCACAGGAGGAGTGTTCACTCCGCCATGACCTTGCAACAGACCTTGATGAGCCGGTGCCAGGAATGGGAACCTGCTCAAAAAGTTCTTATCGTTGACTTCCGTTCCCTTGGCCAAACCGGCGTTGGGATTACCAGCCACAATCAAGCTGATCAAGACTGTGTTGACGTTCACTTGATGCCGATTCGGTGCGGTCCCGCCACCTAGCCGACGTCCATTGGGAAAGCTGGAATCAATGGATGCGTCAATGGTCAGTACGTCACCGGTGGAGCCATCTTCAATCGGAATGGGCCGCCCCAGGTTGATGGCATTAATGATGTCTAAACGTGGCCCACGTAACGCAGCCACAGAGGCAGCGGGAACGCCTAGCGCTTTGTAAATGCCCAGGGCATCGGCATCACGCACCAGCACTGGATACAGGATATCTGCACCAAAGTTGGTTACATCATTCATTGGACTGGAACGCAGGTAAACAATCTGCCGTTGGGTTCCAACCAGGCCTGCATCGAACAGAGGCAGGGCATTGCGACCGACTTGCGCAAAATCGCCAGAACCTTTCAGTCCGGTAATGATGTTGGTTATATCCAGAGTTTGCGTTTGTTGACGGCTGATGCTGGACCAGACGCGGAGCAGGCTATCGGTGGAAGTGGCTTGCAGCACACCGTTGTGCGGAATGCCTGCCGGGAAGATGTCGGTCATCGGGATTTCCATGGCGATGGAAAAGATGTTGAAGCCGGTGAATATATCCTTTCCTGGAGGACGACGTGCGCCGGAAATTCCACCCAGGTCGTCACGATTCAAGTTGACCAGATCGAAAATCCCTTTCTCATCCAACTGATATGGATCGTCGAATTGACCAGCAATAATGCGGCCTCCGTTGGATAACGGTTGAATGAATCTATCGACAAAGGCCTGATCATAGAGGCCCACTTCGCGGCTTGTAGGATCGCCTGAATCGTAACCTTTGAAGGGTCCAAGTCCATATACCAGCCGGTCCGTTTGAGGACCGTGATTGTTGGGGAGCACGTTCAGGTTATCAGCAAGCACGGTGACGTTACCGCCACGCGCGGCGCGATCACTGTTGTTATCGGCTGAACCCACAATGCGGGTTATTTTCATTTTCTCAGTGCCGCCAGTTAACTGCCAAAGTATCTCATTGCCACCTCCCAGTGCATCATTCGGGCCAGGGGCCTTTGCCGGATTAATGTTGTTGGTGAACTCAACGCGATACAGAACGCGATCCTTCAGGCTGGTGCCCATGCCAATGTGGAACTCATAACGATAGCCGTTGCAAGCACGCAAGCCCTGATTGCCTTGGCCTGGTTCATGTAACGGGTTAAAGTTCATGATCAGATAAAGCTTGTCGTGCGCGCCAGGTGCAACCCAGGCGTAAGTGTCGGTGTTATCGGCACAGGGCTCGTTTAGAATGGCCAGCGCCTCGCGATGGCTGGAACCATAGGTTGTTGTTACCGCAGCAGCGAATAAAGCGGCTGATATTGCGACTTTAGAAAATCGTTTCCAAATGCTTGTTGTTGAATTTTGTAGCATTTCTCTCCCGAAGGAACCCAAGGCTCTGTTGAGCTGGTCCTAGGTGATATACGCTGAGTACTACGGTACCGGATTTACTGCCGGACACAATTTTTCTATTGCATCAGAACAAATCTTCATAACATTAGTTACACACGGCTATGATGGTTCTGAATGCCGATGAACCCGTTGCGAATTGCTGCTTTTGGTGCGTACCTTGGTTCGTGGCTGGTGTTGGCGTCGGCAGCGATTGTAAGTGCATTGCCCAGGCTTCGGCAGGTAAGTGGTGCGGTCAACATGGGTGTAAGTGCGCCAGTGTTGATGGGCACACTGATGCAAACTTCGGCGGCGGCCATCATTACACTATCCATGAACTCGAGCCCACTGCATCCTGAGAGTTGGGAATTGGTGGCCGCGTTGCTACTGGCTCCGTTCGGCGCAGCATTGTTTGTGTGGGCCATTCGGTCGGCACCAAGTGATGCTGATGTACTAGTCACGGTGGGAGCATACCGATGTCTGCGGCATCCAATGTATCTATCGCTCTTCGCAATGCTATTGGCAACTGGACTCCTAGCTTCAAGCGGCATGATATCGCTGGCGGCGGCTGCATGTTACTTAGTAGGGTCGAAACTAAGGATCGATTCGGAAGAGGCGGAGTTAGTACGCAAGTTTCCGATTGAATTTCCGCAGTACCGCCTGCGCACACCATGGCGCTGTTTGCCAGGTTTGTGGTGATTTGTCAGCGGCACATCACAGGCAAGACATATTATCCGCAGATGCCGCAGATAAAACCAAATCAGGATTTGTCTTGGTTCTCATCTGCGCCATCTGCGTCATCTGCGGATTAATCTTCCGCGCTTACCCCCTTGCTGAAATTTGTAATGTGTGATTAACTATCAGACCAATGACTTTTCAGTGCGAGGCCCCCCTCATGCGAATCTCTGTTTTGATCCCGCTGCTGTTGCTTTCTTCAGTCACCTATGCGCAATCAACAGGCAGCGCCACTTTGGTTGGTACCGTAACTGACTCCAGTGGCTCCTTGCTTCCAGGCGCTAAGTTGACGGTGCTCAATATGGGCACTTCATTCCTTTCCGAATCTGCTACGACCACGGAAGGATCTTACTATGTCCCGAATTTGATTCCGGGCACTTACCGACTTACTATTGAGGCCGCTGGATTTAAGAAACATGTGCGGGAAGGAATTACGCTCCGCACCAACGAAACTCCACGCATCGACGTGATGATGGAAATTGGCACGCTTTCCGATACGATCAACGTGGCTGCATCAACGCCTTTGCTGGAAACAGAAACTTCCGCATCGGGCCAAATTATGGATGGTGAAACGGTGGTCAAAATGCCCGTGATGCAGAAAGGCATCAAGCGGATGACGCTCTATATGCCGGGTCTGAACGTCGTCAACGGGCTGCATGGCGTGGGTCAACGCGAACGTTCGTTGGGCATTACGTTGGATGGTGTAAGTGGTAAGGAACCAGTGCGCGGCGCAGTGAATGATGATCAACGCATAATGACTGGCACCTTGGATATGATCCAGGAATTCAAAATGTGGAACACCGGGTTGCCCGCAGAATTCGGCCACACAGGTGGCGGCGTTTTATCGGCAGTGTATAAAAGCGGAACCAATTCATTTCATGGTTCCATGGAAGATCGCTACCTCAATGGCAGCCTGGTGCATCGGCAATACTTCGATCAGTTGAAGCGTTGCGACGTAGGCCTGCCTTGCAATCCGTGGAGTTATCACGAAATGTCAGCCACTGCCGGGGGCCCTGTTTATATCCCCAAAATCTATAACGGCAAGGACAAGACGTTCTTCTTTTTCGGATTCCAACGGCACCATGAAAAGGTATCGGAAACAGCCATTACCAACGTCCCGACGCAAGATATGTTCAATGGCGACTTCACTTTTGGCGGCAAAGGATTTCCTATTTATGACCCATCCACGACTCGTCAGGACGCGAACGGCAAATGGATAAGAGACCCTTTCCCAGGGAACCGTTTACCGGTATCCCAAATTGATCCGGTGGTGAAAAAATTCCTGAGTTTCAATCCCTGGACTCCGTCGAACAGGCCCGGAACAGTTACGCCCACCGGGGTTACGCAGGATTTGGTGTTGCCCACCAAAGGCCGCTATTACTTCACCCGTTTTGACACCAAGATTGATCATCAGTTCACCACCAACCACCGTATTTTCAGCCGCGTTTCGCGCATGCGCAATCGGGCCCCAGGCCGCTATTCAACAGACATCGCCTGGCAGGATTTTGACCCGGTGATGGTGCAGCCCAATGATTTTACTAACGTGGTTGTATCAGACACAAACACGCTGCGACCAACGCTGATCAATGAATTTCGTCTGGGTTACAACCGTCGTCATGAAACCAAGGATCCGGTTACATATGGAACAAATGTCGGGCAACAACTAGGCATGCCCAATGTGGATGCGGCAACCTTTCCCAAATTCGTTACAGGTTACAACGGTGGGCCTGGCGGACGTTTCCAGAATGTTTCTGAAGATTTCACTTTGCAGGAAAACATGACCAAAGTTTCCGGCAAGAATACTTTCAAATTTGGTTACGAAGTGGTTCGCACACGCTATAACGGTTTAAGCGAAGCATTGCCAAGTGGCACTTATAACTTCGGCGGCACGGAACTTCCATTCGCCCCCAATACTGGAAACACCTTTGCCAGTTTCCTGTTGGGCAACGTTGCCAGTGCCCAGTTCACACGCAACCAAGGAACCTGGCTGCCACGTTGGTGGAGCCATGCGTTCTACCTGCAGTCTGATTACCGTCCCATGAAAAATGTAACGTTGAACCTTGGCCTGCGCTGGTCTTATGAATCGCCGTTTGCCACCAAGTACAATCAGCAATCGCAGTTTGACCCCACTGTGACGGATTCTATTTCAGGATTCAAGGGTGCAATCGTTCACCCTAGCGGACAATTGGCGCGCAAGGATTTGAATAATTTTCAACCTCGCATTGGCCTGGCCTGGAACTTCAAACAGAACGTTGTGTTCCGGTCCAGCTTCACCATGATCAGCAGTGATCTGATGACCAACGACGTGAATCAGAACTTTGAAGAGTATTTGGCAACAGCCAATATTCAAGCGCCAACCGGCGATCCTCGAACTGTGTTTAAGCTTTCGCAAGGGCCTCCGACGGTGAAATTTACCAGCAACGCAGACGGCAGCGTTCCCTACGTGGGCACAAACTTTGGTGCCCGAAACGCCACCTGGTACGACCCGAACATGCAGACGCCTTACGTGATGAGCTGGTCTGGAGGCTTGCAGTGGCAGTTTAAGACCAGTTGGCTTTTGGACGCAAGCTATCAGGGGTCGGCTGGCGTGAAGTTAATGAATGCCTGGAATATTAACGTGCAGCCCATCAACTGGTTCCCAACGGACACAGCGCGGCTGGATGCCATAAGAATCGGATTCCAGAACTTCAAGCCGTATCCCCAGTTTGGGAACGTCAACCTGATTAGTAACTTCGGACACAACACATACCACGCGAGTACATTGCGAATTGAACGGCGCTATGCGTCTGGATACACGCTCAACTCCTTCTATACTTGGTCCAAAACGTTGAATAACTCTGATGATGATGGCAACGCCACGGGCATCACTTACTTCAATCGCAGTCTGGAAAAAGGTCGCGCCAATTACGATGTTCACCATCGTTGGGTAACTTCTATGACTTATGAATTACCCTTTGGAAAAGGACGCCGGTTCCTGAACAGTACTGGCATTGCTAACAAGCTATTGGGTGGATGGGAAATTGTAGGAACCCAAACTTTTCAGAGCGGCACTCCTTTCACCGTGACCTTTGGAGGTAGTTCACTGAACTATTTACCCGGTGTGGGGAATCGGCCAAACCAGGTGCTGCCCGATGATCAAGTGAAGTTGGACCATGTGGACATTGGTCCAAATCGCTTCCCGTTTGCGGCACAAACCCGGTACTTGAACATCAACGGCTTTGCTTATCCAGCGGCTTATTCCATTGGGTCTTTGGGCCGCAACACGCTGCAGGCACCGGGCATTATATGGGCACAAACATCGGTTCAAAAATCGTGGCGGATTCGGGAATTGTTGAAATTCACTCTACGCGGAGATATCAACAATCCGTACAAGTATCACAACTTTAATCCACCAAATTCTGTTTACAACAACATCGATAAGTCCAATTTCGGGACGTTCACCGGCACTCGCGGCAGCTTCTCTGACATTGGGACAGGACGTTGGCACGCAATTTTAGTTTTCCGATTGGAATGGTAAGTCAGTACACACATCGCGCTTCGCGATAGAATGTACAAGGCATATGAAACCACAATCGTCACGACGTCAATTCATTCAGGCAAGTGCGGCATTAGCTACAGCGGCGTTCCCCATTCTTGGTGCGAATGACCGGATTCAAGTGGGCATTGTTGGCCTTGGTGGCCGCGGCAATGACCATATGGATTTTTATGGCAAGTTGGATACAGATTGCCGGATTGCCGCTCTAGTTGACGTCAACCAGGCTTCTCGCGAACGGGCCGTGGCGAAAGTCAACAAGGCCAAAGGCTACAGTCCCAAAGACTATTCCGACATGCGCACCATGTTCGAATCCAAGGACATTGACGCGGTGTCATTACCTACGCCGAATCATTGGCACGCACTATCGGCCATCTGGGCCATGCAAGCGGGTAAGGACGTCTATGTGGAGAAGCCTGCCAGCCACAACATTTTTGAAAGTCAGCAAATGGTGGCGGCGGCGCGCAAGTACGGCCGCATGGTGCAGGTGGGTTCGCAAAGCCGTTCCATTCCCCATAAGATGAAAGCCATTCAGTTGATTCACGATGGGGCAATTGGGCAGGTTTACCAGGCAAGAGCTCTATGTTTCCGCCGTCGTTTTTCCATTGGACACACGCCCGATGAAGCGGTACCAGCGGGTCTTGATTGGGATAAGTTCCTGGGGCCTGCCCAATGGAAGCCTTATGCAAAAAACAAGTTTGCATACACCTGGCATTGGTTTTGGGACACTGGCAATGGCGATATTGGCAACCAGGGTGTGCATGAAATGGACATCGCACTGTGGGGTTTGGGACGCACCGGCTGGCCTTCCGTTGTCTCATCTACTGGTGGCAAGTTCGCCTGGAAAGACGATCAGGAAACGCCCAATAGCCAGCAGGCAACCTTCGATTTCGGCGATGCGCAGATGACCTTCGATGTCCGCAACTTGCCCACTCCTCCAGAAGCATTGGTTCCCATGACTGGACCCAACTACGTAGGCAATATCTTCTTTGGCGATTTGGGATTTGCTACCGTTGACCACGGTGGTTTCAAAATCTATAAGAGCCTATCGGGCAACATCAGCGGCGAAGCAGCCCGTGGAGCTGGTGCAGCATCCAAAGAGAAGTATGAATTGGTGACAGAAGAAAAAGGTTCTGGTGAAGATACGGTACCGCACATGAAAAATTTCTTCGACGCCATTCGTGCGCGGGATCATAAAATGTTGCACGCAGAAATCGCCATAGGAGCCCGTTCCGCAGCGTTCTGTCACTTGGCGAACATCGGCTACAGAGTAGGCAGAACGCTCCGCATGGATACATCCGCAGGTCGCTTCCTGGGCGATGATGAAGCGAATTCGATGCTGACAAGGAACTACCGGGAACCGTTCATCGTACCGCGAGCAGTGTAGAAAAACATTATCCGCAGATGTCCTATCAGGGGCATCTGCGGATCAATTGTTTTAGAAGTTCAACCGCACCGCCGGGTCACCTAACACCACGTAATTACGAGCGTCGTTACGAGCCTTCCACGCGGCGATCAACTCATCATCGGACACTTGGTCCGGCACTTGTCGATTCTTAATCACATCACTCAAATTGATCGAAAGTACCGCCCAGCGCTGGTTGAAAGCATCCATTGCCTGGCCAATGCGGGACCCGGCCAGTAACTGTTCCACCACAAATTGAAAGTCCTGAATCTGCGGTTGCCCGGCCCCCATGAATGAGGAAGTCCAGGCGCGATCCACGTGTCCAATCACTGCCAGTGCCCCGCGGATCAGCATTCCCTGGGGTAATTTGGCAATCGTGGCGGCGGCCATTAGTTGACGTTCTGAACCTCCAGGTAAGTGGTCGTAAGTATCGTTCATTGGGCAACCGGCACTGTAACAGGCAAAGAAAAAATGGATCATTGGGGCAAAGGTTAAGTCACCCAAATCCTTTTCGGCAATGAAGTGTTCCGGTAAGGCAGGCGTGCCAATATTTGGGAAGTTGTCGCAAAGTAAAGCACCTTGTTTCAACGTCTGATCCGGATCAGTCATGTCGAACCGTACGCCATGCGATCCGGTGAATAGCAATGCGGGCTGGCCACCTTGTTTACCAGATAGCAATTCCAAAATATTCGTTTTAGTCGCCTGACCGTTGAGCAATGGCAGCACGTTGAACCCCTGCTGTGCGGCACTTTTGGATAATGGCAGGGCCACAAAATCGTGAAGCGATTGGGTGGCCCCGTCCGCTGCATGACGGGTAGCCACAATGCCCACTGTCTTGCCGGATTTCACGGTTTCCGCCGCCTTCACTTTCTGGGCGTAGGCCCTATATTCATCGAAGGTTGCGAACTGAAGGCGTCCCACTGCAAAGTAACTATCCAGCTTGAATTGGAAGTCAAAGGGGATCTCATCCGGCGTCCCCACTATCAGAATGTAGTAAGGCACTCCCTTGGTAGGATCAACATTTCGAAGGTCTAAACAACGAGGGGCGCGCCGCAACCATTTTTCCGCCGTATCACCGGGTTGGTAACCTTCCGGTCCTTCAAAGATCTTAAAAAGCGCCCCTGTTTGGGTTTGACGCAAGTCCAGCAGATCTGTCAACGCGGCTTTCAGTTGAGTGCAATCCTTGTTACCAGGAAACACCACTCCCCAACCAGCTTTTTGCAAATTGTTTGGGTCAAGAATTGCCGCACCAAGATGCAGGTCATTCCGATTATGGACAGCTAGAGGATCTTCATCAATCGAATTAAGCGCAGCCAGGGGAACTGCTTGTGATAGCAGTTTCCCCGTAGACGCTTCAATGCCAAACGGTAAGCTATCGTCCATGGTTAGCCTCTTTCAAGATTGCAAAGCGGCTTGCCAAAGCGCGTGCGCCACCTCTGGGCCATCAATTCCAGAATGACCTGGGATGAAGGTGTCGCCTTTCAAGTTATAGATCTTTCCAGCCTGAAAGGTGTAAGTGCCTATAGCGGGTAACATCGCTAAGTCACTGGCGAAGTCTAACCCGCGCACACCGTACGTTCCAATGCCGCCTAACAATGGCAGGAACGTTGGCGCCAGGTCCACGTCGAATGAGCCGTCAATGTTAATGGGAACCAATGCGGTAGCCAAGGCATAAGCCAGACCCACCGCTTTATCATTCTTAGACCGAGTAACAATAATGGGTCCACTTACTGCCGGTTTTCTGAACGCGACGTTGAAGTAACCTGGCTTACCTGTGTCTTTCACCTGATCGGCGTAGGCCCAAAGTGAAAGTGCCCCTTGCACCAGTGCCAGTGATTCCACCGGTCGCGGCAGCGCAGTCTTTCCGTCTTTACCACCAAGGATGGAAGAGACCACAATGCATCCAAAACTGTGCCCCATAAAATGAAATTTAGCGGCAGGCAGCACGGTTTGTAATTGGGATACAAAGTCATGCATCCCGTTTTCGCCGATCTTGCGGGCACGGTACTTCATGGTCCAGTAAGAAAGTTGACTTAGTGGGGAAAGCAGTTTTCCGAAGAAGCTGCCAATGTCGAAAGCGGAATCGCCGTAAGCTTCAAAAGTTGCTTCCGGATCAAAAGGTTTGCCTTCCGCATCGGGCGGACCTGCCGGGCCTTCCGATTTATAACCAATGGCCACTGCCAATTTACGATAGGCATCAGCCACGACAGGGGGCAGGCTGAGCGCCGCTGCATTCTGTTCCTGTTCTTTGAAAATGATATCCAGGCAAGCCCGAGCTTCCGGCGAATCGCCCATCTGTTGCAGGGCTTCCTGCTTGATGGCGGCCAGATTCATGCCCACTGTATCAAAGCCGTCTCCCCCAAAATCTTCGCTGCCAAGTGGTTTGCTGGGCCAGTGCAGCCCAATCCAAAGTGGACGAAATCCAGGACCCATTTGCGATTTATCGGCCTCTAGCGAAACCATCGCTTTGATCCAGCGATTGTATTGTTCAACTGCTGAAGGCATGTCGCCCTTCCAGCCATGGCAGAACAGGAAAACGTGGGTGGGCGGATTGGCAGCAGCATCGGCCAGGATTTTCTTACTAAACAATCCTGCAACGGCTTCTGGATCGTCGGTGCGTTCCACACCATCTTTATCGAACGCAATCAGAGCATAGTTCACATCTGTATCAGGAATTAATCGGGTAGACATAGGGGGGGTCCTCCAGTTGGTTACTTAGTCATCATTGGTTTGCTGCGGCTGATCCAGTGTTCGCAAGCGGATTTTATCCGCCATTTCCCAACTGCTCTTCCGTAACATTTCGTCATAAGGATCGGGACGACCTTTACTGGGCCTCCGATAAAAATCACGCAGTACTTCAATCGATTTCTCATTGCCGATGTGCGTCAGCGCATCCAGTGCATAGCGCGTGAGTTGCTTGCGATCATTGGGGTTCATCTTCCGCGGCGGATCAATGCCCAGGGCGATTTGGGCAGGGTCAAAGCGACGTTCCAAAATGTGATGACAAACCTGCAAAAGCTGTGCCTGCCTTGCTGCGCCGCGTGTCATGTCTAAAATTTCAGCCCAAGCCCGTAGCGCCCGACCTTGAATCAGCGCGTCTTCGCTACATAAGCTTTCTTTCAAAAAATCGATCTCAGGATCGCTCTCTGTAATCAGAGTAGCCCCGCCCAACTTGCCAATCGGGTAAATCAAGTAACTGCTTAACATGTTCTGAACTTGATCGTCAGGAATGGGGCCAGTAACTGTTTTTGTAAGTGCATCTGCCGGTGTAGAACTCTTCATGCGCTGAATTCCATCACTAACAATTTCCATAGCCACCGATGCCTGCATTTCAATGAGTGCGTCTACAATGGGCCAGTGGACATCTTCATAAACCGGAGCTTCAAAGAACCGATCCTTCAAGCACGCATTAGATTCCGGAGTTCCCCAGGACGCCAGCGCGAAGGCTGCCACACCTGCCAACATGACTTCCTCCTTACCCGCATTCAGAAAAGATTTCAGAACAATTAAATCACCTTTTGCCCACGCGTGAAGCAAAGTATTGATCTCATCTTTGAATGCCGTGGCCTTTGTGTGTTGCGCCCAAAAGCGTTCTGCCAACCGCTGATGACGGAACAACAGCGTCATAGCTGCCAATCGAACACCGGAATAATCCAGCCGCTTGGAAAGCGTTCCTTCCAATGCAGGCCGCAATGGATGCAATGCCAACTGCAGCAAATGACCGGCAATGCGCATCTCAGAATGGTCCAGGGCTTTGGTTGAATCTTCACTGAGCATGTACCCAAGCGCATCCACTGCCCTTTGCCGGGAGCGCGCCTGAAGGCCACTTTGCGGATGCGACCACCATATAAGTGAATCGGCAAGCTGGTTGACAATCGCTTCTGGAATCACCTTTCCTGTGGCGTTTGCTTCACTCAGGCAGCGCGCCGCCAATAACAAATGTTCCCCTTCGCCAAATCCTAATTCCAGTAACATGCGTAACAATTCCGCAGGCTCATCCATACGCCCGGCAAGCAATAACAAGACAGCTTGCCAACGCCGTAAACGTTCCGGACTTCCCAAGCCAGAGACAATTTCCAGCAACCTTTCCCGACGGTCTGAAGGTGAAAGGTTACTCAAGTAACATGCCGTGAAGTAGGCGTGGGCGGCGTTATAACCGAATCTAAGTCCTTCGGGTCCACTTTCTACTAACAGGCGTGAGGTTATCATGCTGTTGCGGAACTGATCCAAGGAAAAATCACGTCCACCTCGCACGGAACTCATCAACGAGTAAGTTTCCGCAAGTTGCAGGTTGGGGGCAGAACGGGAATGCAACTGCCACGCCATGGATTCCATTAAAGCCCGGGCCAAAGAACCACAACCCGGCGCAAGTGAAATGGCCCCCAATTGATCCTGCAGAATTCGGGCAAGAACGTTGAATCGCGATTTCAGATTCAGTTGCTCCATGGAAGAGAATCGCAAAATTCGGCTGAGGATCCAAGGCACCCCAGCCAGATCGCGCAAAGGGCCGGTGAGCATCTGAATGGTTTCTGGAGTCAGTCCGTCCTTGTGCTGCAGAAACGTTTTCAGAGTTTGTGGTCGCAAATCCTGAACTATCAAAACTGTTGTCAACGATTCATTGAAGTACTCCGCTTTGAATGCCGATTGGTCCATGGAAATAAGGGCACAACGGTTTTCCGCCAAGGCTAGAAATTTCCAAATGTTATTGAAACCCTTCTTCAAATCATCAGGCCCAACGTCTTCGTCCGCATCCACAAGTAAGTGCAGCGCGTTCGATTGCAGCGAATTCCGCACCGTGCCTTCTTCAATGGCAACTCCTTCTTCGCGCAACCTGGTTTCCCAACCAGTCTCAATTACGGTGGTCGGATTTGAGCTATGGTTACAATCTTTCAGACGCACCAGAATGGGTTGGGGACCACGACCACTGGGGTCCGCATCATGCGCTAACTGCACAAAAAGTCCCAGTAACAAGGAAGATTTCGCTCTACCTCGGCCACCCACAAGAACCACAATCTGATTCTGTTTCGCACTGCTTCTCAATTCGTTCAACGCGGTTTCAGCAGCATCCATGCGCGTATCGGATGTTGGGTCATCCAGTTGCTTACAGACCACCTTGATATCGCGAACCACTGACACTTCAACAGGAAACGGCTGCGTTACTTCGCGAGTTGTAGCAAACACCTTCGCCAACGCTTGAATCGACCTGCGCAGTGGTTCCGGTTCCCACAATTTTTGCCCGGCACGCAGACGGGAATACAACACAGGGATTGCCCAATCGCCTACACTCGCTTGAAATATGGCATTCCGACCAGAGTTGCCCGCCACATCGGCATCACCAGTTAATAAAAGTTGCTGGTAAAAGGCGGCTGCAAACATGCGGGCTGCGGTCATGCCAACCAGATCTCGCATGGCCACCACGGCGGGTGCACCGGCTTGCACAAACTGCGAAGCCAAGCCGCCCATCGGCATGGTTTTATCTTTAGGATCACTCAGGCAGGATTGCAGAAAGATAAGTCGCGGCTTGTGAGACATCCACTGATCAATCAACACTTCACGACTGGGGTTTGCAGCGGCAAGTTTGCCCTGCTCATCCTCTAACATCAGAACGGATTGGTTTCTAACAAAGTTACCGTGAGCGATCAGGTGCAGTACATGTTTATCCGAAAGATTCGCGTCAACAGATTCAATAGTTACTGGCTTGTGAATAACTAAGCAATTTAGTTCTTCCAGGTCTTTCCGCAGTTGGGCAGGCACGTCGTGAAGACCGCACAGGATAGTAAGTTGCACCTGTTTTGCGCGGATCTCCAACTTCAGGGCAGTGAACAGAGTTTCAATTTCTTTGGCCACATCAATCGGCTGAAACGGATCTTTCAAGTCCGATGGACTGGCGATGGCCAACAGTATCCTAAGCCCGAATTCCCGTGGTGTGGAATCGATTGAGGAGCGCAGAGGGATGAAGCGGGACACTGGTGATGCAGCATTCACACCCACCGGTAAATGCCCTGATGGCAGCAGAAACTCCCACTTAATGCGGTGTAAGTCCACTGCCCAATCCTCTTCATTCAGCATGATACGCAAACGGACACGGGGAGTGGCTCCAGCAGCAGAATTCAGGATGGTATTTAAATCGGGCAACCCGGTCAATAAGGTCGACCAAAGTGTTACACCGTATTCATGGGAAGATTCACATTCATCCAGTTTGTTGGAAGAAAGTAATATCGGCTTGCCCACGCACAATCCACCACCGTCAACCCACGCCTCAATCGGGTAAAGGCCACCGCTATCGGGTGCGTGAAATCTTAAAATTAGTTCACAGAAGTCATCAGTTGGCATGAGTCACCGACTTTACAACTATGGGTGCAGGAATAACTATAACAGCGTATCAGTTATTTGTGTTGAATGCTTTACCTTGTCTTTTTTAACCTGTAAGAAGAAATGTGGACTCGTTAAATCCAAGGATGGCAAGGCGTCGTATTAAAAGTTGAAGCCCATAAAACTGGGATAAAAACAAGAGGAAACCTTTTATGAACAAACGTAACTTTTTCAAACTAACAGGCGCTTTTGCCATGATGGCCGTAGTCGCTTTTGCAAAGAACCCGATGGTTGGCGGCAAAGAAATGTTCCCCACCAAAAACATTGTTGAGAATGCTGTGAATTCGGCTGACCACACAACTTTAGTAGCTGCAGTGAAGGCGGCAGGCTTGGTGGACACGCTTTCCAGCGCAGGCCCATTTACCGTATTCGCCCCAGTGAATTCCGCTTTCGAGAAGTTGCCTATGGGAACCGTAGACACACTGCTGAAGCCTGAAAATAAAGATACACTGGTCAAGATTCTCACTTACCACGTGGTAGCAGGGAAGGTATCCAGTGCTGATCTGAAAAAGCAGATCAAGATGGGCGGCGGCAAGGCCATGTTGAAGACGGTGGCAGGCGGAACGCTTACAGCAATGATGGATGGCACTTCCATTGTGCTGAAAGATGAAAAGGGTGGCATGTCCAAGATTACTCAGGCGAACGTGTTTCAATCGAACGGTGTGATTCACGTTGTTGACACCGTAGTAATGCCTAACTAACTTTTGAGGTTGACTTACTCCTGACCGCCACGATCTAACCAGGATCGTTGCGGCCATTTGTTGTTACAAGCTACTCGAATTTGGGCGCCCTATATACAAGCTCCAACCGTTGTTGGGATAACCTGTGGTTAAAAGACCGCTCCCTCGCGGTCACGGCTCGGTAACGGACTAATTCTAACGAGCCGTGACCGCGAGAGAGCGGTTTTTCAAACATTCCGATTTCCAAAAATCTGGTATTTTCGAGGGTATTCGGTTTAAATACGATTGCGGTAGTCTTCTGCATACCCAGTGATCGCATATATACTGAACTTACAATGCCCGTAAAGCCCCTTGTGATTCAGCATGTGGAAGGGTCGAACCCGTGTTCCTTCACCCTGATCCGCCACCACGACCTTAAATCGGTGCAGGGGATTACCATTGCCTCGCCGTATGCGTTTACGGTAACGAACCAGCCTGAATCCCGCTTGATGACGCGGCTTGGCTGGTATCTGGAAACTTTTCTCGCTTATCCATATCCCCCTGAAACAGCGAATGCCGAGCATTTGCTAGCAGCTTTGCAAGGCTGGGGGACGGAGGCGTTCAACGCACTGTTCGACCACGGAAATGGGCGTGAGTGGCTGAAAAAGTGCGACCTTCTGCAGGTGCAGAGTGACGATCCTAAAATTCTATCCTGGCCATGGGAAGCACTGTTCGATCCCCGAACCAACTATGTGGCGCATAGTCGGCGAATTGAACGGCGGCTGAACAAAGTGGATGATCCTGCCCCGTTGCCCGACTCGTTACCCCTGGAGCGAGTGAATATCCTACTGGTGGTGGCGCGACCCTTCGACAACGATGTGGGCTACCATTCCATCGCCCGGCCACTGGTGGAACTACTCAAGAACCAGCGCATGGCGGCGCATGTGGATGTGTTGCGGCCACCCACGTTTGAAAAGCTTCGTCAGCACCTGCGCACGCATCCAGGTTACTATCACGTTCTCCACTTTGATGGCCACGGCAGCTTTGCAAATGGAGGCAGTGAAGGGTCCACGCACCAGTTGCAAGCGAGTCAGGGCTGCCTGATTTTTGAAGACACGCACGGGCAGCCCGATCCCAAACAGGCTTCTGAACTCAGCACGCTGTTGCGCGAATATGCGGTGCCTGCCGTGGTGCTGAATGCCTGCCAATCGGGCATGTTGGACGTCACTTCTGCGGACGCCTATTCCTCTGTGGCCACGTCGCTTTTAAAGGGCGGCGTGCGCAGTGTGGTGGCCATGGCCTATTCGCTGTACGTCAGCGGGGCGCAGGTGTTTCTGCCAGCATTTTACGGTCGTCTGTTTGAAGCGGGAAGTGTGGCGGAGGGTGTGCGAGCTGGACGGCAGCAGATGTTGGCCGAACCATTGCGGATCTGTGCGCGCGGGCGCTTTCCGCTGCAAGATTGGTTGCTGCCGGTGCTGTATCAGCAGGCGCCACTGGACTTCACGTTTGCGGCCCAAGCCAAATGGGAACAGGCTGAAACGAAGTTGCCGGTGGAGGTGCAGCAGCATCGCGATGCCTATGGATTTGTGGGTCGCGATAAGTCGATCCTGCAGATGGAGCGGGCGTTGCATCGCCAGACACCAGCCATTCTGGTGCAAGGTTTGGGCGGCGTGGGCAAGACCACACTGGCACACGGATTTCTGCGTTGGCTGGATGATACCGGTGGTCTGGATGGAGCACTATGGTTCGATTTCCGTGACATTCGAACGGCGGAGTATGTAATTAACCAGACTGGCCAAATGTTCTATGGGAAGAACTTCGGCATTGCCAAGAACAAGCTGGAGCTGCTGGCCGAGAAGTTGCGCGATCAACGAGTGGTGATGGTTTGGGATAACTTCGAATCCACAGCGACGAACTTGACCGATGAGGATCGCGCTTTGCTGAGCGGGTTTTTGGATGCGATTCGTGGTGGGCGTGGAAAGGTGATTATCACTAGCCGTTCGCCCGAAGAATGGTTGGGACCGGCTCGGCGATTTCCGCTTCCGTTGCGTGGGCTGGATGGCGAAGCGCGATGGGAGTATTGTGAGGCGATTGTGCAGGACATGGGCCTGCAGGTGGAACGGAAGGATCCAGCACTGGTGCGGCTGATGGACCAACTGGCCGGGCATCCGCTGGCCATGCGGGCAGTGCTGCCCAAGTTGGAGACCATGTCCGCTGGTGGCATTGCTGAGGCGCTGCGGAAGAATATTGAGGAGTTGGGGTTAGATCCGAACGAGGAGCAGGGTCGGCTATTTGGGACGCTGCGATTTGTGGAGCAGGGGCTGGACGCGGAGTTGCGTCCACTGCTGGGTTTGGTGGGATTGCATGAAGGGTTTGTGGCCGTCGACTATTTGGAAGCGATGGCGAAGCAGGTGAATGCCAGTTGGACTCGGGATCGGGTTGACCGGCTGATGGCGGAGCTGGGATCGGCTGGGTTGCTGACGGATGTGGGCAATGCAACCTTTGAAATGCATCCACTACTGACCAGTTATCTACGTCGGCAGGTGGTGACGGAGGAATGTCAACGGGCGTTTGTGGATTTGATGGGTAGGTTTGCCGACCAGGTTGCGCGAAAGCAATTGCACGAACAGCGGGTACCTTTCCTGCGGTTTGGGGTTAGCTTTCATTACGCGCTGGATTTGGCGGAGCGCCTTGCTAGGGAACAGGATGTGTCCGCGCTAACGCAAGCTTTGGCGTCTTACGCGCTGAATTCGCGGAATTTCGGTGATGCCAAACGGTTGTATGCACGGCAGGCGCAGCATTCGGCTGGGCGCGGTCACTCAGAATTAGAAGCGGCGGCCTATCATCAACTGGGCATAGTGGCCGAAGAGGAGCGGGACTTTGCGGGAGCGCGGGAGTGGTACTTGAAATCGCTGGCCATTAAAGAGCAGCAGGGGAACCTGCATGGTGCTGCCATCAGCTATCACCAGTTGGGCAGGGTGGCCGAAGAGGAGCGGGACTTTGCGGGAGCGCGGGAGTGGTACCTGAAATCACTGGCTATTGAAGAGCAGCAGGGGAACCTGCATGGTGCGGCCAGCAGCTATCACCAGTTGGGCAGTGTGGCCGAAGAGGAGCGGGACTTTGCGGGAGCGCGGGAGTGGTACCTGAAATCGCTGGCCATTAAAGAGCAGCAGGGGAACCTGCATGGTGCTGCCAGCAGCTATCACCAGTTGGAATTTTGGCGCGGCTGCAAGGGCATTTTGAGGAGAGTGGTGAATGGCTGATCCGGAGTATTGTGACTTTCCGCCAGACGAACGACGAGCACCGGGCGCAACAAAGTATAGGGAACTTCCAAATCGCCCACCAGCGCGCCCCCGCGGAAGACCAGCAGAAACTGGAAGCCCAGTGGCGCGATGCCGGGCTAGGGGAGTTTCCCACTTCGCCGCTTGAGTAGGTTGGTGCGGACTCTACTTTGCTTTTTGCCAGGTCGGAGAATGACCATGGGTGATCGCTTCTTGTAAGACGCCCCGCACCTTTCCAATCACCCGCGCCACATCCTCGCCAGCAGCAACTGGACCATGGCCTGCCACAACAAATGCCGGCTGCAACGCCTCCACCCGATCCAGTGATTCCAACCAGACCTTCCAATCCGCAACGGTCCCCGCGTCCAGATTCGGCAAATAAGCATTGATCAGGCAATCGCCACAATACAGCACGCCATCTTCCGGTAGCCACACGGAAAGGTTAGTATCGGTATGCCCCGGCGTCAGCAAAATGGTAGCGATGCAGCCACCCAAATCGAAGACGGTATCTTCATCGATGGGTCGATTCGGATTCGTGACTTCAGTATCAATGAAGAAAGCCCGTGCTTCCCCTTTTGCGCGGCGCACAGCGTCGGGAATTCCATTGTTGAACTCCGCGATTTCAGCAGTGAACTCTTCGGCTGTCCGAACAATGCCACGGTGACCCCAAACATCCACACCTTTTGCCCGAAAAAAGCCGTTTCCACCAATGTGGTCAAAGTGCTTTTCCGTGTTGATGACTCGTAAAGTGTTTTGCGGACGCACCGCCGAGGCATATCCGTAGATAGTTTGGGCAGCCATCGTATTGCCGCCAGTGTCGACGATTAATGTAACGTTGTCCCCGACAAGGAATCCCGCATTCACAAACCAAGGGGCCGAGTAGCCCAGACCGGTCACAGCGTAACAGCGTTGGGAAAGGCGCATCTCTTATTTTAGTTGCAGGGGAGCAGGTTGGAATGAAGACTTCGCTGGCAAGCGAGCTGGCAGGCGGAATCGCCTATAGTCTTCCCAATTTCTGAAGTTTCCCAGGCACTCGAAGGTGTGAAGAAAGCCCACCTGCGGGCTTGGCAGGCAAAATCGCCCACCCCAGTGTGCCCAGCATGTGCAGAATCTAATTGGATGAAAAGAGCCAACCGTGACCGATGATGGTGACCGTAGCGAAACGCAAGGCGTAGCCGCGAGGTGAAGCTGAAAGAAGCGCGTAGCAAACTTTCGACCGGAGGAAGACGAATCGGCAGTGAGGCCTGGCGCGGGCGCTTGGCGGAGCTATATTGAAGGATGGTGAAGATATTTCCAACTGGGCGAGGATCGCGTGGCGCTCTTCCGACTGGAGGACTGGATACGAAGGCACATTCTGAAGTGCTTCTGGTTGCGATGTCCCCTGTTACAGGTGGCGGCCAGTTTCCGGGGCGCGTGGCCAATTGCTCGGACAGGTAGCCTGCAAACTGCGCTGTCCAACGCGGTCCTTCGACGCACCGGTTTCGTAATGCCATCGGATCTTGCGGCAAGGAACCGCTAAGTTCAACCGCCGGATGCGGAAAACCGCACGTCCGGTGGTGTGGGAGGGTGACGGGGCGCTAATCCCCATCACTCGACCTGGTCACTAAATTCACAAACTTTCACTAGATCTGGAGTTGTTCTTGTGGGGCAGGCATTCAGCCTGCCGTTCACCGGTGGCACCTATATAAACTCCTTCCCGTCCCCATGATCATGACGATGTCCAATCAATTCGTTATCGGCCCAACTGGCGGAGCATTTGAGCCGCTGCCTGACTCACGGAGGGGTCCGCGTCTGCTGCTGCTTTTCGCAAATGCGGAAGTGCTCCTGCTACATCCCCTCCAGTTGCCAAAACCGACCCCAGACTCAAATGCGCCTTGCCCAATGCTGGCTGCAGTCGCAGCGCTTCGCGATAATGTGAAATTGCAACTTTCGCTTGATCCTTGGCCATCAACAAATCTCCCAAAAGCAAGTGCGCATCAATCATTGTGGGATCTGTTCGCAATACTGCCTCCAACTCCAACTGCGCTCCTTCAAATTGACGCATCCGCCCCAGCAGCATCGCGTAGTTATAGCGAGTGACCGCATCGTCGGGACGCAGCCGCAGCGCAGTGTCGAACTCATTGCGCGCTTGCGTAAGCTCGCCGACCGCAACAAGAAGATTGGCCACGTTTCCATGTGCGTCGGCATACTCCGGTTGAATGCGGATAGCCTCACGGAACGCAGCTTCCGCTTCCAGTTGCTTCCCCTGCCCGAACCAGATGATGCCAAGGTTGTTGTGCACCTCTGCCCTATCCGGATCCATCGCAACTGCCTTCTGCAGAGCAATAATGGCATCCTGCTGCTTTCCTTGAGCCCGCAAGGCAAGCCCCAATTCATGCCACGTGATCGCGTTATCGGGTGCAATGGCGGTGGCCTTTTGCAGAAATCCAACAGCCGCCGCATGCTTTCCTGACCGTCGTAATGCGGCTCCTAGTTTTTGCAGTGCGATGTTCGATTTCGGATTACGCCGCACCGCTTCTTCATAAACCGGCACAGCCTTTGCCAATTGCCCACGGTTGCGCAAGGCGTCGGCCAATTCCAAATAATATTCCGCGCGCTGGGGAGCATGTTTTGCAATCGCCGCCGTGAGTTGCTGAATGCCTGCGTTCAAATTGCTTTTTTCAATCACCTGGGCAACAGCAAGATCCAGATCGTTCTCAGGCGTTTTCGGTAACGCAAGAGGATAGTAGGGAACCACCGTTCCACGGTATGCGGTGGCATCGGTTTCATGCCGTTCGGCCATCTCCGTTAGTAGATCTCCAGCAGGTTTGCGACGCTGAATGTAGTGATCGGTCATCACCACATGCACTACGTCCTCAGTGCGCCTTTTGGGCATGTGGCACGGTGTGCAACGTGTATCCGATGTATGTTTCGCTGCGGCCACCAGTTGATCCAAAGCCGCACTATGACACTGCCTGCATACCGCTGTGTAATGCTTTTCTGCCTGCGCGCCGCGACGAACATCGTGGGGATTGTGGCAAGTGGTGCAAGTCAGTTTGTCTTTGCTTTGGAGAAAACAGGCTGACCGGCGGAGTCTATAAGCAGAACTCACAATCTCAAATTTGTCGTCACGACCTTTGTTCGGGGCGTGATCGAACGTCAATAGAAATGAACTCAATGGTTCACCTGGTCTATAGGAAAAAGGACCGCGTCCATAGCGCTGCAGGGCGTTTGGCAATGGGAAGCTGGTTGTTTCAAGATGGCATTGCATGCACACTTCCATGCTGCGCTCAGCTCCCAGGCGCGAAGGATTCACGATTGCATTCCTGATCTTATCCGGGGCCACGCTCGGTGTTTTCGCAAGCTGAACATGGTTGCGGCCAGGGCCGTGGCATCGCTGGCAATCAATACCTTCGGGCATTGCAGTGGGGTAAACAGGCTCGGCGAAACGTTGCTGATTGGCTGCCGGAATCTCAGGATACCCGTTGTGGCAGAACATGCAATCGTACCCCAATGCGCGGCGAAAGCCATCATGCGCGGGCTGATCGTAGCCCGGATTCATGCCCCAATAGCCTCCTTTTTCGGTGTACCAGGCAAGCGGCATTTCAATCAGCTTGTTGGCAGCAGTCCGATTCACGTAAGCACGAGCATGGTTTCCGGAACCTAAAATGTAGTCCACCTGTTTCTCAATCACATTCACTTGCTTGCCATCAGCATCCACTTGGTGCCTGCGCTGATACGTTTTGCCCTGGCGCTGGATCATCGTGAAATAGCTGTCCGACGGCTTATGGTAGAAGGGATTGTTCTTGGAGAAGTCTTCAATCGTGTTAGCGGGCGAGGGCCGATAAAAGGAACGAGCCATCCCCGTTTGCTTGTAAGTATCGGCAATCTTTTGATGACACCCCGCGCACACATCGGCGCTTGTATAACCAACATCTTTTAGGGGCGTAGCATCAATTGTTGTGGTTGATTGAGGGGTGCTCTGGGCAAATAGTAAGCAAGCCAGAGCCCCAAAAACGCCCCCAAAGATAGTGATGTGTTTGTGGAGGTACATGGGGCATCATTCGGAGTCTCATAATACCAAACGCTATCGGCGGGTCTCAAGATGAAGGCAGGTGTGTCGCGGCAAAGTGAAAAGTTCCTATTTGGGCAAAGTAGAAAGTTCCTATTGACAGCCGTAAGGCTGAAGGATGGAACGAATTGCAATGAGTCAACAAGAACGGGACTGGCTGGATTGGTTAAAGCGAGCCCGAGACA
>JANXSF010000119.1 GCA_025352795.1 Acidobacteriota bacterium
GGATAGGGCGACGCAGGGATGCGACCCGAGCGCCGATGCAAGTCCGGAATGGATGGCGGCCTCACAGCCGCCCTTCAGTTACACCGCTTCACCATCTAAGGACGCCTGTTTTTTTGTCCAACCGATGGGGTCCACCTCATAGATTGCCTCTCTTCTCTTATATCCACTCACCGGAATTGCACCTTCTCCAGCCAACAGCTTCTTTGCCGTCTCCAACTCTGCTGGACTAGCTTGCCGTGTGGCGAATTCAATTTCCTCCACACTACCATTCAGTTCCACAGTGTCTTCCCACTGCAACGATTTCCACGTTCGGAAAGCCTCAGCCGCCAGAATATCCGCATACGCGCCCATCTGTTCATACGGTAGCCAAGTTCGCGATGGCTTCTGAAAGTTAACGCTGTTGATGTTTCCTGAACAACCGTTTGCCAGAATCGGAACAAAAGTGGCACCTGCCATCCTCTGCATCGCCACTGCCCAAGACCCAAAATAGTCTGCACTTACATGCGCCGCTGGATGTCCACCCACGTAATGCAGCGCATAGCTGCACAATGCGAAAATCGGTTTTCCTTCAGTTGATTCCGCCATTAGCAACGTCACATCCGGATCTATCGGTCCCGCCGATTGGATGATGTGCTCATTCCCCGCAGGAGGATTCATCAACACCTGATCTTCAATTCCAAATGGATTTAAGGGTATCGATCCCGGCTTCATCACATATCGCCGATTGAACACCAGCCGATCCTCGCGGCCAACTCCGTATCCAATCCTTGCTGGTTCCAGTCTGGTCACCGCAAGGCGCACCGCATCGGCTATTCGGGTTTTCAGAAAGCGCGTGTAAGCTGGGTCCGGTTCACTTTGAAACAGGTGGGCCGCCGCCGGTGCCGAATGCGTGTGCGTCGCCGCTGTTAATATTTGGGCAATTGGAATTCCCGTGTGCTGATGGATCTCTTCCTTTGCAGCATCAAAAACACTTCGCGGAACAGCACACGAATCAACAATAGCTATAGCCAACCGAGTGCGCCCATTGTCCAGCGCAATCGCCTTTACATGAAGTTCATCATGGATAAATGCTGCCTTCCGGTCGTTCATATAACCGGCTAAAGAAAGCCCTAACCACGGAGTAATATTTGTGGTCGCGGCGCCTGCGCGAATCTTGCCAGCGCGCCCTTGCAAAAGCAATGCAGGTGCCCCCCAAAACTCGCGTCTTCCTAATTTGGATGCGGCCATGTTCTATCGTGTAAGGTGGATGATCTTTTGCCGTAACTCTGCTGCTGCTTTGTTATCTGCCGTTATCACCAGAATCGTATCATCTCCAGCCACAGTTCCCACAATCTGCGGCCAACCGCTTTGATCCAGTGCCACTGCCATTGAGTTTGCCCCGCCCGGTGTCGTCTTAATCACAATCAGATTTTGCGCCAATCGGACATCCTGCAAAAATTCGCTGATCAGCATACTCAAATCAGGAGCCGCTCTTTCCGATACTGCATTCATCTCGCGATACCCTTCAACCGTTTTCACTAAACCCAATTCCCGAATATCGCGTGAAAGTGTCACCTGCGTGGCGTCCACTTCCAATACCGCCAATTCCTGAGCCAATTCATCCTGCGTCTGAATTCGCTTAGTGCGAATCAGTTTCAGGATTTGACCATGGCGGAACGCCTTCATACGGTATTCCGATATCCCAACAAACTTGCCTCCGCTGCTGCAAGAGCTTCCGACACTCGAACAGGAGCCGTTCCCCCAACTACTTGCCGACTCTTCATGCCTTCGGTAGGCTGCATCAACTTCACCATTTCCGGTCGAAATTCCGGCGCAAACTTCACCAACTCCTCGGCTGTCCAGTCTGCTGGTTTCTTTCCTGAATTCAGGCTTTCCAAAACCAATCGCCCGGCAATTTTATGTGCCTGATGGAATGGCGTTCCTGCCTTGGCCAGCGCTTCAGCCAAATCTGTAGCTACCGCCCAACTCTCTTCTGCAGCCGCCGCTGGAACCGCCGCGTGAAGCTTCACAGTTGCCGTTACACCCAGAATCATTTCTAAACAACCAGCCAACTGATAGGCACAATCAAACAAGGGTTCCTTGTCTTCCTGCATGTCCCTGTTGTATGTCATGGGCAGACCTTTCATGGTCACATAGAGAGAATTAAAATCGCCCCAAACACGACCACATTTGCCTCGAATCAACTCCAGCGAATCTGGATTCTTCTTCTGCGGCATCAGGCTAGATCCGCTAGTCACCCCATCGCCCAACTCCATCCAGCCAAACTCTTCACTCGAATAAAGTATCCAGTCTTCGCACAGACGGCTTAAATGCAACATCGTCGTGGAAGCCGCATACATGAAGTCCAACACAAAATCGCGATCCCCGGAAACGTCCATACTATTCCTGGTGATCCCTGCAAAATCCAAATCCTTGGCAATCGCTTCCCGGTCAAAAGGAAATCCCGATCCCGCCAATGCGCCACTCCCCAGCGGCAGCAAATTCACTCGGGCCCTCGCTTGCTCCAAGCGCTCCAAATCCCGCGAAAACATCTCGAAATAAGCTAAACAGTAATGTCCCCACAATACTGGTTGGGCTCGCCGAAGATGCGTATAGCCTGGAATCACCGCTGTCTCATAGGTCCGCGCCAATCGCAGCAGCTCTTCAAGAAAGTCCACCAATAACGAACGGCAACTGTCAATTTCCCCACGCAGCCACAAGCGAACATCCAACGAAACCTGCTCATTTCGGCTGCGCCCCGTGTGGATTTTATCCGCTAATCCACCAGTCTTCTCTTTCAACTTTCGGATAACCAGCGTGTGGACATCTTCATCGGTAGCCCCGTCGTAAAAGGCTGCAATTGACGATTCCCTCAGCAATTCATCAAATGCTGATACCAAGGTTGCCCGCTCTTCAGCCGTCAGAATGCCAACATTTTCCAGTGCTCTGGCAAATGCTTGCGATCCGCGAATGTCAGCACCAATCAACTTACGATCAAAATGCAAAGAACCGCTAAAGCGCTCAAACACTTCCGATGGCCCGGTCTCAAACCTTCCGCCCCATAATTTCATTCGAATGTCCCTTGACCCATTAACACATCAACATAAGCAGTAACGCCTTCTGCGCATGCAACCTGTTTTCTGCCTGATCAAAAATCGCTGATTGAGCCGACTCCATAACTTCGTCGGTCACTTCCTGACCACGTTTGGCCGGTAGACAATGCAAGAAAATCGAGTCCTTTTTAGCGCCACTCATCAACCTTGAATTCACCTGATACGGCTCAAAAACTCTCTTTCGTTCCTCTGCTTCCTTTTCCTGACCCATGCTTGCCCAAACGTCTGTATAAACCACGTCTGCCCCATCTGCGGCTTCCTTCGCCGAATTTGTAACCGTTACCGATCCACCTGTTCCATCTGCAAAATTACGAGCCTTCCCCACCACGTCCGCATTCGGTTCAAACCCTATCGGAGTCGCCACCGAAACATGCATTCCCAATCGAGTCCCAGTCAGCAATAAAGAGTGCGATACATTGTTGCCGTCGCCGACATAGGCCAGTTTTCTTCCTTCACAACTTCCAAAGCGCTCCGCAATTGTCTGCATATCCGCCAATGCCTGACAAGGATGGTAAAGGTCGCTCAATGCATTGATTACCGGAACTTTTGACCACACGGCCAGATCGTCAATCGTCTGTTGGGAAAACACCCTGGCCACAATACACTGCGTCCATCGGTCAAGATTCCGAGCCATATCCGACACCGGCTCGCGTTCCCCAATCATCCCGATGCTCACCACCACATCTCCGCCCAGTTGCTTAACCGCAAGTTCAAACGTTAGCCGCGTTCGCAACGACGGCTTTTCAAAAAGCAGACTTACATATTTACTGCGCAAATCATCTCTGAAGTCCATGGGCTTGCCCTTCACCTCACCCGCCAACTTCAAAAGCGCGCGCAACTCTGCTGCACTTAAATCCAAATCACTTCTTAAATCTCTGGCAGCAATGATTGTATTTTTATTCAATACTATGAATAATTACACAGTACAGACCACTGGTCAATTCCCTTCAACTCGCACCAGCATTTTTCCAGTGTTTTCCCCGCGTAACATCGCCAGAAAAGCTTCAGGAGCTTTTTCCAGTCCGTCTACAATCGTCTCCTCATACTTCAACTTTCCTGACTTCAACCATCCGCCCAATTCCTTGGTCCCTTCTCCCCAACGCGCCATGTAGTCAGTCACCAACAATCCCTGAACCTTGGCCCTCTTCACAATCAGCATTCCCAGCATCCGCGGACCCATTTCGGGTTGCTCCAAATTGTACTGTGAGATCTGCCCGCAAATTGCCACTCTGGCATGCACATTCATGTGGATCATGGCGGCATCGGTTATCACACCACCCACATTGTCAAAGTAAACATCAATTCCATTCGGACAGAGTTGACGCAGTTTTGCTAAGTGATTCGGTGTGTCTTTGTAGTTGTAAGCGGCGTCAAACCCCATCTCTTCCACTAGCCACTTCACCTTATCGTTGGTGCCTGCAATACCCACCACTCGGCAACCTTTAATCTTTGCGATCTGTCCCACAATGGACCCAACCGCACCGGCTGCACCGGAAACGACAACCGTCTCTCCAGCCTTTGGATCACATACATCCAGCAATCCAAAATAGGCGGTCAAGCCCGGCATGCCCACCACTCCCAATGCCGTTGATATGGGAGCAAGCGTAGGATCAAGCTTTCGTAGCTGTTTGGGATTGGCAATGGCGTAGCGCTGCCAACCTGAAAATCCAGCCACAATATCCCCCGCCTTGAACCCGTCTGCCTTCGATTCCACAACCCGGTTTACCGTGCCCCCCACCATTACTTCGCCCAGTTTTACAGGCTCAGCGTAGGACTTGGCATCGCTCATTCTTCCACGCATATATGGATCAACAGACAGCCATAAGGTCTCAAGAAGTAGTTCTCCTTCGGCAGGCACTGGGTTAGCCGTTTCCACCGCTTGAAAGTCTGTGAGTTTAGGAAACCCTATCGGCCGCGCAGCAAGTTGGATTTGAAGATTGGTAAGGTGCATTACGTCATTCTAGCTTGAGACAATCAAACAATGAACTCAAAATCGACTGTCGATGAAATCCGTACCCGTTTCGATAACGATGTGGAACGGTTTTCCAACCTGGAAACCGGTCAGTCCGCAACTGTCGATGCAGCATTGGCCATGGACCTCATCACCGAATCTGCCGCAGTTGTTACACCACATGCAACAGCAATGCTCGATATCGGATGCGGGGCCGGGAACTTCGCCTTAACACTTCGGCAACGGCTCCCATCTATCGAAGTCACCCGGGTCGATCTTAGTAAGCCTATGCTGGATCGTGCAGCCAATCGCATTGGCTACGGAGTCACTTGCATTCAAAGTGACATTCGTCAATTGCAGTTAGCCCCAGCCAGTTTCGACATCGTGCTAGCCGCAGCAGTGCTCCATCATTTAAGAACTGAGCAAGAATGGCTAGATGTTTTTGAAAAGATACATGCCACTCTCCGCCCTGGCGGCGGATTTTGGATCTTTGACATGGTAAATCACGAACTTGGCCCCGTCCACCAAATCATGTGGCGACGTTACGGGGAGTATCTTTCCGCATTCAAAAGCGATGCCTATCGTGACCAGGTATTCGCCTATATTGAAAAAGAAGACAGCCCACGTTCCCTCATCTTTCAACTGGATAAACTGCGCGAAGTCGGTTTTTCAAGGCTGGAAGTACTCCACAAAAACTCAAACTTTGCTGCCTTCGGTGCCGTCAAGAAATTATAAATTAAGCCCGAACCAGATCATACAGAAGCTAAGCTGACTGGCTGCTCCACTGCGTAGTGGGAATCGACGTACTTGTCCAGAATATCCTTGAATTCTGCCACGATTCGGTCCCCTCGCAACGTCTTGTACATCTTGCCATCCACGTATACCGGTGCCACAGGCTCTTCAAAAGTGCCCGGAAGAGAAATGCCCAAATTGGCATGTTTAGATTCGCCAGGACCGTTTACAATACAGCCCATAACGGCTACTTTCATTTCCTCAACACCAACGTACTTTTGCTTCCAAATTGGCATTTGCGTTCGTAAGTAGGTTTGAATATCATCAGCCATTTCCTGGAAGAAAGTGCTGGTAGTTCTGCCGCAGCCAGGGCATGCCGTCACCTGCGGACTAAAGCTACGAATCTCAAGAGACTGCAAAATTTGCTGGCACACCAGCACTTCTTCACGACGGTCTCCGTTAGGCAATGGAGTGAGTGAAGCGCGGATAGTATCGCCGATTCCTTCCTGCAGCAACACTCCGATTCCAGCAGTGGAAGCAACAATGCCTTTCGCCCCCAAACCTGCTTCTGTAAGCCCCACGTGCAACGCAAAATCACAACGCGACGCCAAGTGCCTGTAGACTTCAATCAAATCCTGAACACCGCTTACCTTGGCGCTGATGATGATTTTATCGGCACCCAGGCCGTGGCTCACGGCAGCTTTCGCCGACATCACAGCAGATTCAACAATGGCGTTCAGCGTCACCGCACGGGCATCCAACGGTTCGTCCAATAAATTGTTCTCATCCATCATACGGGTGAGCAGAGCGCCATCAAGCGAACCCCAATTGACGCCAATGCGTACCGGACGGTCATACAAAATGGCCGCTTCAATCATGTCCCGAAAGTTGTTGTCATGGCTCTTGCCAATGTTTACATTACCTGGATTAATGCGATATTTCGCAAGTGCCTTGGCGCAGTCAGGATACTTCTTCAGCAGCAGGTGGCCGTTGTAATGAAAATCGCCAACTAACGGAACTTTCACACCAAACTGATACAGTGTTTCAGCAATCACCGGCACAGCCTTTGCCGCCGCTTCCGAATTCACCGTTATGCGCACCAATTCAGACCCGGCTTGGGCCAGTGCCATCGCCTGGTTCACAGTGGATGTGGTGTCAGCCGTATCGGTGTTGGTCATCGATTGGACAACAATTGGATGATTCCCACCAACCCAGACGCCGCCCACGTTCACTGCAATCGACTTGCGCCGGTGTAATGCTGCCATGCTTTCCAGAATCCTCCAAGAAACTATTATTTTAGCAGTCTGCCCTGCAACCGAATCAGAATTTTCTGAACCACAGTTCCAACATCAGCAGCGTCCACAGCCAATGGTTATTATCTCTGCGACCAGAATCGTGCTCTTCCAATAATTGACGAATAAATGGCCCCGAAGCAATGCCCCGATCCACCAATGTTGAATTCGTCATGTGGTCCCATAAAAATGCTTTCAATGAGCCTCGGAACCACAATGATAGGGGCATTCCAAAGCCTTTCTTGGGACGGGTTAACAAGTCCGGTGGAAGCCTGTCCCCCACTGCGTCCACCAGAATCGCTTTCCCCTTGCCGTTGCGCATTTTTAACGAAGGTGGAATCTGCGCCGCCAGTTCAGCCAATTTGTGATCCAACATTGGGCAGCGCACTTCCAACGAGTTCGCCATCGACATACGGTCCACTTTAACCAGCATGTCCCCGGTAAGTTTCGCAGTGGCTTCGAAGTACAACGCATGCGTCAAAATGTCTGCCCCGTTTGGCGCCAGACAATTAGCAAATGTCCGATTGATGTAACTAGCGTCCGCCGGTTCCATCCACTGCGGAGTCAAAAGTTGTTGTCGTAGATAAAACGGCGTGTAATTCAACTCAAAATAACGTTCCAGCGGAGTTGCCCTAGAAGCCATCCGAAGAAAGTTTTTCCCATAGGCCGAATAGCTCAGTTGGTCAGCCATTTTGGACATGGCCCCGCGCATCCACTGTGGAATCTTATCTAACTTGCGGTATCTATCGATCAGAAAAAAGCTTTCGTACCCGGCAAATAATTCGTCGCCACCGTCGCCTGTCAAAGCAACTTTCACATGACGTGCGGCGAACTCGCTTACCAGATAAGTGGGAATGGCTGAGGCATCGCCAAAGGGTTCGTCAAAGGAATCCACCAGCTTGTTGATCAGCTCAATGGAATTCGGCTTCACCAGAATTTCATGGTGCTCCGTGTTGTACTGTTGCGCCACCTGTTTAGCCCAGGGCAGTTCATTGAACTCTGATTCTTCAAAGCCAATGGAGAAAGTCTTCACCGCATCCTTGGTGTTACTTGCCATCGATGCCACAACTGAGGTGGAATCAATGCCCCCGCTCAGGAATGCACCCAGCGGAACATCGGCAATCATGCGGATGCGTACGGACTCATCAAATGTTTCCCGAATCTTACTGCGCCACTGCGCCTCTGTAGTGCCTGAAGTATCCGTTTCTGCGGGATAAGGTAGTTTCCAATAGCTGCCTTGTTCAACGGAACCATTGTTGGAATCGTACATCAGCCATGAGCCGGGTGCTAATTTGCGAATTGATTTGTAAGGGCTCAACGGATCTGGAATGTAGGAAAATTGAAAATATTGCCGAATTGCCTCGTTGTTCAATTCCAATGTGACGCCCGCCGTTCGAAGACATTTCAATTCACTCCCAAAATAGAAACCTTCGTTTGTATCGGCATAATACAGGGGTTTTTTGCCAAACCGATCCCGAACCACCAGCAGTTTTCGTGTCTTGCTATTCCAAATGGCGAAGGCAAACATCCCCCGTAATTTGTTGATGCCAGCAACTCCCTCTTGCTCAAAGAGGTGCAAAATTACTTCAGTATCGCTGGCTGTTCGGAATTGATGCCCTTGCTTGGCTAATGTCTCCCGCAATTCCCGATACTGATAGATTTCACCGTTGAAGACGATCCATAAGCTATGATCTTCATTGGGGATGGGCTGATGTCCGGTGGACAAATCGATGATACTAAGGCGGCGCATACCAATGCCGCACGGGCCATCCATGTAAATCCCCTGATCGTCTGGGCCGCGGTGCAAAATGGATTTGCACATGGCGTCCACAACGTTTTCCCGGGCCTCACCATTTTTAAGGACGTATCCCGCTATGCCGCACATAGATCGGCGCGGTTACTGAAGGAAGCAAATTTGACCATATTTCAATTATCGCAGAGCTCTATTCATGCCGCGCAAGCGTAGTTCAGCAGAGATCCAATTTCGTTTGCGGCAGGAAGCATTCAACCTTCATTCCTACTTCCGGCCGCCAGTGGCTTTACCCGTTGTCATGCGTCCACTGCTGCCTCCGGCCAAGGACGTCGTTGAGGTTTTGCGAGGGACAGAGTTCGAGCAGGAAATCCTTGCAACAGCAGACCAGATCCTGCAACATCGTTTCCCTTTATTGGGCGGCATTGTTGACACTGGACCTGAAATTGAATGGCGGCGTGATTACGCAAGCAACCTGGAAACCAAACAGCGTTACTTCCGCTTCACCCCATATTTAGACGCTTCTCGTGCCGGCGATCACAAAAATATTTGGGAATTGAATCGACATCAACATTTGGTATTACTAGCCCAGGCCGGGCTTTTCAGCGGCGACGATAAGTATTGGAAAGAAATTAACAGTCAGCTCGAAAGCTGGTTTACCCAGAATGCTTACGCTAGCGGCATTAACTGGACCAGTGCTTTGGAAGTAGCCTTCCGCGCTTTAAACTGGGTCTGGTTACTGCATTTGGGTCGCGATAAATTCGATGTTGAAACTCGCCAAAAATTGGCTCATGCACTGTTTCAACACGGCTGCCATCTGGAGAAAAATCTTTCCATTTATTTCTCCCCCAACACCCATTTATTAGGGGAAGCGGTAGCCCTCCATGCCATCGGCACACTCTTTCCCGGATGGGAGCAATCGGCCCGTTGGGTGCAACTAGGCGGCAGAATCGTCCAGCAGGAAATGGATAGGCAGGTGCTGGAAGATGGCGCTCATTTTGAACAATCCACTTACTATCACGTGTACGCAGTCGACATGTTTTTGTTTCATGCGGTACTGTGCGAATCGAATCCCTATGCCGCAAAACTGACCAAGATGGCCGAGTACTTGGAATCGTTGTTAGGACCAGCCAGAAAGCTTTCATTTTTTGGTGATGACGATGGGGGTCGTTTTTTCCACCCCTACGGGGAGCGCGATCAGTTCGGCAGGGCAACCCTGGCCAGTTGCGCCAAGTTGCTGAAGATCGAATTAGCCCATGATTACGATGATTTACCTCCACAAGCGGTGTGGTGGCTGGGGAAGAAAGTTTTAACAAAGCCCAATCCCACCGGGCCCCGGCCATCGCGAGTCTTTCGCAAGACGGGCATGGTTTCGTCCATTTGGGCCGATGTCCATTTGCTTTTCGATGTTGGACCCTTTGGACCCTGGACCGGCGGCCACAGTCACGCCGATGCTTTGAGTTTCACCTTGCGCAAAGGTACCGAAGAGATCCTGGTAGACGCCGGAACATTTACCTACGTTGGTGATTTAGCCCAGCGAGATCGCTTCCGCGGCACCGGGGCGCACAACACTATTCAGATTGACCGACAGGATCAGGCAACTCCCGCAGGTCCATTTGCCTGGGATGGGCGTCCTGAAGTGGAACTGCTGGAGTTCAAGGCTTCCGACGAAGAAGATTTTGTAGTGGCCGAATGCCGCTACAAAGGCTTTCGCCATCGTCGTCGATTACTATTCCGCAAGCGCGAAGGTCTGGTATTGATCTGCGATCTTATCGATGCCACTGTAACTGCGCCGGGCGATTGCTTGGAACATAATGTCGAACAGATTTGGCACGCCGGGTCTGATGTGGTTTTAGTGCAGCCCGGAATCTTTCAAATTGGCAAGAGCACCTGTCTGCAATTAGCCGGTAATACGGAGTTTGCCTTTGACGGTTGGAGGTCCAGAGCGTTCGGGGAAAAGGAACACAATCCCATAATCCGCCAGACCAGGCACGCCAAGTTCCCCATAGTAATGCCCGCAGCGATTAGCCTAACTGGAAAGAAGCAGATCTCGTTTTTGGCGATTGGGGAAGGGATTGAGTTTACAGTAGAAGGTCGCAAGTTCCGCTTGGGTTGAGCGGGTTGTTTCCAGTGGGCAATTGCTATTCCAACGTCCGCTATCGGTGGGCCGCAACACGACTGGCTGCTCTTGAGAGTTCGCTTTTCAAACTTGATTCAGCCGATCCCATGTGGGAAGTTTCGGCTATCAGTCCCTCAATTTTGTTGCTTAGATCAAAAGACTCAGAATCACCAAATTCGCCAAGAGAGACTACTAGAAACCAGTCTTGGAAGGAATTGAAATCAATCTCGCCAGATAGATAGCGAGCGAGCTCTTCTCGGATTTTCCTTTCGGTAGTCATGGCCAGCATTCCTACAGTTAGAATAACCCCACCCAAACCTAACTATCGCCCTAACTTGCCAGCAGCATTCGGCGCACCAGACTCCTTCAGGTCCACCCATTGCAACTTCGGAAATTGCAAAAGCACCGCAGCGATTGAATCATCCAACTTCATTGCCTTCCACAACGATAACTTTGCCAGTTCCGGCAAAACGCGTAAAGCAGCGATTCCCTTCGACGTGACTGCCGTGGAATTCAGGTTAAGATCCCGAAGCTTCGTCAGTTTGGCCAGTTTCGCCAAACCTAAATCTGAAATCTTCGCCCCCGCCAAATTCAACGACTCCAAATTTTTCGACTCCGCCAGAATCTCAATTCCCGCATCCGTAATGGTGGCAAACCAAAGTCCCGAATCAGTGCGCTGCTGGCCACTTAAATCAAGCTTGCGCAAGTGGGGAAGATTGGGAAGAAAGCGCAGGCAATTGTCCGTCAATTTGTTTCCGCCAATCGCTACCTCCTCCAACTTGTCCAAGCTACTCAGTGCGTACAAGCCATTGTCGGTCACCTCGGCGAACCCCACATCAAGTTGTTTCAGGCCCCGCAACCCGGCAATATGCACCAAGGCGTTATCAGTCACCTTGGTGCCACGGCAATTCAGGCTCTCCAACTTATGCCAGTTTCGAACTGCCGATAGGCCTTCATCGGTCAACAATTCTGCATAAAAAAGATTCAGGCTCTTCACATTTTCCAGACCCTTCAATAATTGCAATCCCTGGTCTGTGATTCTGGTCAGAGAAAGGTCTATCCGCTCCAACTGTTTCCACGTGGCTACTTCAGACAAATCGGAATCACTCACCCAACTGGTCCGTAAGTTCAAACCAACTATTTCCTTCTTGGCGTTATACTCAACCGACCCTCCCAGACGTTCTACCCAATCTGCCCGGCAGTAGCTCATTGCGAACAGCATTAAAAGAAATGGCCGCATCAACTTCCTCTCCTGTTCACACGGCTGGAATCACGATCAAAAATAATCTCGCAGTTCGGAAGGGCGGCTTTTAATTGCTCGAAACCCTTCTGCGTGACCGTCGTATGATACAAATTCAGTTTTTTCAACTTCTTCATTTGCACTAACGAAACAATGGCCACATCGGAAATATTGGCGCTGTCTAGCAATAATTCCTGAAGGGAACTCGCATCCACAGCCAAGCTCACCAAGCCTGTATCACTGATCTTTGTGTAGTCCAGGTTGATGCGAGTGAGCTTCGGTAACCTGGCGAGAAGAGCCAAACCCTTATCGTCGATGCGGGTCCGCACCAGATCAATCCGTTCCAGATTTTTCAGATCCGCCAATGCCAGCACCCCTTCCGGTGAGAACCTGCCATAGTTCAGCAACAACGTTTTAAGTGCCGTGAGCTTACCCAGACTTTTCAACCCTCTATCGCCAACATCAGTGCCAGCCAAGTCCAGCGTCTCCAAGTTCGACATGCTCTCCATTGATTCCAGTGCTGTATCCGTCAAGTCCGTATAAGAGAGCAAGGCGCGTTTTAGGTTGGTGAATTGGGCAAGGTGAGGGGCATAACGATTTTCAAGAGGACAATTACGGGCATCCAGTTCTGCCAATGGGTGATTTTTCCAAACTTCAAAACCGCTGCCAGTAATGCCGGTGTTGCTGACGTCCAGCCGTTTCAAATTTGTCAGCTTTGCCAGTTGCGATAGGCCTTTGTCGGAAATCGAAGTCCGCTGCAAATCCAACTCTCTAAGATTTTTCAACTGCCCAATTGCCTCCACCGCCGCATCGGTAATTTGCGTTGCGGAAAGGTTCAGCTTTTCCAGTGTGGCAATGGCACCCAGGCCACGGATGGCCGTGTCATTAACCGGGGCGCGACGCAAGTTGATTTCTTTAACCACCCCGTTTTCCACTCTCACCGACCCTCCCAAACTCTTCACCCAATCAGCAACCATCGCAGGTGATGAGCTGCTCAGTACAGAAACGGTTTTACCCACCGCTTCCCCCGATTCCAAATAGTTCACAACCAACCCGGCATGGCTGGCCATCAATTGACGGGCCGCGGCAGGCGTTACTTTGCTATAACGAACATCCAGCGATCGCAGGTCCTTCAGCACAGCTAACTTGGCCAATCCGGCGTTGGTAAGCTGGCTGCGATAAAGGTTCAGTTCAGTCAGTTTCGGAAGAAGGGCCAAGGTGTCAACCGCACCATCGGTCAGTTGCGCACCCAACAGATTCAGCTTGCGCAGTTGCTTTAATCCAGCAAGATGTTTCACACCTTCATCGGTCAAAGGCAAGCCATACAAATCCAGCTCTTCCAGGTTGTGCAGTTCCGCTATGTGAGCCAGTCCCTTATCGGTCACCAAATTGTCGCGCAGAATCAATCGCTCCAGTTTTGACATGCCTCGCAGACTTTCCATGCCAGCATCAGTGATCGCCGAATAGCGGACATCCAGGGATCGCAAATTGATAAAATGCTTCAGACCCAAACCCTTCACTTTGCTCTGGGAAATTCGTAGCTCTTCCAGTTGGGTAAGCGCAGAGATCTGGTCCAGCCCCTGGTCCAAAACCGTCATATTCGTCAAAAAATGAATGCTGGTATGCAGTCGCTTCAGCGTTTTCAAGCCATTCAAATATTTGAAAAGTTCATTGGAATCTCGCCTGCTGCCTGCGCCTTCATTCCACATGTAAGCAGGCAACAACAGCTCTTCCAGCTTGGGCAATGTAGATATTCGTTCCAACTGTTCTGGCTCTACAGAAGTTCCCGTAAGGTCAATTGAAGTCAGTTGATAGGGCTTGGCCGGAAGCTCTGACAAGTCCTGAAAGCGCAGTAATTCCCCTTGAATACCAACCGATCCGCCCAGTCGGATGACCCACTCCGCCACCAGCTTATCGTTCCACACTTCCGCCCAGACCTCCGCCGGAAAAGCGCCAACGGTCAGCAGCATCAATATGGAAAGTCGCACAAGCATCACGCTCAACAGTATGACTGAAATCCAAACTATTGAGGGTGGACCCAAGTACTAAGTGTCACGAAGCCTTCCTATTGCGAATTAGTACTCTCCCATCATTGTTCCCATCAGCCACAGGCTGCACACTTGCCTCAATGGAAAATCGATTGGACATCCGCAAGGGGAACCAGCCTTCCAACGGGAAAGGCAGAAGCTCTTCGCGTACTCACATATTCCCGCACCGTAGCGTTCGCTTTTCAGATATCGCAACAGGGCGTATCGTACTGGCGCTATTACTTGCCGCCACAATGAGCTTCATTATGTTTCATTTCGCCGTGCCCATTATGAGGATTCACACGAATCTGGCGATTGGCTTGGCTCAGAAGTTAGACCTGCCAATTGTTGGGTCAAAATCGGTAGACGTGTTTAACGGCATTGAACCAGCCCAGGCCCCGTTGACGTCCGTACCGCGCTTTGAACAGGTGGGCACCGCAGCCAGAGCCGCCTGGATTGCAGCCGTAGTCCTGCTTACCATTCTTGCCTTGCGATTTCAGTTAATTCGCAGCGTGCTGGTTCTGTTCATCCTGTTGCTGCTGGTTTCCGCAGTGGTGAACTCAATCTTTGAGCGCTATGAATTTGATGCTGGTGTGTTCGGTCAAATCTGGTATCGCCAAGCCATGCTGGTCTGGATTTTGCTGCCCTGGTTCACCTCATTCCTTTTCCTGATTTTTCAACCGCGAATGTTGGAAGGTGTGGGTTGGATTCTTCTCAGCCAGCTTTATAGTTTCGCTTTCTCCGTGGTCCGCATGGTTTTTGCCATGGGAATTTTACATTATTCCGGCTTACTCTTTTTCCCCACCGTGTGGTTTCTAGTGGGAACCCTGGCCGAACTCATTTTCCTTCTGCAGTTCTATTCAATTAGCATTTACCGGGCAACCGGAAAACAATATCAAGCGAGGTCCTCATGGGCTTCATTATTCTAACCGCCAGAATTCTGGTAGCCATTTCCATGCTGGTGTTGACGCTGTACGCAGTGCGTCACTACTGGTTTGCATTCACTCGCCTTAGAATGCGCAGACCGAAAGACACCATGGAACTGGTTGGCTTTGTAATGCCCACAGTTACTGTGCTTGTTCCCATGCACAATGAAGAAAAAGTGGCTGCCGATATTCTTCAAGCGCTGGTAGAAAATGACTACGACCAAAGTAAGCTGCATATTATCCCCATCAATGACCGCAGTGACGATGGTACGGCCAAAATCATTGATGAATTTGCCGCCAGACATAGCATCATCAAACCCTTTCATAGAACCGGTGGACAAGGTGGAAAACCTGCGGCACTGGTAGAAGTCACCAGAGGGATTCAAAGTGATATTTTGTTAATGTTTGATGCCGATTACGTTCCCGGAAAAGGAATGTTGAAGATGCTGGTGGCACCGTTTGCTGATCCGGAAATTGGAGCAGTCATGGGACGCGTAGTGCCCTATAACGTTGGTGACAGCCTGCTCAGCGGATTGCTGTCGCTCGAACGGGCCGCCGGATACCAAAGTGCCCAGCAATCGCGCTATAACCTGGGATTCACCGCTCAATTCGGTGGAACCGTAGGTGGCGTTCGGCGCACGGCGCTCGAAGCTGTCGGTGGATGGAATCCGCAATCGCTCACCGAAGACACAGATTTAACCTTTGCCATGCTTTTGAACGGATGGCGCACAGCCTATCTGAATCGGGCGGAGTGCTATGAAGAAGTTCCCCAAACATGGTCCGTCCGGCGACGTCAATTGATGCGTTGGGTGATGGGACACACGGCCTGTCTGCATGATTACTGGCCCGACATTGTCAACGCCAAGTTCCTCACCGTTCGTGAAAAAGTGGAATGTTTCTTTTTGCTGGGCATGTATTGGACCGCGCCCTGGTTGGTGATTGGCTGGATTGCATCCCTGGTTTTATTTTTTACCATTGAAGCGCATTACGTTCCTATTCTAGCCATCGCCATGACGTTGCTTGGCTATCAACTGTTTTCCAATCAATCCAACTTTGTGGAGATCGGATCGGCATTGCTGCTCGATGGAAACAAACGGCGCGTTTTATTGATGCCCCTCAACCTGTTGAACTTTTTTGCCAACATCGGGGCCACGTGCCATGCCCTGTTGCAGTTTTATTCCACCCGCTTATTTGGCGGGAACGGTGCAAGTTGGTACAAAACTCATCGAACCAGGGCGGCAGGGTCGGGCAGTGGTGGTTCCTTCGGACTGAATTCCCCCAAGGAAAAAGAGGTAGAGGATTAACCATGGCCTTCCTGATTTTCTCCATACTATTTATCGGTCTTTTGTACGCCCATTTTTCTGTAGCGCACATGGCGTGGTCCAGAACGCGCGGTAAAAACTCCCAGGAGTTGGATATGGATTATGTCCGCCTGGAAGATTATTTCGGACAATCCTTTCGTCGCAAATTGGGCAAATGGCTGACCGCGCCTTCTGCTGAAAATTCCACCGGGGAACTGCGAGTGGTTGACCACGGAGTGGAGAAACTTTACGTCGCCTCCGAAGCCGTGCAATACCCTTCCAATCGACGCGAACGCAATGTTCTGGTAACGGAAAAGGATTTTGATTGTGGTGCAGATTGTTCCTTCGAAAAGGAATTGATGGTGCATGGCAACGGAGTTGTGGGAGCAGGCAGCAAAATGCAAGCCATTGCCGCCGATGGCACGCTTCGGCTGAATCAGAACGTGGTGGTGCGCCGTTGGGTAGATGCCAAGGGTCCGCTGGAATTGATGGACGGTTGCAAGGTATTCAGCAGGGTATGTTCCGCCAGCTCCATTTACCTGGGACCAAAGACCGAAGTTTTGAGTGTTTACGCGCCAGAAGTGTTCACTGAAAGTCGCGTGGCCACCATGGCCGGGCCATTAGTGAATCCCCGGGATGTGGTTCTGATTCCTCATGCGGCCAACATGGGCAATCGGGTATTTCATGGGTATAATCCCAATCTTTTATTTTCAATGGGTGGCGGAAGCTATTTGTACAATGGCGACCTCAACCTTACGGCACCTCTGCACATCCGTTCCCCACTGGTCGTCAAAGGGAACATTAAGGCTCTTGGTGCTTCCATGATTGAGGCCGATTTGAAAGCTACTGGTTCCATTGAAATCGGTGAAATGAGTCTGATCAAAGGGAATCTGATTGCCGAAAAGAATATGGAAATCGGCGCCGGGTCTTTTTTTCAATCGGTTCTCCATGCCGGTGGGGAAATGCGACTGAAGCATGGGGTGAGAGGGCTTGGGGACGTTCCTGTAGTCGCATTCGCTGGTGGAACTTTGATCGTGGAAAGTAATGTGGTGGTGCGCGGCAAGCTGGCGTCCGGGGAAAAGGTGACGGCAGTTTCCGCTCCGCTGGCCTGGCTTAAAAATTCGGGAGACCAATAATATGAATCGCTTCTTTTTACCTTTGCTTTTGTTGCCGGTGGCCTTTTGTGCCGAACAGAATCCCAGTCAGGATACGCCCGCTACTTTTGAACGCGCCGGGTACGAAAGCCCACTGCCAATTTTGGTGGAAGTAGGGACCTATCATAGTCACCTGTCCAACGGCCAAGGATACCTGCGCGGTGCCGATGCATCCATTTGGATTCGCAATAACCCTCGCTTCACTCCCGTGTTCCTGTTTAATTCACAGACCAGACCGGAAGGCACCCAACAAAATTACGCCTTCTTCAGTTATGCCAACTGGACCAAAAAGTTTTACACCACGCAAGGGTTCAGCGTCACTCCCTTTGCCAAACAAGACAGTGCTTTGTTGTTTCCCCGGCAACGTTACGACGTGAAAGGGTTCTACAAACCGACATTCAATAAGCGGCTGGTGCTTTCCTCTGGCTTCACTTATTTCGATTTTCGCGGGCCGGTGAAAGGGCAAATCTATTCCGTGGGTTTCCTTTACTACCCCAACAAAATGGTGGTGGAAGGCAACTACAACATCAATCGGAACCAGCCCGGCAATCACCTTTCTTCATCAGCAAATATGTCGGCTCAATATGGAAAGGAAGGGAAGTACTGGTTGGGGGCAACTGTTGGCGGTGGCAAGGAAGTTTACAGCTATGTGGCTAAAACACCGTTAGAAGTGAACCTAACCGGATATTCAGCGCAAGTCTATTTCCGCAAGTGGCTTACCCGGCATACGGGCTTTGTCCTGGGGATGGATCACCAGAACAAGTTGGGGTTCTATTCGCGCATTGGAGGGTACGGGCGAATGTTCTTCGAGTTCTAAGGTCTGTGCTAGTACCAAACCGGTACAAGTCCTATGGCGAATCGTTAATTGGAGTGGTTCCATGGGTAGAGCTGAAAATGGAAATGAAAATGAAACGCGCGTGGGCTGCAAAATGCATTGCGGCCTGGTTAGTGAGTAGTGGAACAATTGTCTCTGCCACAGCTTTTAACTTCACTGATTTCAGTGCGGCGTCAGGTTTAAACCTGGTGTCTGACGCAGCGGTGGTTGGAAGCGCTTTGCGCCTGTCGTCCTCCAACTATTCGAGGGTCGGTGGGGCTTGGCTATCGAATCTGGTGAACGTTGGCGATGGTTTTACCGCCACATTCAGTTTCCAAATTACAGACCGGCATCAAATCCTGGACAACGGCACGATTCTTTCTGGCGCTGATGTGGCCAGCGGCGGCGATGGCATCGCCTTTGTCGTGCAGAATTATTCCGTGGCAGCCCTTGGGCTTGCCAATAGCGGAATCGGCTATTACGGCATTCCCAACAGTTTAGCTGTGGAATTCGATACCTGGAAGAACCAGAAGGTTACCTATTGCGAACCAAACAATAACCATATCGCCGTGCAGAGCTTGGGAACGGCAGCCAATCGACCAGAACACTGTGCCAGTACAGACCCTGCCGATCCTTTTGCCAATCCTAATTTAGGAATTTACACTCCTTCAGCCGATATGGCTAGTGGAGCAATTTATAAAGCTAAGATCGATTACAAGCCGGGTTCGTTAAAAGTGTTCTTCATCGATATGAGCAATCCAGTGATGGACGTAAATGTGAATTTGCGCACCCTCCTGAGCCTCAAAAACGGTTCCGATGCCTTTATCGGATTCACTTCATCCACTGGCGGGGCCTGGGAAAATCACGATTTAGTGTCGTTCACATTCTCAGATGTTCCAGAAGGCAACAAAGCAGCATTGCTGGGAACCGGACTGGCCATCCTCGGCGTGTGGCTGTACCGTCGACGTTCATAATACAAGTTTCGCCAAGAAGAGGCGAGAAGCTGCGAGGGGATGGTTGGGCAATCACCCCTCGCGATTTTTTTGTTTCGCGATCTTTTTGTTTAATGCCCAGCGGATTGAATGTTAACCAGATCTTCACGACGCGACGCTGCCGGGTCTGCCTTGTGGATCTGCGGTGCCCGCCAAAAATCAATCAGACTTGTCATATGCACACAAGAAACGGTGCACATAGGCGCACAGGCTTTTTCCGTAAGAAATTCCCGACGAATGTCGTCATGCGTGTAATCAGCAATGGGCTTGCCAGGGTATCCACGTTGCTGCGAACAATAGTGGACCAAGCCTTCCTCACAGACATAAATATAGCGGGCACCAGCACGGCAACGCCATTCGCTAGTCTTACCGTCCACGATTTTGTCCTGGAAACCTGAGAAATGGGCAAAGTTTCGCTGGGACAGCCTTTTGATGTCGTGATAAATTGTTTTTTCCCGCTGACCCAGTGGTTTCAATTGACCCGAACCATCGTGAATGATGCCAACCGTAGTGCTGAATCCTAAACTGAGAGCCCGCTTGGCTACCGTCATGGCGTCTTCCGGATCTTTCACTCCGCCACCCAATACAGAATTAATGTTGACGTGAAACAGGGCATGGTCGGCCAGCATTTGTAGCTTCTTATCCAAGACCTTGAGGCTTTTCTTTGAAACATCATCGGGCTGAACGTTGTCGATAGAGATTTGTAGATGATCCAAGCCCGCTCTATTCAGATCTTGAATACGATCTGGCATCAGCAGATATCCATTGGTGATCATCCCCGCCAAACGACCGTGATGACGAATGCGGGCTATGATCTTATCCAAATCTGGATGCAAGAGCGGTTCCCCACCACTGATCATGATCAGCGTGGCACCCAGACGATGCAAATGGTCGACGCGCTCCAGGACTACGTCAATGTCAACTGGCTTGGAAAAATCGTCGAATTCGTTGCAATAGGTGCACGCCAAATTGCAGCGTCGCATAGGAATCAAGTGAGCTTGGACAATATGGTTGGTGTCCCAAAGCCCATGCGCAATGAAGCGTAGTTCCCGAGCGCGCCGACTGAGCGCAACCCAATTGCGCCGTATCCTGAGGGACTTATCGGGCATATTTATGAAACTACTATTTAAGCACACCAAACCGCCCAGGGGAACAGAATACGGACCGAACAGCGTGATTTCCGACCCCAACGGTTCCTCAGCCTACTTCTTTGGAGGCAGCGGCGGGGCTTTTTGGGGCGAAGCAGCAGGTTCCACTACATCGCCAAAGGTGATTTTCGTGTCGCTCTTAAACTGCTTATAGTCTTCATAACGCACGGTCATCTTGATGCGCACGGAATTGTCTTTGAAGTTCAAAGTGTCGGTGGCAGTAGTGAAAGTGGGAAACCAATACTTGCCGTCAATCTGCTCGCGAAAGGTCTCAAACTTTGGGAACTGGTTGTTCTCACTTTTCACAATACCTGTAGCTCGGCCATAGGATTTCACAATTTGCAGATCGCGATCATCCACCCACACCGTTCCTTGAAAGTAACGCTTCCCTTTTTCCATCTTCTTTGGCTTTACAGAAAAGCTGAAGCAGGAAATTTCGTCCAAGGTTTCCCGCCCTATGTAGCGAACCAGATATTGATCAATGTCTTTGCTGGTCAGCACAAAAGGCTGCACACTGCGCAGATCCTGTTCGTCTTCGGGAGTCAAAAGAATTTCTTTCAACGAGTTTGCAGGGGCCCGAACCACTTTTTCCGTACGCTTGCCATTGGCAGAAAAAATGATGTCGCTGACGATTTCATACTTCCCACCGGGCTGCCCACCAGTGCCCAATTCCTGGATCTTCACACTCTGCCGGTAAGTGTAAACTTCCCTGGCCAGGGCGAACTCTGCCTCTTTGGCCGCAAACTTCTGGATAACCTGTTGTGCTTCGGCTTCGGTAAGTTCAGGCTTATCAGCTCCCAACAAAGCCACTGGGGCAGAAATCAGCAGGGTGAATATGAAATTGCGCATAGTTACTCCTTTGTTCGATGCGGGGAACCCCGTTCTGGTTACCAGCCCTTAAACCAACCCTTTGGCAATCGTGATCTTTTGTAGATTGGATGTGCCTTCATATATCCTGCCGATCTTTGCGTCCCGGTACAGCTTCTCCACCGGGTAATCCTTGGTAAAGCCCACACCACCAAAGACTTCTATTGCCTGCGAGGCAACCTCTTCCGCAATTGTCGAAGCATACAGCTTAGCCATGGCCGCTTCAATCACAAACGGTTTGCCCCATTCTCGCAACCGAGCCGCGTTATAAACCATCAGCCGAGCTGCCTCAATCTTGGTGGCCATTTCCGCCAGTTGAAACTGAATGCCCTGGTGCTCCTGCAAATATTTGCCGAACTGCTTACGCTGTTTTGTGTAAGCCAGCGCATGGTTAAAAGATCCTTGAGCCAAACCCAGCATCTGCCCCCCAATGGCAATCCGACCCTCATTCAACGTTTCAATTGCGATCTTATAGCCCTTGCCCACTTCACCTAAAACATTGGCTTTGGGAACACGGCAATTATCGAACAAAAGTTCACAAGTGGAAGATGCCCGAATGCCCAACTTATCTTCCTTCTTGCCCACTTTGAATCCAGCGAAATTGCGATCCACCAGAAAACAGGTGATCCCCTTGTAGCCCGCTTCAGGGTTGGCGTTGGCAAACACAAGGTACAATCCAGCCTCGGCTGCATTGGTGATCCACAGCTTACGTCCATTCAAAATGTAGTCATCGCCGTCTTCCACGGCATTCGTCGTCAACGCAAAAGCATCGGAACCGGAACCAGCTTCAGACAACGCATAGGCACCTAAATACTCAGCAGCCAGTTTGGGAAGTAACCGGGCCTTTTGTTCCGCATTTCCCCAACGAAGCATAGCGTTAATCACCAGCGTATTCTGCACATCCACTACCACTGCTACCGCTGGATCCACTGTGGCGATTTCTTCAATTGCCAGAACGCTCTGAAAAAATGAACCACCCTGGCCCCCATATTCTTCAGGGATTTCCACTGCCAGCAAACCCAAATCGAACAGTTGCCGCAACAGCTTTTTATCCAAAAGCGAAGTCTCATCCATCTGGCGAACCAGCGGCGTAATCTGTTCCTTGGCGAATTTACGCACAGTAGAACGGAACATCTGTTCTTCATCGGTCAGCCAGGTAAGTGGGCGCGTGGGCTGTTCCAGGACGGCTTCAGTGGACATGATTTTAGTCTACCTGCCTTCGTAGGCGGATACTACTTGTGCCGATGGCCCATCCAGCATCAGCTTTCCGTGATCCAGCCACAAAGCTCGATCACACAATTGTTGAATGGTTAGCCCGCTATGGGAAACGCAAAGTATGGTTTTGCCACGCTTTTTAATCTCATAAATCTTTTCGATGCACTTGTTCTGAAACCCCTGATCACCCACGGCCAGCACTTCATCAATGATCAGAATATCGGGATCCATGTTCACTGCCACAGAAAAGCCCAGGCGCAATTTCATGCCACTGGAATAGGTCCGCAGAGGTTCTTCCAGGAACTCTTTCATTTCAGAAAAATCCACAATGGAATCGTAAAGTTGGTAGGCTTGCTTGCGGGAAAAGCCCAACAACGACGCGTTCAGAATCACATTTTCCCGCCCCGTTAAATCCTGATGAAAGCCTGCACCCAACTCGAGTAGTGCAGCCACCCGACCGTTCACAACCACGGTCCCTTTGGATGGTGGGGCAAGCCTGGTGATAAGGCTCAATAGCGTGCTTTTCCCCGCTCCATTGGCTCCAATGACGCCCACACATTCCCCGTCGCCAATGTGGAAATTAACGTCTTTCAGGGCGAAAAATGGGTTTTTTTCTTCCCCGCCAAACAAGTCAGCGACATATTGTCGCAACAATAATTGTCCAGCACTACGATGGAACGATTTGGAAACGTGATTGAATTCGATGACGTTCATCTGGTTACAAATAGTCGAAAAAACGCGATTTCAAGCGGCGGAATACAAACCAGCCTAAAACAAACATGCCGCAGGAACTTAAAGCGAACTTCGCCAACAAGGAGAGTGGCGGCGATTGACCATCAATCAAAATCAATCGCAAAGCGAATACCAGTGCGGTGATGGGGTTGTAATCGAACACATAAGAAAAACGTGCGGCAATGGCTGGTGATGGATAGTAGAAAATGGGAATAGCCCAGAACATCACCGTCACAACCGATTCCACAACGTAACGCACATCGCGAATATAAACGTCCAGTGCTGAGGTAATCAACACAATGCCGCACACAAAAATAACCGCCAAGGCCCACACCAGCGGAAGCCAAAGCCAATGCCAGTTTATTCCCCTTCCAAAGGCGATGGCCATAACCAGCAGCAGCGCAATCTGAATCAGCAAGTGGATGCAAGTGGAAAGAACTGTGGCAATGGGAACCACTTCCCGCGGCACAGGTACCCGTTTGATCAACCCGGCATTGTTGGAAATGGAGATGGTTCCGTTGTTCCAGGAGACGCTAAAAAAGTTATAGGGGACCAAGCCGCACAACACAAACAGTGGAAAATGTTCAATGGTGTTGTTGGGGTTCAGTACTGTGAAGACGAAGGTCATCACTCCCATCAGGATCAAAGGGTTGAGCAGGGACCAGAACACTCCCAGCGACATGTTCCTATACCGGATCTTGAAATCCTTCACCACCATTTGCTGGAGAAGAAAGAAATAATCGCCATTCCACATACTTAAAACAGAAGTATCAACCTTTGTTTAATACTATAGCGCACCATCGCCAGACGCTATAGCAGGCGAATGCCCCGCTGGCCAGTTGTAGCAGGCGTTTTTGTTGAGCAATTCCTTGGTTTTGCGTGACAAACGGAGCCCCTGCCAGCAGGATAAAAACCATCGGTGTAAGCAAATGCCAATGGAGAGCTTCAGCCCACTCCCCATGCATCCAAAAGAGCAAGCCGTGGGTCAGGCCACAAAAAGGGCAGGGCAGCCCGGTCAGCCATTTAAAGCCACAAAGGCTGGCAAACGGCAAAAGTGATTGCGGCAGAAATGCCAATAGGACCAGCGGACTCCAGCTAAGGAACCTCATGAAAAATATGTGCCGGCAGGATCAAAGCCAACGGCATCGCGATAGGCTGCGGTGACTGCCGCGTGGCCCCAGGGGATGGTTACCAGAATCCCCACAAAGCAGGCGATCACGCCCGCAACATTGAGCAGTGCGACGCAAACCAGAAAAATTGTATAGCCGAAATAATCCTGCTTCACCACGTTATGAGAAGCTTGCATGGCTTCCCAAAAGCCCAGGCGTTTATCGTAGATGAAATGAAACGTGAACATATACATGGCGGCGACCACGAAGCCGGGGATGATGCAGAACAGCGTCCCTACAAAAACGAATATGGCAATGACCATGGTGGCCAGCAAGCCATCCAACCAATATTTCAAGCCTTTGAATAAGTCCCCCAGGTCCACTCTGTTTTGGAGAATCTTGCGGGTGATTACAATATTTATGCCGATGGCGAAGGCCCCGGCAAGGATACCGACAGTCACGTTGGCGACAATCGCCCCCAGCAAGCTGGCGAGAACCAGCAACAGCAATTCGCCAGAAAGAATCTGCCAGCCATCGGAAATCCATTTCCCGGTTTGGGCACTGCCGCCACCACCGCCATCATTGCCAGGAATGTATTGGGGAGGGGGTTCAGGAATGGGGATTTGCGGTGCAATTGGCTGTTCCACAGTTTCCTGAGAACGACCGCATGTGGGGCAAAATTTCGTCCCGTCTTCAACAGCGGTACCACAGAATTGGCAGAACATTCGTTAACGGCCCTCCAAGTGGCCTTGCGGGGTACTATACAGTGTGGCTGGCTGGGTGGTCAATAGAAATTTTTGGCAAGGATTTTTGGGACGGACGGTTGAAGCTGGAGATCGGCGTGGTAGACTGACTTAGTACGCCAGTAATAGTGGACGCGTAGCTCAACTGGCAGAGCAACTGACTCTTAATCAGTAGGTTGACAGTTCGATTCTGTCCGCGTTCACCAAACAAAACAAAAGACTTACAGATCTCCCAGCAACACCTCGGGTGGATCTTTGGGGTATCACTTGCGGCTCCCAGGGGTCTATGTCCCCATGCCACTGATGGGGGAATTAGGCCCAAAACCAATTTTTCCCACAGGGCAAGTTGATCTCAGCAAAGATTCGCAAGCGTTCGCAAGTCTATGTAGAATGCAGACTTGCTGACATTCCTTCGATTACTGGTCTGCTCTCGTTCGGCGCTTGTCTCCAAGAACCTATTCTTGCGCAAGCAGCTTGCTCTCTTCGTGGAACGGAAGCCGAACCTCGCCGAGCCAGCGCCGCAAGGTACTTTTCACCTTCGGACAAAATACCCTTCACCTTCAGCCGGAACGAGCGTTCACCTCCCGGAATCCACAACAGGTGCAATCAACCACAAGTCGACCCGAACCGAATTGGAACCATAAACCCAAACAACCAATTTGCGGGATTGCATATTCGTGGATGCGAAGTTTGCCGCATATGGGCTTTAAGCGCTGAAGGCTTCCAAATGGGCTATTGAATTGGACTTGCAGATTTGGGCTTGGCCATTTATGCCAACGTACCATATACCATCAACCATCAACCTCAGAAAAAGGGCTGCTAACTAGGCACAAAACGGGATAAAATCACCCACACGTGGATAGCTTGAGAGGAAGGACCCGAAAATGTCAAATAGGGGTTAGTGTCTAGCGATCCTGGTTGGCTGAGGTTGTGGGTTAGACCGCACATGGTTAGTTGGCGGCCTTCGGGGAATTGGCGGTCTTCGGGGTGCTAGGGCCTCCCAAACTGTAATCAGGAATTCAGTAGGAAGTGCCGGGAAGCGATCACTATTGACTTTTGCTTCTATCCTATTGCACTGTTAGATCCTGATGGCCGAAATGGTCAGTCAGACTCGGCCGACTATGTTCGGCAAACCGTCCAGTTGTTCATTGTTTGACTACCGTTGATTCTTCTCGAAGACTGCCATTCCCTTCGAAGGCCGCCAACCCTTCCAACTGAGTTCCTTCGATTTGGTTGGCGTTGTTCGCCAGTAATCCCCAGTTCCAACCGCCGTTCATTCCCGTCTTTGATTTTTTGATATTCAGACGCTTTTCTGCCCGTTCGATAGTCCGCCACTTGTGGCCTTCGGCCGTTGCTGCAATCATAATCGTCTTGACGTCCTGAGGACCATTTGACAATAACCCAACCAAGAAACTAATTGCCGCTTCAAGTGTGTATTCCGACGAAGAAAATTACTCATTCCGAACTTAAGAAATTATTTCTTTGAGCTCGGAATGGGTTTCAATTGGAGCCAACCGCACTAAGCTCAACATCATTTCGTTTCAATGATTTGAGAGGTACAATTCGCCAA
>JANXSF010000121.1 GCA_025352795.1 Acidobacteriota bacterium
TTGGCGAATTGTACCTCTCAAATCATTGAAACGAAATGATGTTGAGCTTAGTGCGGTTGGCTCCAATTGAAACCCATTCCGAGCTCAAAGAAATAATTTCTTAAGTTCGGAATGAGTAATTTTCTTCGTCGGAATACACAACTGCGGGGCGAACCGATCAGTTGAACTTCGAGTACAGCACCAACGCCACCGACTTGACGACCGGAACTTGGACTAATGTCGCCGCGCTCAACTTCGTTACCCCGGACACCGTTACGACGGGCGCGAAGAACGGCAACGCGGCCGCTGACCGCACGGCGCTCAGTTCCGTCATCTCAGCCTTGGGTATCCCCAACGGCGTTACGTTCTGGATTCGTTGGACCGATTTGATGTGGTTTGCGAGAAAAGTAAGTCAGTTTGGGAGAACCCGTTTACACAAAACCCTTGACAAGCCCCCCTACGGGCTCCTTGCGTCATCCCCCGACAAAAAAGGAGAAACCTAAACAGCCACTCTACCAAAACAGTTTACACAGAAGATGTTACAGCGCCAATTGCAGGCGTCGGAAGGCCTGAAATTTCCAGTATTCCAGAACCCCGAAACTACTCTCATCACAATCCATTCCGCGTTGATTCCAAGGCACTTGCCCAATCCCCACTTTACCCCGCCTGCTACCCTGAAATCACCATGAACAACACTAAAAATGACAACCGCAGCCGCACCTTCCGCCTCAACGCCCTCAAATCCACCGGCCCCAAAACCGACGCCGGCAAACTCCGCGCCTCCACCAACGCCGTCACCCACGGAGCCTACGCCAAAAGCCTCCTCCTCCCAGGCGAAGACCTCGCCGATTTCCAAAGCATCATCGCCACCAATTTCCAAACCTGGAAACCCAACGACCCCGTCGAAGAACTGCTCGTCACCGAGATGGCCGCCACCCTCTGGCGTCTCTGCCGTCAAGCTTCCGCCGAGACCACTCTCATAGATCTCCAAATCAAACGCATGGCCCCTCTCTTCACCAGTGAATTTGAATTCGTCAGCGCCAGCAGCTACTACTGCCTCGCCGTCTCCGCTCTCAATCAGCACGGAGAAACTCTCTCCCAACTTTCCCGCCAAAGCCGCCGCTTGCTCCAGCACTACAAGAATCTCTGCGCCCAGCTTCTAACCTTGCGTCAATCCCTCCCCCCAGCCACGCCAGATTCCAGCGGACCAAATGACCCAACAGATCAACTTCCAACACACCCCGTCGAAAGCCAGCCAATTGAAAACAAAGGGGGTGAAACGAAGCTAAAAGGACCATCCCTTTCCCTGCAAATCTCCCCGGAAATGCAGGTTTCCAACCCCAACAGCGCTCTCTACGCCGCCCTTCCCCCAATATCGGAACTGCCACCCTTAGTCAAAACCGCCTCCCAGTCATAGAGAGGATCACAAACAGAATTTCCAAACTCACCGCAAGGTCAAATCAAAACCCAAGGGCAAGGCGCGCGCCACATCTCCTATTTCAGAAACTCCAAAATCTCTTTGCTGGTCGTATCTGCGGCCATTAAATCCGATATTCCAGAACCCCGAAACTACTCTCGTCACAACCCATTCCACGTTGCAAATAATAGTACTTACCCCACTCCCCCACAACCCCGTCTGCTATCCTCATACCACCATGAGACCAAACGACAAGCGCAGCCTCACTTCCCGCCTCAACGCTCTGAAATCCACCAGCCCAAAAACCGAAAAGGGTAAACAATCCGCCGCCAACAACGCCATTATCCACGGAGCCTACGCCAAAGATCTCATCCTCCCAGGCGAGGACTTAACCGATTTCCAGCGTCTGCTCACCACGCACCTCGAAACCTGGCGCCCCACCAATCCCGTCGAGGAGATCTTCGACACAGAAATGGCCACCACCGTTTGGCGTCTTCGTCGCCAGGCGCCTGCCGAAGCTTGCCTGATTCACGTCCAAATCCAACGCATGTCCCCCGCCCTCAAAGTGGAGTTCGAAACCGTGAATTCGCACTTTGCCTACGCCCTCGCCGTGGCCTCACTCCAGAACCACCGCGACGCGCTTTCCCAAATCGCCCGCCAACGCCGCCGCTTGCTCCACCACTACGAAAAACTCTGCCATCAACTCATCACGCTCCGCCAACTGCTGCCACCAACAACGCCGGGTCCGGAAGTAGAACCAGAAGTAGAACGAATTGAAAAGGAACAAACCCCCAACAAACCGAAAACCCAGCAACAGAAAAACAATCGAATATCCAGAAAAGGCCAGAGCAGCAAGCAGCAGCCAGTAAACTATTGAGTTTTTCTTATCGGCGTATATTGGCGGCCATCGGCGGCCATAAGATCCGGCACCGCCTGTTCATGAAATCACATTCTTGACTTGAGCTTAATTTAAGTATGGAGAAGAAAAATTAACGGATTGCTACGTAACCAAATCGACATCTACCGTTGCCAACCCCTCCCCGAACGTTATATAGTTTCAGAGATTTCGGTAAATTTTTGTAAAGTCTAGAAGTGTATCGGAATGATAAACCATTCTTCAAGGGGGTCCGAGTTGAAACACCATTTACTCTTAACCAATTGGGCTTTAAGGATGCGCCACGACCAAGAGTGTTTTCGCACGTCGAAGAGCGCAGGCAAGGGCCATTTGCATTGTTTCAGGATCTAGCGCGGCTAAGCTTTCATCCAGCACCACCAGGTCCCCACCTTGCAGTAGAGCTCGTGCTAGAAAAACTCGACTGCGCTCTCCTTGGGAAAGTTGCCATCCAGTTTCGCCAACCATTTGGGACAGGCCTCCGGGCATTCCTGCAATCAATGGTCCCAATCCCAGTTCGTCACAAATTGCCTGTGCTTCCGCTGTGTCTTCCCCTGTAGGCGGCCATGTACGGCCCATTAATAAATTGAAAAGTAGCGGTGCAGAAAGCATATGATTTTCGTGATACTGCGGGGCACAGGCGATGTGCTTTCGCCACCTCAGAATCCCCAATTCACTCTGGTCTAATCCGAGTGACTTCAACTGCCCACTAGAGCGTTCGCGCAATCCACACAACAGCGAAACAAAAGTGGATTTACCAGAACCGGATTCGCCTTCCAGCAAGATAGAGTCACCTTCTTCTATTCGCAAATTGATTTTATTGACAACGGTTTGACCATTGGCGTGACTAAAGCTCAAATCATTTGCGTCCATGATAGTTGTGGAGGGGTGACCGTGGAACCCATCGGATGTGCCGTTCGGTTCTATGTTGGCAGCGGCATTAAATATGGGCTTTACTTGCTGCCATGAAATGTTCGCACTCATCAACTGAGCCAATCCTTGTGCCAGTCGACGCAAGGCCTGGTGCCCAGCCAGCACTCCAGCCAGTGTGATAGCGAGGGCTGTGGGGGCCCTGTCTGTTGTGTACAATGCGGCAGCCAATCCTGCAAACAACCACGTTCGAGGTGCAATCACCGTCAACCATAACTTGCGCCGATCCAATCGTGCAGAAATGCTTAAGTAGCTTTCCAATTGTTGATCTTCAGTGGTGTGCCAATTCTGTGGGGGCTGTTGTGCCAGGCGGGTTCGATGACCGGTCATTTTTTCCACCAGCTCATGGGTCATCCGGAGCCTGGCATCTGTCCAACTGCTTCGGGCATTTTTGTATTGAATGGCCAACAAGCAAGTGCCGCCAATCCATAAGAGAAAGAATAGACCGCTTGCGCCACTGCCCAAAATCCAAAGAGCGATGCATAAATCCACCAATGAAAGCAGTGCATTCAAGCCACCGTTAAGGGCCAACGCTTCTACACGATCAGATTCAATTGTTTGTCCAAGCAGTTGTCCAGCACCTTGTTTGCGCATATCCCCAGGATCCAGATTCAAAACACCAGCCAACAGCCGTTGCTTCAATAAGCCCCCCAGACTTAAGGCGATTTGTCCTCGTATCCAAACCTTACCCATGCGGAATGGAACCGTTGTTAGCAATAGCAATCCACTCAGCGTAAGCGTGTTGATGTCCACTTGACCAGCAAGGGCACTGCGTCCAATCAGATACCAGCATGTGATCCACAAGCTATATTCCGTGGCATGTGCTGCAAGAAACGTTGCCAAAGTAAAAGGCAAAGCTACTTCAGAAAGTTGTGAGTTAAAGTTGGAGCCAGATGGGGTTTGCAGTTGCCACAAGTAGCCTATATTCTTGTTCGTCAAGCGGCGACGCAGTAACTCTTTTTGAGCCTGTTGCTGCCGTCCAGGTGCCACTTTGCAACGTTCCAGCAATTGCGAAATCTCTTGGCGCAGCGGGTGTTCAGCAGGGGCTGCGATGATATCGCGAAGTTCCTCTAACGGGATCTTGACAGTATCTCCAGATGGAACCAGCAGTGTCACTTTGCCGTTGCAACTGAGCAAACCAAGGAAGCCATCCGCTACTTGAATGATCGCCGGACCGGCATTGCGCAATTGATCCGCCAGCAAACTTCCGTCCAATCGAATAGGCTCAGCATCCACGGAAAGGAAGCGCGCGGAAGTCATGATCCACTCCGATAATTGCGCCTGACTTAACGTCGATGGCGGGGCAGCCAACTTCGGTACCAATGCCGATAATTTGGCTGCGTGGCAAAGGTCCACCAGCAGGCGGTTCAGTTCCTCTGCTGGCCAAATCATACCAGCTTGCCTTCTTCCATCCGCAATCGTCGCCAATGTGCGGCCGTCCACAATTGCTGTTTCATGGTTCGATCCGCGTCGAACAAGGCCTTATAACGCGATGCATCTTGTTCCAACAGCAACTTGGGATTGGCATCTTCCACAATTAATCCACGTTCCATTACCAAAACGCGATCAAAAAATAATGTTTCCGCCACGTCATGCGTGATGCACAACAAAGTCGCATGGCTCCACAACTGACGGGCAGCTGCGATCATCGCCTTTCTTTGGATTCCGTCCAAGCCTCGGGCTGGTTCGTCAAGGATCACCAGACGCACATGCTCTTTCCCCATGCCCCGTCCCAGCCGCACACGCTGCCCTTCGCCGCCAGAAACAAGCGTCCCACCTTCGCCTAGTTGCGTGGCAATTCCATCCGGCAAACGGTCTAACATTCCGCTGAGCTGTGCCTGTTTCATTGTGTTGGACAACCGCGCGCCCGCAGTGTCTTCAGCGCCATACGTTAAGTTCGTCAACAGACTTGAGTTCCACAGTTGCACCTGCGGATCCACCCAAACAAGTTGTGCGCGTAGCTGATTCAATCCCGATTCGTCCAGCTCCTTTCCATCTATCAAAACCTGACCAACTGCCGGGCGATGCCATCCAAGCAACAATCCCACCAAGCTGGATTTCCCCGCGCCGGATGGTCCAACAATACCCAAGTGTTCCCCGGCTTTCAGATCTAAGTTGATCGCGTTCAGTATCGGATGACCTGCGGCCACCACGGTCACATCCCGTAATTCAATGGCCACTCCTTTTGTATTTAGCGGCATGTGTTGCCAGTCCGATATTTCCCTTGGTTCCGATGGAGCGCCCAACGGCTCCAACAGTCGCAAGGTGATATTGCGCATCGCCGGATAGCGCCACGCTAGCGACGCAATTTCCTGCGCCAATGAGGGAATTCGTAATGACCAATAGAACAGCAACAAAAGTCCGGCGGCTGCGGCTTGCGATGCCAGGTATGACTTCAACATCCAAATACACAGTCCGAAGCCCAAAAGCGCCTGTGCACCTTCAAAAAAGACCACCGTGTTCTGTAGCTGAAAGCCTGTTTTAGCCCAAGCTTTTAAGTGATTACTTTGTTCCCGCCTCATGACGCGTTGCGCACCATGAGCCCGAATCGCAATCAGTCCCAGTAACGCATCTAAATAGAATCGACTAAGGGCCGCACCTTGATTCCTCCAACGGAAATCGGCTTCGCCCATTAGACGCTGGCCAAGAAAGGGCAGCACAACTGCGGCGATTCCTCCTATCACCGTGGGCACGCTGCACTGTGGATACAGCCAAAGAACAGCCCCTACCGTGGACAGCAATTCACAACAAAACCGCAGCAGTTGACCTCCCATTTCAGGGATTTCGCGAAGCTGTTCAGCAGTGTGAAGGCGTTGTGCCATGTCGCTTGCCAAACGACTTTGAAAGTAACGATCATTGAGCAACGGGATCTTCAAAGCGAACCGCAATCGTAAGCGTACTTCCAGCCTGCGCCCCATTCCCAGCAACGTTGCGGCAATAGGAAATTCCAGTAACATCATTACGGCGATAAACGACAAAACGGCTGAGGTCTGGTTTCCCGTTGTAAATAATCCGCGAAACAAAACAGTCTCCCAAGCTGCACCGGCGGCACTAAACGCGATGGCTGTAGCCAATAAAGAGGGTGCCAGCCAACCATCGGCGCGCAAGCATTCCCAAATCGCAAGAAGTGGGTTATCCGGTTGTTCAGTCAGTGCCGCCTTCAATTCCACAGACATTGTTTCTGACAATGGGCCAGCCAACAAACCCTTTACCCGGACAAGAATTGCGCCACGAAAATACAAAGCAGTTTCCGACTCGGATGCCTGAACGCACCAATAAGCGGGCGGGATCAGCGATGGATTTTCAACCAGTTCCGCCAATAGATTTCCTGCTTCTGCACCCTTGCGAATAGCGCCAGATTCATGCAACGACGTGGCTAGGCGAAGTGCCGCGTCAAGGCGCCCCAGACTGGTCCATTGTGCGTCTTCACTCGCCGTTTGCAATAACTTAGCGTCAACTTGAAGCGCAGTAAGTCTAAGCCGCAAGCATTGGCTGAATTCCTCTGAACCGGCCCAATCTCTCCAATCGTCAGCGGACACTAATTGAGTGTGCAGAAAAACCTGTTCCAGAAATGTCTTCTTCTGTAGCCAGCGACGTCCTGTGGCTGGGTCCATTAACTGCACCATTCCGGTTTGCAATCGCCACACAACTACAAAATGCGCTGCGCCTCCAGGCAACTGCACGACAACTAAACTGGGCAAATTTACTTCATCAAGAAACAGATGGTCCACTGGCACTAGGACTTGTTCAGCATCCAGGCCCAATTGCCTTGCGATGTCCTCCATGGTATCTATGGACGTCCCGTCCACTCCTGTTTGGCAGGCTTCACGTAAACGACCGTAGCTGGCGTTTACGCCGAAACCATTGAGTAGCGACTTCAACGCAGCCGGACCACAATCCATTCCCGATGTCTGGACCACTTCCGGAACCAGGAATCGGCGACGGGTCATGAACCTTTTGTTACTCCCGCCTTGCGCAGGAAAAAGTGAAGAGGTGAAATCACTTCCTGACCTCCCGAATTTCCATTGACAGTTATGCTACTTGTTGTTGCCCACCAAACCCAGCAAATCAAGGCCAGGCAGCCGATAGTGAGTGCCATAGCTCTACCTCGAAAGCGATCCGCTTTCAGGGATTGCAACGTTTTTGTGAAGGCAGTAGACATGGTTCAAACGCGAGGCAAAGTTAGTTCCAATCTCGCACCACCGCCCGGAAGATTGCTCGCCTCAATGATCCCCCCGTGCTGATGCACAATGCCTTCCGCCACGGCCAAGCCCAACCCTGTGCCCCTTGCATCAAGACGCGTAGTAATGAAGGCTTCAAAGATTTCTGGCAATACGTGTTCAGGAATTCCAGGACCATTGTCATCCACTCGGACCAATGCCCAGCGACCGCGCGCATCTTCCGCCATTTCCGCAGTCACGTGAATCTTCCCACCATCGGGAAGCGCGTTCAACGCATTGCGCAACAAATTGACGAAGACCTGGGCCAGCCGGTCGGCATTGCCTCGCACCAAAAGCGCTTCATCTATCAGGTTATGAAACTCTACTGCACCAGCTTTTTCGTCAATCGCTACCAGTTGCCAGGAATCGTTCACCAATTGCCAGAGTCCAAAGTTTTCCGTATCCATCTTTCGCACGCGGGCAAAGTCTAAAAGACTTTCACTAATCGTCTTTAAACGTCCGGCCACCCGGCTCATTCTGGTGAGTCTTTCTTTGTCTGCCGGATCAGTGATCTTGTTCTGCAACATTTCAATGGATCCTTGCAGCACAGATACAGGCGTGTTCATTTCATGAGCAACACTGGCACTCAACAATCCTAAACTAACCAATCGGTCCTGCTGTTCCAATCTTCGCTTGGCTGTCTCCAGAAGTTTATTATTCTCTTCCAACTGCTGTTCATGTCGTCGTAATTCCATCACCGTTTCATTGCGTGATGTCATGATTTGCCCAATTTCATCATCGGAAATTTCTTCTTCGGCAATCATCTCATTGGCGTGATCTCCTTGCCGAGTTGCTTCATCCGCTGCCAGCATTACTTGCAGTGGCCGGTAAACATACAGCGGTAAAATAGCCAGTTCCAGCAATAAAACTGTGAATAAATAGATTGCTCCTAAGACAAAGAACAAACCAAACTTTGCCCGCTTCACTGCATCCACATAGAATGAATGAGGCATATGTAAGATGCGGTAAGATCCAGCATTTGTCTTGCGGAAAAGATAATCAGACTTGTCTGAATCGCCCCAGATTCGGCCTGGATTCGCGTTCAGCCATTGCAATACCTCTTTTGGAATCCCTAACGTTTCAGGTGAGCCTTCCTGAAATGAATAGATTGAAAATTGCGGCAAATTTGGCAACGGAGTGTCTGCCTGAAACAGTTGTGTCACAAGGCTACTTTCTCTTGATCTAGCTGCGGCCACTCGCTGTTCGAAGAAGGGAATTAAGGTGGCATAGGTTGCGGTGGCCAACATCAGAAACAAGAAGTTGTGCAGGACAACCAGCTTCAGCCGGACCTTTAAATTTCCAAATACCTTCCCTATGCGTCCAGGCTGTCGAGGTTGTGCGAAGGGTACTTCCATCAGCGCGCTTGACTACTTTTTAGCACCGGCTTCCACAATGGAGTTGGCCAGGTAGTTTTCCACCTTCGCTTCATTGCGCACAAGCTCATAATAAGCCTGACGTCGAAGTTGATCCTTGCGGTCTACTAGCGTCTGGCGAATAGTTTGCTGCACCTTGGGATCCTTCAGGTCACGTTGACCAGCGGGTTCCTTAGAGATCACTTTCAAAATTCGAAATCCTTCTGGCGTGCTGATTACTGACGACACTTGGCCAGGAGGCATAGACAACAGCAGCTTGCGTAATTCGGGGCTAGCTTTATCCAGCGAAGACAATGCGGCGAACCCCAGATCGCCACCATTGGGCGCGGAACTTGGATCTTCAGAATAGTTCTGCGCAATCATCGCAAAATCTTCTCCGCTGCGAATGCGCTGTTCAATCATCTGAATTTTCTTGCGGGCACCCTCTTCGTTTTGGGCTTTGTCATTTTTCAAATTGCGAACATTCACTTCAGGATTCGGCGATACCAGTATGGTTGCCAAACGAATTTGTGGCTCCGGCAAGTTGAAGCTGCCCTTGTTTGAGTTGTAGAAATCTGTGACGTCTTTGTCGGAGATGTTGATCTGCGATGAAATTTCTTTGTTGATCAGTTTTTCAATGGAAAGGTCGCGACGAATTCGAGTCTTCAAATCCTCGGCGGTCATTTTCTTTGTGACCAATTGTTTTTGAAATTCTTCCTGCGTGTAAGGCGATTTGTATTCCGCGAACTTTGTATCCACGTCCGCATCGACTGCCATCAACCCTAACTTTTCCGCCCGTTGCATCATGATTTCCTGATCTACCATGCTGCGCAATACTTCCAGCTTTTGGATCATTAACTGATCGTCGCTGGGCTTGTCCGCCGGTTGTGGAAACTGAATGGAAATCTGCTTTTCCAACTCAACGTTGGTAATGGGACGCCCGTTAACAGAGGCGGCAAGGTCTGGGGATGACGCTCGTTTGATGCAGGCTTGATTGAAGGCAAGACAGATCAATAGCGCGAAGCTGGAGCGACGAGGAAACGTCACACGGAGAAGCGTCATAAGCAAGCACTCATTGTAACTCTTTTCCCAATCTTCATTTGTGAATTGCAGATTTGAGAAAGGCCGCAAGGACATTTGTCTTTGCGGCCTTCTCGACTACTTCATGTCGAGGTCAATCCAACATAGTTCCGGATCCAATGCCGGATCATAGAACGCCCGGCGGATGGGCAACAGGCCGCCACCGGTTACTGGGGGTTGGAACTTGGGATCCAAAATCTTGCCGATGTGATCCCGCAAATCCTCCAAGTGCGCTCTCACTGCGGGCGTTGCTGGCTTGGTCTGAGATCGTTGCAAGTCTGCCGAAAGATTCTTCAATTCTGCCCTCAATAAAGAGCGAACCACTGCGTCTGTGGCTGTTGCATTCACTCGATCCCCAGACATCTGAACAAATCCTTGTTGCAGGTTTTGTCGCAGCGAATCGGTGTTAATTGTTGCATCATTCAACTCCTTAAATAGCCCGCGGCGCAGATCGCCCAGATAGTCGGATGGCTTGTAAGCCTTCTCCCCATCAATCGCTTCCTGTTCCACCATGCGCGCAATGCGAGTCGTGGATAGCAGCGCGTTCAACGGAGATTGTTGGGCGTTTCGCAATCGGGCCAGGGCACCCTCTGCCTCTATGCGATGAAACACTTCAGGCATGATCAGAAACTTTGGCGTTAGAAATGCATTCGCCTGTAGAAATTCAAGTGCTGCTTTTTGACGTTCCTTGGGGACGACTGTGAACAGAACTCCGGCCTGTCCACCCACTTTTTGTTGTGCATTGACACCACCCACAATGGCCGCCACGTGTCCCATTTCCCTGGTCCATTGGCCCACTAAACGACCGTAGATTTCATCCAACTGATCGTAGCTCTCCCCTTCTTTTTCAGTAGCTGGAATCAACATTGCTGCCACTCTTTCCAAGTTCTTCAAACCCAGCTTGGTGGAAGCTACCGCGTCAGCATCGCCCACTGCTTCGGTCAATTCGCCGGGATCTGTTCCATTGGATTTTGACGCGCTAAAACGGAACCACGGAGTCTTGTCCTGTTCCCGAGCCCATTTGTCCAACGTAGACTTTTCTTCTTCAGAAGTCTTTGCAACTGGGATGGGCTTGTATCCCCAAACCGTGGCCCAAACATCGTACGGCCCAATGGATGGAACCAGATCGTCCACGTCGATTTTGTCTTCCGGCTGCGCCACATAATTGAATCGTGAATAATCCATGATGGACGGCGTATGTCCCATCTTTTTCACCCATTCCCGATCCCGGACTTTTTCCGCTGGGTACATGGAACTGGCCTTCATGTTGTGTTGAAAGCCCAACGTATGACCAACTTCGTGAGCCACTACAAATTCAATCAGTCGTCCCATAAGCTTTTCTGGAAGTGGCAATGTTTTCGCGCGCGCATCCAACGGCCCCACTTGCGTGAAGTACCAACCTTCGGCAAGCGACATTACGTTGTGGAACATTAAAATGTCAGCTTCCAATATTTCCCCGGTACGAGGATCGTGCACATGCGGGCCAACCGCGTTTTCCACCGTAGACGGTGCCCAGCGAACTACCGAATAGCGGGCATCTTCAGGGCTCCAGTTTGGATCTTCTTCTTTTGATGGGGCGTCTTTAGATTGGATAGCGTTCAGAAAGCCGGCTGCTTCAAATGCCTTCTGCCAGGATTCAATTCCGCGCTTCACATAAGGGATCCACGCCTTTGGAGTAGCCGGATCAACGTAGTAAACAATCGGTTTCACGGGCTCTGACAATGCCGATGTCGGATTCTTCTTTTCCAACCGCCAGCGAGTAATGTAAGTGCGCTTGGCCGCCTTATGTTCATCGGTTCCGTAGTCAGTTTTGGTCAATGAAAAATAGCCCACCCGTTCGTCTTTCAGCCGCGGCATCATCGGATTTTCCGGCAACTTCACCATGCTGTAGTGCATGCCCACGGTCGCCGACGTTCCGCGCATTGTCCCACCAAATCCGACAGGCGGCGCAGTTGGCCCGGTGCCCGTTGTAGGCACGTCCAGGGAAGCTGTATAAGTGTGCGTAGCATCCACTTCAATGTTGGTGGGGTAGGAAGCGACGCGGTCAACAAAGGATCGCGCTGCGTCAAATCCCCTGGCCCCAATTCTTCGACGAGGGCTAAACTCGGGTGTTTCAGTGGAAAAAAGTTTGGTCACTTCAATGACTGCGGAATCTTCTTTTCCTTCTGCTTCAATGTTGAACGCTGAAATAATAGTGTCTGTGTTGGCGTTCTTCACCGCTTCGGCAATGGGAGTTTTCGGATCGGCAGTAATGTCAAAATTAACTGATCTCAACAAAATGCGCTTGTCTCGCCGTTCCCAACGAATCACTTGATTCCCCAAGCTAGTTCCGCCGAAACCTGTTCCTGGAGCAACTTTGGCCATCTGCACGACCATCAAAAAATCCTTGCCCAGTTCGCTTTTCGGGATCTCGTAGTAAATCTTCTCTTTGATCCGGTGCACTTGAAAAATGCCCGCAGTTGATTTGGCGTCTTTAGTAATCACCTTATCGTAAGGCTTGATTTCAGGCTCTGTGGCCCTGGCCGGTGTGGCTGCCGTAGGCTTTGCCGGTGATGTTGCTTTTTCTTCTGTAGGTGGTTCTTGGGCAGGTGCAATGCAGGATGCCAGTCCCATCAATAGAATCAGTTTGGTTGTCAAAACAGTTCTCCCAGGGCGGTTGCCCGATCAAATTACCATAGCTCAATCTACCGATGAGGGGAAGCAGTTGATCCAATAGCTGATCCAATAGCATTCCATCCAACCTCAGGACTTGATAGCATATGGGCATCTAACCATGAAATTCTTTGCGGTATTTTGTATTGTTACCTTGCCGTTATTCCCCGCCGATGGTGTGGCTAACCGCGCCTTGGCTGTGTTGGAAAAACGTTGCTTTGCCTGCCATGCCGGCTCTATGGCAATGTCCGACCTGAAGTTGGATTCACAAGAATCATTACTCCGCGGCGGCAAGCGAGGTTCGGCAAAGCCTCTCTTGTTGGATGTTGTCGAACATCGCACTGCTCCGCACATGCCTCCCAGGGACAAACTGCCGGAACCAGAAATCGCTACGCTGCGAGAATGGGTAGCCAGTGGAACGCCCTGGCCCAGCGTCGCCCAACCGATGAATTCTTCTGTCTGGTGGTCCTTCAAACAACCAGTTCGCCCGGCAACGCCAACCACCGCATGGGGCAGTTCAACTATCGACCGATTCATTGCTGCGGGGCACCAAACACAGAAATTGGCACCTGGAAAAAAGGCTCCTAAAGAGTCCCTTGCCCGACGTGCCTATCTGGATCTTTGGGGCATCACTCCGACGGCTGATCAGATAAAGAAGTTTATGGAAGACAGTTCTCCTACCGCCTGGCAGAAGTTGATCGACGAATTACTGGCCTCTCCGCGTTACGGCGAACGATGGGGTCGCCACTGGTTGGATCTGGCGCGATACGGAGATACTGCCGGGTTTGAACAGGATCCGAATCTTCTCTACGCTTGGCGCTATCGCGATTATGTCATCGACGCGTTTAACAATGACAAGCCCTACGACCGCTTTGTGAAAGAGCAAATTGCCGGCGACGAGTTGTATCCTGACGATCCACTTTCCGCGCAAGGAACAGGCTTCTATACAGTAGGTGCCAATCGCGACATGCTTTATAAAGTGGAAGACATGAATCGCGAGGAAAATTTAACCGATTTTGTGGATACGACGTTGGGAGTCTTTCAAGGTCTGACGGTTTCCTGTGCCCGTTGTCACGATCACAAGTACGATCCCATTCCTCAAAAAGATTATTACCGTTTGCGGGCGATCTTCATGCCCATGGAAAAATCTCGCGTGTTTCTGCATTACGATATGGCCCGCGGTTACGACCTGGCTGAAGTATTGCGACAAGCGAAGTTGCGCGAGTATGGCGACCAGTTGGAAAGCCTCTATGCTCCTTACAAAGAAAAAGTGAAGAACAGTTCCGACGAAAAAATTCGTGCAGCCATGACTCCTGAGGATCTTGATAAGCTGCATCAAATTGAAGTTGCCCTGGTCAAAATGTATACCGGATTCAAGGCCGGTCCGTTTTCGCCGTCAGTCAAAGACCTTTCCCGCGAATCACCCCGCACCTATCTTCCAGGCAGAGGTGGAAAACCTGCGGAAGAAGTGCATGCCGGGTTCCTCAGTGCATTGGGCGGTATGGATTGCCCTGAGCCTGCAAAGGAATCGGAAACAACCAACCGTCGAAAAGCATTGGCGGAATGGATCGCATCACCGGAAAATCCACTCACTGCGCGGGTTATGGTTAACCGCGTTTGGCAATATCATTTTGGACGAGGCTTAGTGGCCACCACCAGCGATTTCGGACGCAAAGGATCAGCCCCTTCCCACCCCGAATTACTCGATTCTCTTGCTGTAGATTTTAAGGAAAATGGTTGGTCGCTGAAAAAACTGCACAAACAAATTATGACGTCGGAGGTATACCAACTTGAGGCCAAGCCCAGTACCCAAGCACTTTCACAGGACCCGCAAAATATCTGGTTGACTCACTTTTCACGTCGCAGGCTTACACCGGAAGAGATGCGCGATTCCATTTTGTCTTCATCCGGTGGACTGAATTTGAAAATGTATGGGCGACCCGTTGTGCCTCCGGTGCCTGCTGACGAATTCTTTGGGATGAGCCAACGTCCAGATAGCATGTGGATCTTGACCAACGATGCCACTGAGCATCGTCGACGTAGCGTCTATCTGTTTTCTCGCCGCACCTTCCGTTCATCAATGTTTGAAACCTTCGATGGCCCCGACGGAATTCGCTCCTGCTCAAGAAGGGAATCTTCCAACACCGCTCCACAATCCCTATCGTTGTTCAATGGCGCATTTACTGTTGGCGAATCGAAACGATTGGCCGATATCCTTTTGGCTAGTAAAGATGTGGTGGGGCAGGCATGGCTTGCGGTTTACGGACGCCCACCAGTAAAAGAAGAAGCAGCTAGAGCTTCTGAATTTCTAAAACAACAGCAACAGGAATTAGGATCGGAACGCAGCGCTACTGCTGAATTGATCCGAGCCCTGTTCAATAGCAATGAATTTTTGTACGTTGATTAACCTTGAAAATTGGAGTCTACCGAATGAATCATGTATCCCGCCGCCAGTTACTATCGCAAGCAGGGAAGGGCTTTGGCTCTGTTGCCTTGGCTTCACTTCTTCAAGGTGCAACCACAAATCCGCTAGCCCCTAAAACGCCCCATGCCACACCAAAAGCCAAGGCTGTGATTTATCTTTTCATGCACGGCGGCGTGAGTCATGTGGATACGTTTGACCCTAAGCCGGAATTAAACAAACGGTCTGGTCAAACTATTTCTGCAGAAATGGCCAAGGGACTGAAGACCAATCGCATTGATTTTTCCAAAGCACCAATGCGCGGAAGCCCTTGGAAATTCAATCGCTGCGGACAGAGCGGGATCGAGATTTCTGAGCTATATCCTCATTTGGCAACAAAAATGGATGAGATTACTTTGCTGCGTTCCTGCTATGGAGAAGCTTTCGACCATGCTCCGGCTTTGTACCTTCGCAACACTGGATCGCAATTTCCAGGCAACCCTTGCTTAGGTTCGTGGGTGACGTATGGATTGGGAACGGAAAGCCAAAATCTGCCCGCATTTGTGGTGATGTCCGATGGTGCAACCAAGAGTGGACCGCAGGCTTATGGATCAGGATTTCTTCCCGCAGTTTACCAGGGGACGGTATTTCGCGGTAGTGGACATCCTGTTCTAAATCTGGCAACTCCGCAAGGGGTCACGCCCAAGGCTCAAAGAAATACCCTCGATTTCCTCAATGAAATTGATCGTCGTCATTTTGCATCGCGTGAGGAAGATTCGGAACTGGAAGCGCGCATTGCCAGTTATGAGCTGGCGTATCGCATGCAAAGTTCTGCGCCCGAAGCAGTGGAGTTGATCAAGGAGTCCGATGCAACGAAAAAGTTGTATGGAATCGGCGAACCCTTGACTGACGATTTCGGGAAGAAGTGTCTTTTGGCGCGCCGCCTGGTAGAACGTGGCGTACGTTTTATCCAACTGTATTCGGGCACTAACATTGGCGACGATTGGGACGATGCCCACACTGACCTGATGACTTCTCACACCAAGATGTGTAAGAAAACCGATCAACCAATCACCGGTCTATTAACAGATTTGAAAGCGCGGGGATTGTTGGATTCAACGGTCGTTGTATGGTCCAGCGAGTTTGGGCGCACACCATTGGCCGAAGGGGCAAAAGGGCGTGATCACCATCCGTACTCATTCTGTTCCTGGATGGCGGGCGCAGGAATTCGTGGAGGTCAGGTGCTGGGATCAAGCGATGATTTTGGCCTACGAGCGATGGAATCCCCGTTCAGCGGTCACGATTTGAATGCCACTATTTTGCGGTTGTTGGGCATGGATCACACCAAGCTTACCTACCAATATCAGAGCAGGGAACAGCGGCTAACCGATGTCCACGGCGAGAATGAATTTACCAGCAAGTTAGTGGGATAGGCCTCTGGGCCCTTTGAATTCGCGTGTTGAAGCGAAGCGTATCAGGCCCTTGAAAAACCGCTCCCTCGCCGTCACGGCTCCGTAGAATTAATGTGTTACCGAGCCGTGACCGCAAGGGAGCGGTTTTCCAACCACAGGATATGTTAACAAATCTTCGAGATTCTAAAAGGATGAGGATAACCGCCCAACTTTCTGACTTCTGGGGTAAGCTGCGCTACTTCACGAGTAACAGCGGAATATCCAGCGCATGACGAACGTGATTAATTGTATGGCCGCGCACCAAGTCGCCTAGAAGCTTGTGCCCATGGGAACCCATGATGACCAGGTCTGGCCGCTGCTCTTTCGCGACTCGAATTATTTCTTCTGCCGGATTCTTGGAATGGCGGATCAGGATTTCACAAACAATGGATTGTTCTTCTAACTGCTTGGCGATCTGAGCTAAATACATTCGACCCGCCTCCACTTCCGCCGTCCATGCCAACGTTCCGTATAGCTGACTGGTCACATCTTCTTCCACGTGCATTAATAGAAGCTTGGAATTATGTTGACGGGCAAAGGCAGCGGCGTGAGAAATGGCTTTTTGATCTTTTTCGGTATGATCCAGTGGCACCAGAATTATTTTGTAGAGGCTGGGAGTCAGCGCCGTGGCACTGTTCAAGGGCATAGCCGTCGCAGTTTGCCCAGTGCTGCGCAGCACCGCAGGCAACCACGGAGAAAACAGGATCCAAAGTAGAAGCAGGGTAATGACCGCCAAAATCGGCAGCAGGAACAATTCCAGGTAAATACGATTTGCACCAGCTTTTTCCAACCAGTCAGAAAGCGTAGTGACCACCAACCAGCCATTCAATCCCAAAATGATGGCTGCCGTAATCCAGGCCAAGCTTTTCACCCAAAGTGCATTGGCCATCTGCCCCATCCGCTGGCGATCATTCGTAAAGTGAATCAACGGAATCACGGCAAACGGGAGTTGCAGACTCAAAATTACCTGGCTCAGAATTAGAAGCTTGTAGGCCGCGCCGTCTCCTGAAATGTAGATCACGGTCACCGCTGGGATCACCGCTAGGGACCGAGTGATCAACCGCCGCAGCCAGGGGCGCATGCGGAAATTCAGGAACCCTTCCATCACGATTTGCCCGGCCATGGTTCCGGTCAGTGTGGAAGATTGTCCAGAACAAAACAGCGCCACAGCAAACAGCGTACTTGCCACCGATGCACCCAGAATAGGCGATAGCAGCAGATGGGCTTGCTGGATTTGCGTTACTTCCACTCCACGTTTGAAAAAGACGGCTGCGGAGACGATAAGGATGGCGGCATTGACGAAGAGTGCCAGATTTAAGGCAACCGCTGAATCAATCAAATTGAATTTGGCTGCGGTGCGCTTATCGTCCCATGAATCGCCGAATTGACGGGTTTGGACCAGTGCCGAGTGCAGGTAGAGATTGTGCGGCATCACTGTTGCCCCAAGAATTCCGATAGCCACGTACAGACTTTGCCCGTTGAGATGTGGAATCAAACCCAGGGCGATTTCTCCCATCGCCGGTTTTGAAAAATAGATTTCAATGGCAAAACAGATGCCGATGGAAGCCACCAATACCAAAATCATGGCCTCAAATACCCGGATGCCAATCCGTGTAAACCAGAGCACCAACAGCGTATCCAGGGCGGTGATCACAACTCCTGTGAGCAGGGGTAGGCCAAACAGCAATTGAAGGGCAATGGCGGCACCAATCACTTCAGCCAGGTCGCAGGCGGCGATGGCGATTTCACACAGCACCCACAGGGATAAGGCAATCGGTTTGGGATAACTTTCACGACATGCCTGGGCCAAGTCCCTTCCAGCGGCGATCCCCAATCTGGCACTTAAAGTTTGCAGCAGGATAGCCATGGCGTTGGACAATACCAACACCCACAAAAGTTGATAACCGAAGCGCGCCCCACCCTCTAAATCGGTCGCCCAATTGCCCGGATCCATGTAGCCAACACTCACCAAATAGGCCGGACCAGCAAAAGCGAACATACGACGCCAAAACCCCGCGTAGGAGGTTGAGACGCTGCTGTGGACTTCAGATAAGGATTGAGCCTTACTAGTAAGCATTAGTTCACTTTATAAGTTAACTATAGTTTACCCTCCGGTTCAAGTCAAATGAGTTGGACTAGCTGCGGAAGCGAAATCTCCATTTCCAACCCGCCCTCAGGACGGTTTTTGGGTGAAATCTTACCTCCGTGCAAACGCACTGCGCGATCTGCGATCGTAAGGCCTAAGCCAATTCCGCCGGATTGCATTTCGCGACCTTTTTGCACTCTGTAGAATGGATCAAAGATGCGAGGCAGATGATCTTCGGGAACTCCGGGACCGTTATCGGTCACCGACAATTCGATAGATCCATCTTTCACGATGAGCCGGACATCCACGGCCGTTCCTGTGGCAGTGTGGCGGATGGCATTGCGAACCACATTTTCAATGGCGCTGGCCAGCAATTCTGGATCCCCGTCCAACATGCACCGCATTGGGTTCAACAACTGCACAAACTTTTGCTGCGCCTGCGCTTCAATGCGGGCATCTTCCACCACTTGACTGACAATTTCCATCAGGTCCACCGTTTTCTTCACCAGTGGCACTCCGTTTGATTCCATACGGTTCACAGCAATCACACGGGTAATCAACAGGTTCAGCTTCTCTGCTTCGCGCTCCATGCGTTCGAGCGAAGGCAAAATCTCAGCACTGGCCGAGCGCCGGGCAATCCCCAGGGTTAAGGTCATGCGCGTCAAGGGCGTGCGTAATTCGTGCGAGACATCCAATAGCAATCGACGTTGCCCTTCCATCAGTGATTCAATGCGGGCCGCCATTTCGTCAAAATCCCGTGCTAAGGCATGGATCTCCGCCACCTTGTGCAAAGAGTGGTCCGTACCACCACGGGCCCGCAAATCACCCCCGGCAAATTTCCTGGCAGCTTCCCGAAGACGTGTCAAAGGGCGGGTCAAATGATTGGCCAACCAATAACAGGCCGCCGCTGCGATGCACAAGCCCAGTCCCACCCGCAGCAGAATTGCCCCCAATGGCAATGGCAGTTCTGTAATCGGCGTATCGGGAATGATCAATCCCACACGAAATTGACGATTTTGCTTCGTCTTGACAACAATAGCGGCTAAGGTACTAACAGCCGCGAGCTTAAACTTCACATCTTCGCCGGTATGAACGCTGGCCAGCAGAGAGGCCAGACTCGGATCAATTTTACGACCACGAAGCTCTGTGCCATCTGGCGAGAGCAGAAAAGTTTGGACTCCGGCTGGCAGTGAAGTTTTCTGGTCCAGCGTCTCTAAAGCGCTGGTGCCTCCATCTTCATAAGCCTCAACTGTCATCTCAGCAACGTAGCGGACAAAGGGGCCCGCCCGCTCGCTCCAAATGACTGCCAGCAAGTCCTGACCAGTCCAAACCGTGATGGCTGCAAACGTTGTGACCAGCAACAGAACACCACCCAGGAACCAACGGAAAACAATGTCTCGAAGGCTTCGCATAGTGGATTAGTTCGGCTGCACCGCGTAAAGATAGCCCACACTGCGGATGCTCTTAATTCGTTCGGTACCGTTGGCGTATACGCCTAATTTCTTGCGCAGACTGGAAATGTGGTTATCAATACTGCGATCAAAGACGGTATAAGGTCTACCCAGAACCGTTTCAAATAGCTTTTCCCGCTCGTGGATGATGCCTGGGGCCGCCAACAGAGCCGATAGCAAATCGAATTCGGCTGTCGTTAAATCTGCCGGTTTGCCATTGCACTCCACTCTTCTGGATCGGGCGTTCAAAGTAACGCCACCCACAGAAAGTTGATGATCCCTCAACGGATCAACGGCTGTGTTGTGCCGGGTGCGTCGAAGGATTGCCTGGATACGTGCCGACAGTTCTCTTAAGTTGAACGGTTTGGAAAGATAATCGTCGGCTCCAATTTCCAGACCCACAATGCGGTCCGTTTCTTCGCCACGGGCGGTAAGCATCATAACTGGAATTTGGGATTGTGCTCTAAGCCGCCGCAGGGCTTCAAACCCATTGATACCGGGCAGCATGACATCTAACAAAATCAGATCGTAGGATTGCTCCCGGACACGCTGCAAACCCTGCTCCGCAGAATATGCCGCATCCACCTGAAATCCTTCAGGTTTAAGGTATTCGGCGAGAAGCTCAACCATCTCGCGATCATCGTCAATGGCTAGAAGAGAAGGCACTACTGAGAGAACATCGGACAATTGGCGACAAATCTTGACAGTCAAAATCGGGTTTTGGGTGCAAAATCAAAAGCGTAGGAAAGAATTAATCAAGAACTTCCCCAAGGCAATAAGATTTTTTCCGCTCCTCCTCAAAAAAGGGCGGTGGCACTCTCCCTAATCCTCAGTGCTACCGCCCTCTCCCTTTTTCTGCGTTAAGAATGATTTTTGAGCGTTTTTACTCGTTTTTTCTCCACAACAATAGCCGTCGGATTCTCAATAGCAATGGGTAAGGTCACCTCAAAGCGTGTCCCAACCCCAAAATCACTCTTCACCTTGATTGTCCCGCCGTGTGCTTTTACGATCCACGCCACAAAGCTTAAGCCCAGCCCCAGACCTTTCTCTGGATTGGCATCGGGCACTTTGTAAAACCGCTCAAAAATATGAGGAAGATGTAATTCCGCAATCCCTTGGCCAGTGTCTTCCACAATAAACTCAGCCCATTGCCGGTTCGGTGAGAAGCGCAGAATGGTCTGAATTTTGCCTCCCGGAGGTGTGTATTTGACTGCATTGGACAGCAGATTGGATATCAAACGTCCAATCTGTACCCGGTCCACAGCCACGATCACTTCCTTATCGGCACTTACTGTGAGTTGAACTTTGGCTTCCTCTGCGGGAATTTGAAACTGATCGGCAATGTCCTCGACTACGTTTGCCAGCAGCATCGGCGACTTTTGTAGCACCAATTGTCCTGTTTCGGCGTGGGACAACATCAACAGCGCGCGTACAATGTTGCTGAGCTGTTCCACATCCTGCAAAGAATTGACCACGGCGTCTTTGAATTCGTCGGCGGTGGTGGCTGTGAACAATGCCACTTCCAATTGACCTCGAATAGCTGTTAAAGGAGTTCTAAGTTCATGGGAAGCGTCGGTTGAAAATTGCCGCATCTGATCGAAATTCACTTTCAAGCGGTCCATCATGCGGTTAAACGTCTCAATCAGATTGTCAAGCTCATCTCCCGACCCCCTGGTAGGAATCCGAATACTCAAATTAGATCCGCTCATCCGTTGGGCGGCCCTCGCTACATCGTTTACCGGACTCAATGCTCTACCGGCAATCAGCCATCCAATGAGGCCGGTGAGGATCAGCATAAGGGGTACGGCAGTGAAGTAATCCCAGGTGAACCTGTCTGGAATCAATGCGTTATCTGCCAGACTGTGGCCAATTGCCAAATAATACTGCAATTTGGCCTGTCGGGCTACACCAGCGCAGACCAGCACGCGATCCCCTTTCGAATTGGATCGCACCACGAACTCTCTGCTGCTGGCCGACGCCATACTAAAGCGGCTCTGAAGAATTTTGCGCTCTTCCAGACCAAGGGCACGATAGCCGTTAGAAGCCTCCAGCACTTGCCCGGAAGCATCGGTAACCAGAATGATCCGTCGCAGTTTTTCGACAAAGGAACTTTCTTCGGGGTCCTTGGGGTCGAAATACCAGACCGCGTGGCCGTTTTCAATCCTCAGGTAGCCGCGCACCGCCGCCCACTCTTCTTCGACGATTTCCCGCATCCGGTAGTCCAGTGTTTCTTTAAGGTTGGCGCGGAAATAAAGTCCGATGACGATCAATAGTAGGGCAAAAATGGCGAAGTAACTGATGGTAAGCCTGAATCGCAAGCCGCGAACCGCGCTTACAAGTTTGGGTGGGAGCTGCATCGCCAACCCATTATATCTAGCGGAGCAGAATGGGAGAGGCTAGAGTTTTATTCAAGAATTGCCTATTCCTTCCGAAGAGGATGGTAGGCCGCGAATGTAAGCTTACATACTGCATTGAAATTCCTGTCAAAGAAGAATTTTTCTTACAATTTGGTAAAAGTTCTTGATATGATAAGGCTAGTTGTTAATAGTTGGTATCGGTACTAGGTCCCGGTACTGGATGTTGTAGTGCGAGTCTCTTGAGAGTGAATGCATGTCACTAATATTTCCAAAACAATTGGATGTGATTATCCGCAGCCTGATCCCTATCTTGGGCCTGGGCGCTTTAGCTGGGCTGGGCGGAGCCTATTATGCGACGCTTCCAGACAATCTGGAACCGGGCTATATGCCAGAGCAACCTGTCCCTTACAGTCATAAGTTGCATGCTGGCAACCTGGGAATGGATTGCTTATATTGTCATAGCACAGTAGAGAAGTCGTCATTTGCGGCTGTTCCTGCATCGCAAACGTGCATGAACTGCCATAAACAAGTAAAAAAAGATAGCGAATCCATCCGGCTGATCAAAGAAAGTTACGAGACGGACAAGCCCGTGAATTGGCTGAAAGTCCATAAACTTCCTGACTACGTATATTTCAATCACAAGGCCCATGTGACCGTAGGCGTCAGTTGTGTAAGTTGCCATGGTCGAATAGACCAGATGGTGGAAGTGAAGCAAGTCGCCAATCTTTCCATGAGCTGGTGTCTGGAATGTCACAGAAATCCCGCGCCAAATATCAGGCCGGTTGAGCTGGTGACTAAATTGGAATGGAAGCCGGAAGGGCGCGATCCTGTGGATATAGGTCGCGAACTAGTGGCTCAAAAACATATCAATCCGCCAACAAATTGCTCGGGGTGTCATCGATGATCGTTCAGATTCAGGGAATCAAGCAAACTGGCAAGAAGTATTGGCGTAGTTTGGAAGAACTGGCCGATACTACCCAGTTTCGTCATTGGGTTGAAAAAGAGTTTCCGGCCAGTGCGACAGATATGGTGGATGGAAATTCACGTCGCCGTTTCCTAAATATTATGGCCGCTTCTATGGGGTTGGCCGGGTTAACCGCCTGCCGTCGTCCTGAAGAGCACATTCTTCCGTATTCGAAATCGGTAGAAGAGCAGATTCCAGGGGTCCCGCTGCAGTATGCTTCCATTTTTTCTCTAGGCAGCCGGGTACAAGGTTTAGTTGTCGAGTCAAACGACGGGCGTCCGACCAAGATTGAAGGGAATAAAAAGCATCCCAACTCCATGGGTGCGGCTTCTGGATTTGCCCAAGCGTCGATTTTAAACGTATACGATCCAGATCGTTCGCAAGGTGTCCTTCTTGCTGGAAAAAGCTCCACTTGGGAGGATTTCGCTAAGTTCGCCACAGCGCAAAGCTGGGGTGACGGTGCTGGCCTTCGTGTTGTGAGCCAAGCGATAACGTCGCCTACGCTAGCTGGGTTGCGAGCGGAAATGCTGGCGAAGTATCCGAAAGCAGCCTGGTTTGAATACGAAACGATTAATGAAGATTCCGCGCTGGCTGGGGCAGAATTGGCCTTTGGCCAACGAGTTCGACCGGTTTACAACCTGGACAATGCCAAAGTCATTTTGTCGCTAGATAGCGACTTTCTTCTTCACGATTCCCCGGGCCTTGATGTGACTCGAAGCTATGCTCGTGGTCGGCGCAATGCAGAAGGGTTGAGTCGATTGTATGTTGCCGAGTCCAATTATTCGATTACAGGGGCGCAGGCCGATCATCGGCTGCGAGTGAAGCCTTCGGAAGTTTTGGCTTTTGCCAGCGATCTGGCTCGCGAAGCCGGTGTTCTTCCGCAAGGTCTGAAAATTCTGGGACAAGACGGCAAATTCGCCAAATGGACGAAGGCCGTGGCAAAGGATCTGAACGAGCACAAGGGCAATGCGTTGGTGATTGCCGGAGATCGGCAACCGGCGGCAGTTCATGCCATTGCGGCATTATTGAATCAAGCCATTGGTGCGGTTGGAACCACGGTCAACTACGTCAAGCAGGATCGCCCTGCAATGGCTGAAAGCATCACGAACCTATCTGAACAATTGGCATCGGGTTCGGTCAAAACTCTGGTGATTCTGGGTGGGAACCCCGCTTATGATGCGCCGGCGAATGCGAACTTTGCTGAAAATCTGAAGAAGGCTGCCACTGTAATTCATCTTGGGGCTGAGGTGAACGAAACCGCCAAGCTCTCATCCTGGCATCTGCCCGAATCTCATTTCCTCGAAAGCTGGGGAGACGCTTATGCCGATGGTGCGGCGTCGGTTCAACAGCCTTTAATTCAGCCGATGTTTGGAACCCGCTCCGCCATAGAATTAGTGGCGATGCTGCTGGGCCATTCCACCAAAGCTTATGAGTTAGTGAAGGCAGAATGGAAGCTGGCCGACAAAGCCTGGCGCCAAGCCTTGCATGACGGCGTGATTGAGCCGGTGAAAGTAGATTTCGTCAAAGTAGTGGCCGATGCAAAACGGATTGAAGTAGCAGTTAATGATGCACCTAAACCTTCTGCTGGAATGGAAGTCGCGTTTTTCCCAAGCGCCACCTCTTACGACGGTCGGTTTGCAAATAACGGTTGGTTGCAGGAAGCTCCAGAACCGATGACCAAACTGGTTTGGGACAATGCGGGCATTGTCTCACCGAAAACGGCGACAGCTTTGGGTGTCGTGGTAGGGGACTTGATCGCCATCACTGTGTCCGGTAAAACAGTAAATGTTCCCGCCATGATCCTGCCGGGTCATGCGGAAAATACGGTTTCAGTAACGTTGGGGTATGGTCGCAAGGAAGTTGGCCGAGTGGGCAAAAATGTGGGCTTTGATGTCTACCCCCTCCGAACAATTGCGGGCATGGGATTTGCTGCGGCCCAGATTGTGAAAGGCACTGGCCACCATAATCTGGTGACGACCCAGGAACATTTCTCCATGGAATCGCGACCGATTGTGCGCGAGGCGAAGCTTGAGGAATACGAAAAAGAAAAGGATTTCGCCACCAAGGAAGATGATCAAGCCGAAGAATTCTCGTTGTATGGGTACCACGATTACAGCAAGGGGAATCAATGGGGATTAGTCGTCGACCTGAACTCCTGCGTTGGCTGCAATGCTTGCATTACGGCTTGCCAGGCTGAAAACAATATCCCGATTGTGGGTAAAGATCAAGTGGAACGGGGCAGGGAAATGCACTGGATCCGGCTGGATCGCTATTTTTCAGCGGAAAGTGAAGATGCAAATCACGTGGCCTCTGATGATCCGCAAGTGGTTTATCAGCCGATGGCCTGTCAGCAGTGTGAAACAGCACCCTGCGAAGCAGTTTGCCCAGTGGCTGCCACCAATCATTCCCCAGAAGGCTTGAATGACATGGCTTACAACCGCTGCGTCGGAACGCGGTACTGCGCCAACAACTGTCCGTTCAAGGTCCGTCGCTTCAACTACCTTAACTGGCACAAAGATATGGAAGAATCCACCAAAATGGTCTTCAATCCCAATGTGACGGTGCGCATGCGTGGCGTGATGGAAAAGTGCACATACTGTGTGCAACGGGTTCAGGAAAAGAAGATTCAGGCTAAAGTGGAGGGTCGTCGCGAGTTGCGCGATGGAGAAATCCAGACGGCCTGTCAACAAACCTGCCCTGCCGAAGCAATTACGTTTGGTAACATCAACGATCCAAACAGTGCCGTATCGAAGTTAAAGAAAAAAGACTTGAACTATGGGCTGCTTAAAGAATTGAATTTAAGGCCGCGCACAAGCTACTTAGCGAAGCTGCGCAATCCGAATCCGGAGCTCGCATAAACATGGCGCAAGAACTCCTAGAAAAAGATAAAGTTTACCTCGAGCGGATGAACCAGCCGTCGGTGATCGGCGATCCCTCCTACCACGAAATCACCCGCGTAGTTTCTGAAATCGTCGAAGTCCGAACGAACAAAGCATGGTGGATTGCAATCAGTATCACCGGCGGCATCTTCCTTCTTTTGCAAGCGATGATCGGCTACCTTGTCGCCAAGGGTATCGGTGTCTGGGGTAATAACGTACCTATCGGTTGGGGCTGGGATATCACCAACTTCGTGTTCTGGATCGGCATCGGCCACGCCGGCACCTTGATCTCGGCAATTCTATTTCTCTTTCGCCAAAAGTGGCGCACGTCGATCAACCGCGCCGCTGAAGCCATGACGCTATTTGCTGTGGCTTGCGCGGGCATCTATCCGGTCTTCCACG
>JANXSF010000122.1 GCA_025352795.1 Acidobacteriota bacterium
TTGGCGAATTGTACCTCTCAAATCATTGAAACGAAATGATGTTGAGCTTAGTGCGGTTGGCTCCAATTGAAACCCATTCCGAGCTCAAAGAAATAATTTCTTAAGTTCGGAATGAGTAATTTTCTTCGTCGGAATACACAAACGTCGCTCCCACGCGGTCACGGCTCGGATTCGCGTACCAATTACGCTCGGATTATCGCGATTTGCCTGCATCTCTGCGAATCTATCACTGCGCACGCTCAGTAGGCATGGACTACGTTTAAAACAAGAAGAGCCTCCCTTGCGGGAGGCTCCGTTGATGGTTACTGCTGACTTTAGAAGTACAACTTCAAAGCTAACTGCATTTGACGTGGGGTATTGAGCAGATCGCCGCTGGATGTCAGTTTGCCAAAGGTCTGGCTCTGAATCTGCAACGAACCGGTGCCGAAGCGTGTCCGGTTGAACACGTTGAAGGCTTCCGCACGGAAGTCCAGCTTGATTCCTTCTTTGATAACGAAGCTTCTGGTAACAGATAGATTTTCGTTGAAGTTGGGGAATTGGCGGAACTTCGGATTGTAGCGAGTCTGGTTGCCGAAGTACTGCGTGGTTCCGGCAAATTGAGTTCCTACTTGGGGCGGGAAGAAAGATGCCGGCTTAACGAAGGTGTCTACGGAAGGATCGAATTTGCTGCCAACTGTCGGTTGATTCCAGCCGTCGTAGGAGGAGATCAGCGGACGGTTGCCTGCCGCAAACAACACGGAAGGAGTGCCGACGCTAGTACTCAAACCCAGAGGTTGGCCACTGGAATAGAATCCAATGCCGCTCAAACGCCAACCGCCAAGTACTGCTGCGCCAACGCCGTGACTCAGCATTGATTTACCTTTTCCGAAGGGTAGTTCATAAATGGTCGATAGCTTGAAGTTATGGGTGATATCAAACTGTCCAATGGATTTTTCCAGGCCGCGGTTGAAATGATCGATGGATGTTCCGCTGCCCCAGTATGTGTCTGAATCCGTGATGATCTTGGAAAACACATAGGATGTGGTAATTGAATAGCCCTTGGAATAGCGGCGTTCGAGTTTAACAATGCCGGCGTGATAGCTGGAATGGCCGCTATGATCGCCGCCACCGCCATAAGTGTCAATGCTGTTGTATTGGGGGAAGGGGCGAAGTGAACGGGCCACTGTTGCTCCACCACCCCAACATGCATCCTGGGCAGGGCAGGTCGCGGTTGTAAAGCTCGGGTATGGGCTTTTGAAACCGGCTGCTACTGCTGCGGCAGACGTGATGGAACTATTCAATAAAGCAAATCCGTTCTTGGCGAGCAATGCCGGATTCACCTGATCGTAATTCAACAATTGGGTCTGAAGATGAGAACCAATCAAGGCGTTATACGATACATCGAGTACCATGCTGGCGGAGATTTGACGCTGGATGGAAAGATTCCAGAAGTTGGATTCAGGCAAGCGAGTCGCTTCCTTGCCCTGCCACCACGGAATGTTGTCTTTATTCGCAAAAGAAGGATCAATGAACGGAGGAACCGGATATGAGGGAAATCCATCCTTCAAAATCAAGTTAGCGTTCACACCGTTGCTGCCGTTATCCGGTACACCGTACGTCTGCGTAAATCCGCGTTGATGGGTAGAACCGGTAACTGTGGTGACAGCGCCGAAAGAACGACCGTAAGAAACGCGAACTACCGTCTTTTCGTTAGCCGAATAAGCCATCCCGAAGCGAGGGCCGAAACCACCAAACCAACTATCGGCCAGTGTCCGGCTACCTTGACGCCCGTTACCCGTTCCAGCATAAATCAACGCGCCGGGAATGCCACCTGCGCGAGGGTTAGCGGTGGTGGTTGAGAAGTCGCTCCAGCGGTCTTCAAGACCAGTGGGAGGCAATTGTACTTCCCAACGGAGGCCGTAGTTGATGGTCAACTTCTTGCTGACTTTGAAATCGTCCTGAATGTAGCCACCGTAAGAGGGCCACTGTTGGCCAATGAAACGGATGGTATCAATGGAACCGCCATTGGCATATCCAAGCAGGAAAGATGCAAAGGAAGATCCACCGTTGGCCGGAGTGTTGCCGCCCGCGACACCAGTGTTGATATAGCTGAAGCTGGCACAACCAGAGATACATTGCCGTCCGAAACCATTGTAATGGCTGATTTGCGTGCCGCCTCCGAATTTGATGGCGTGACGGCCCTTGATCCAGGTGAAGTCGTCATTGAAGCTATAGATAGTATTTTCGCTACCGTTGTTAGCGCGGCCACCCCAGCTTTGAATGTCGCCGAAATCCAGGTTGAGCAGGTTCTGGCTGCAATCGGGAACGTTGGCCAGGCAAACCTTATCCTTCCAGTTGATGCCGCTTTTGACGGTTGCTTGAGGCGGATCGTGGTTTTGACGCCAGTTATTGCCACCGGAATAGAAATGGTTTAATTTGGTGGGGCTCAAGGTCCAATCCCAACTGAAGCGGACAACGTCGCTGGCTTGCTGCGTGTCGTTATAGTTTGTGTAATTTCCAGGCAGTGTGGGCGGGCCATTGGCACCAGGGATTACTTGTTCGCGATTGTAACCGTAATAGCTGGAGATGCGATGTTTATCGTTAAAAGTATGATCGCCTTTGACGCTGATCTTGGTGTTGGGGAGTAGGTTGGTACCGCTTGAAATCAGGTAATTGTTGTTGACGTATCCAATGGTTCCTGGAGCCTTGCCCGTGTTTGGAACAAGCGTTCCACCGGAGGTATAGGCGGCTAAAGCAGCCTTGGAGATGGGATCAAACTTGGATGTTGGGACCAGATTGCCGGCAAAGGGCTGGCGAGTTGTGGTGCCATCGGCATTGCGGTCTTGCGTAGTGGGATCGTAAATCGGAATGCGAACACCGGCAGCGGTCACCCAATTGGTGAAATCGCCATTGTACATTTCCGGCGTGGGGACAGATTGTGTAAATCCAGTTGCCCCTGAGCGATTTCGAAATGCTTCATAAGAGGTGAAGAAGAATGTTTTATTTTTGCCGTTGTAGAGTTTGGGGATCAGCACCGGCCCACCGACGCTACCGCCGTAATCGTGCTGCTTGAGAATTGGTATGGAAACACCAGACCGGTTGTTGAAGAAATTATTTGCGTCCATGGCGTTGTTGCGCATAAACTCATATGCCGTTCCATGAAAACTATTCGTTCCGCTCTTGGACACAAAGTTCATGACACCGCCGCTGGAGTGGCCGTATTCAGCCTTGAATCCATTAGTATCCACCGTGAATTCTGTAATGGCTTCAAGCGAAGGTGCGTTGGTTGATACCCAACTTACTTGTAGCGCGCGGGTGGTGTTGGACGATACGCCGTCTAAGTTTGTTCCGTAAGCAGCAGCCTGGCCACCGCCGAGGATGAAGCCGTTGTCACCGCCGAGTTTTTTGGATTCTGGCGTTAGCGCGGCCAAATCAAAAGGGCTGCGCATATTGCCACTGACAACCAGAGGCAGTTCATCCACCATCTTATTAGTGATGGCAGTGCTGGTCTTTGCATCTTCTGTACCGAGTTGCAACGCTACTGCTTGCACTTCGATGGCTTGCGAGGAGGAACCTACTTCAAGAGTGTTACATCGGCACGCATGGTTGTGGCTGCGTTCAGGGTGAGTCCAGTGACTGAAGAGGGACGAAAGCCATCTTTTTCAACACGCACTACATAGGTGCCCACAGACAAGCTGGGTGCGGTGTACTCACCAGCTTCATTGCTGGAAAGCGCAACCGATAAACCGTTTGCCCCATTATTAACGGTTATTTTGGCACCAGCGATGACTGCGCCGGATGTATCTCTAATTGTTCCTGTTATTGTTCCACGTTCTGATTGCGCCATAAGCGTCAAACCGAGCAGCGGGACTAAAAAAGCCATAACACTTGCATGGCGTATGAGTGGTGTACGAAGCATAGTACAACCTCCTTTTCGTAACTGTATTGTATCTGAATTTTAATGCTAGAGGGAAGAAGTAACGGTAACTATTGGGGTTTGCTAGAGCAACGAGGTATCAAAATTGGATTGGACGATTTGACTGTGGGTCTTTTCAGGAAGTTCTGACGCAGGGATGTGCGTCTTTAACCAACCGGCCAGATTTTCCTGTTCCCCATCGAAATATGTATTGAGCAGTTCTTTAACCGCTACAAGACGAAGTGAATCGCGGTCAACGAGGGGAACATAAACAAAGGAACGCCCAATTTTGCTGCGCCCCACAACGTTCTTTTTGGCGAGGCGGTCAAGAACCGTCATCACTGTTGTATACGCCAGATCGCGATGCTGGGTCATTTGCTCGCGCACTGTTTTTACATTGCCTTGACCAAGTGCCCAAAGCACTTTTAAACATTCCAGTTCCAAGGGAGGTGGAATGTCTTTTGCAGGAGAAGTCTTGCGCATGTTGGGTGGGCTAGCTCTTAGGTTGAGCCAGCGCTCCTAACAATTTGTCTCCAAACATGGAACCTTGCTGAGCTTTTGCGGCGGGCTTGCTTTCAGTCGTAGGCAACGGCTGGGTAGTTACTGGTGTGGTTACTGTCGGCGTGGCCGCCGGGGGATTCAGAAAGTGATCCTTTTTTAGCAATACTCGGTCCAGGGAATTAATCCAACCAGTCCAATTTCCTTCCAACTGCTTATCGCGTTCTAAAGCGCCGCGCACTGTTTCCATTTTGGAATCCAGATTATCCAGATGATGCAGCAGCATGGCTTCGGCAAACATTGGAACTTTGGGCGAACCGTAATCTAATTGACCATGATGGCTGACCACCATATGTTCCACCAAGGTCCGCAAATTGACGGGGAAGCCATCGACTAACCTGATTTTTTCATCGAGCATTCTCATGGCAATGATGATGTGCCCCAGCAACTGACCCTCATCGGAATAGCCGAACCCACGTTGGTAGGTGAGCTCATGAATTTTGCCGATATCGTGAAGGATTACGCCGGTGAGCAGCAGTTCCCGATCCACAATCGGATAATGACCGGCTGTGAAATCGGCAAGTTTGCACATGGACAGAACATGTTCCAGAAGGCCACTCAGCCAGCCATGATGAATAGTTTTAGCGGCGGGTGCAATGCGGTAGCGTTGGCGGATATCGGGGTCGGCAAAAAACGCTTCGAGAAGGCCTTTCAAATGGGGATTTTTGAAAGAAGCGATGATCGCTTCCAGTTCCACCATCATCTCATTGGCATCGTGCCGGGAGGATGGAAAGAAATCGGCAAAGTCTGCTTCCCGGTCGTCAATCTTTTGCAGCTTGTGAATGGTTAACTGAATTTTGTTTTGGAAAACCTGGGTAACTCCCTTAATTTTAAGAAAGTCATCGCGTTCAAACGTGTCCATCACTTCAGCGACGTTGTCCCACATTTTGGCGTCAATATCGCCGCTCTTATCCAGCAGGATGAGCGAAAGAAACGGCTCCCCACTCTTCTTTTGACGGATGTCTTTTGAACCAACTAGAAACGTTGTATGAATCTGTTGGTTGGCTTCCAGGTCCCGGACGTAAGCATTCTTCATTAGGTGGATTTCGATTTCGATTTCTGTGATGTTTCCGTTCCAGGAACGGGTACCATCCATAGTAAGCGCTTCTTGCGAGTTTGCGAAGCAACCTCTTCCTTAGTCACTGTTTCTGGTTTCAACTGAGCCGGATCAGACCATTTGGTGGACTTGTTGGGTGCCGCCGCTGTGTCAATAAATCCTTCGCGAATTTCCAGGAACGCATCTTCACGCAGCTTGGTAAGATACTTGCGCAATTCCGGCTGCATCTTTTCGTTCTGAAGATAACCGGCAATTTCCTGCTCCACTTCCTCAAACTGGGCCATGCCTGCTTTGTGGTGTTCATCCACTTTAAGCAACAGCCAACCATTGGGCAGTTTGATTGGTTCGGTTATGAAGTTACGATCCTTTTCCCAAACCATATCTTCCAGTTTCTTATCCAGTTCGCCTTTTTTGGAAGGTGGCAATTCGCCGGATTGTTCAGCGGTGGGTGCGTCGGAATTATCACGGGCCAGATCTGGAAACTTCTCCCCTTTCCGGGCACGAGCAACTAAATCCTTAGCCTTTTTTTCCGCAGCAGCTTGTTGCGCAGCATCTTTTCCATCGGTAGAAACCAGAATTTCGCGAAGGAATAACCGCTCTTCGCGCTGGAACTCAGTCTGATGATCGTCGTAATATTTGCGGATATCCGCTTTGGGAATATTCACGCGAGAGCCAACTTCCTGACCGATCACACGGCGCGTCAAGATGCTGTTTTTCAGTTCCATCTTGTAATCTTCAAAGGTCTGGCCAGTCTCTTCGCGAAGTACGGCTTGAAACTTTTCGGGATCGCTGATTTTCAATTTGCGTTGAATATCGGCCAGGTACTTGCTGACTTCGGAATCGACATTTACGGAGAGCTCTTTGCCTTTCTGGACGAGCAGCATTTGATCAATGCGTTCCCGCAGAAAGTCTTTCTGTTTTTCAGCAGCCTGCTTCACCAAATCTGGTTCCTTGGCGGAGCGGCGCTTCACTTCTTCTTCCATCTGTCGCTTGGTGCGATCCAGTTCTGTGCGAGTAATAATTTCGCCATTCACTTTGGCTACGATCTGTTCAATTACTTTCGTGTCCGCAGCAAAGGACGTGATTGCAAATAAGGGGGCTATGACGACAGCAAACTTCATATGGTTTCCATTATCCTATAAGTCGAGTCCGGGGGACAGGCTGAATCCTGTATTCATCCGGTTACATGTGTGACAAAGCGGCACGGTCTTTGACTGGTGGATCTTAAACGAGTCATAACAATTGAAGTAGTTAGCGGCTTTGGTTGCACATGCAAAAGGGTTTATTGCAAGGCGAAGGCCATATGTTAACGTAATTTATTATCCATGGCCCAACCGGCAGCTAAGCAGGCGAATGATCCCAAAAAGCCAGTGGAAACACCAAGCCATAGGGAATCGCCACGAAGGTAGGCCGCAGGAATGCTGATTAATCCCAGAAGCAAAATAATCCCACTGAGCCAATAGGAATGGCGGAAGGGGGTGTACGGTGCAAACCAGGCAGCAGTTGCGCCACCGACGCCGGCCGCCAGCACATCGAAAATTAGAACCACGAGTTGCCAGAGGATCGGCAAACTGGGAGCGTTGTCCGATGCGAAATAGGTAGGCTGGATGAAACCCATCAGGCGGAAGAAGCCTACAACTAAGCAAACCATCACGATATAGCCAGCGACGACGGCACCCATGCTTCTCATCATGAAATTATTCTGAACTCCTATGGCTTTAAGATACATAAGTATAGCTTTCCTTGTGCCTTGCTTGGTTGATTAGGATATTTTCTTGTGAGATGTAAGGTTAACGAGGGTAAGGCTGAAATTGTATTGAGCGGCATGTGGCAAATGCGTTTGGATTTGTTCTAGACTAGGGTTTGTAGTTCAGGGCGCGTAGCTCAGTTGGTTAGAGCGCCTGCTTCACACGCAGGAGGTCTGGGGTTCGAGTCCCCGCGTGCCCACCATTCATAACAAAGCACTTGCTTGATTTGGCCCAGTTACTTGCTCGCTGCGATTACGCTGCGATTAGAGCTTAGCCTCATTGGTTTGGCTTTTT